>CAXUND010000008.1:0-22335 GCA_964252445.1 uncultured Acidobacteriaceae bacterium | reverse complement strand
GACAAAGGGCACCCTTGCGGGTGCCCTTTGTCCGTCCGTAGCAGCAGGCTACGGCAGGTAGTAGCGGAACGAGGTCTCGACAACATTCTCCGTCGCCTTGGGGGCGATGCTGTTCAGACCGGGGTAGGTGAAGCGCTCGATGTAGCTGTACTGGAAGCCTTCGCGAATACGGCCCATGGGTCCCTTGTAGAAGTCGTAGTACATGCTGACCGTACCTTCCTGGGTGTCCTTGGTCTGCGGCGCACAGCTTCCTGCGGCCGTGGGCGAGAAGCCGTTGACCGTACCAGCCGCGGCGGACCCGCCAACGGTGCTGCCCGGAGCCGGCTCCGTACCGCAGCCGGAGGTGGCGAGAAGGTGTGAGCCATAGCCCTCTGTGCCCGTTCCGGTACCGTCAGCAAAGACACTGCGGAACACGTAGTCGGTGCCGTAGTAGAAGTTCATGGCCAGCCGAGGGGTCACGTTCGCCTCGATGCTCCCCAGGGTTGAGAAGTTATGCAGGAGTGCAAACTGGGCATTCGGCCTGAGGGTGACGTCTGCCAGCTGCGTGGTGCCGTAGCGGCTGGTGCCATCGCCGTACATACCCTTGATGCCGAGATCGACCTTGCTCATGAAGGTGTGCATGCGCAGGCTACCGCCCGCAGCACCGCCGACACTCGAGTTGTTGTACGCGCCTGCGCCCGCGGCGACGGTCGTCGACAGCGCCTGGCCGGTCTGTCCGTTCTGGTTCGGATAGATGCGGTTGCGGAAGACGCGAGCAATCCCGAACAGTTCCACATGGGCCAGCTTGGAGTCCAGGGCGATCTTGCCGATCATGTCCGGCGACAGGTTATAGGCGTAGGTAGTGACAGGGGCGTTGAAGGCATCTGTGGGAGTGGTGGTGATCCCGGTGCTGCCGCCTACCGAGACGACACCGGGCGCGCCGGCGCTGTTATACAAGCCGGCGCTGGTACCCACGGCGCCTGCCAGGTAGTTGATCGGGCAGTAACCGCCTGACGATGCGGAGCAGCCTGGGGCCAGGGTCTGCGCCTGTTCCAGCGAAAAGCCCGCGGACATGGCCGGGCCGGCCTTGTACACGAAGCGGATGGCAGGCTGACGCGCCCAGACATAGCCGACGTTGTAGTTCGGGTCTATGGTCTGGGGCAGGTACTCGGTCCCGTTTTCAAGCCCGACCCTGGTCTCTGTTGCCAGCGTCCATTCCTGGCCGCCTGTAACCGAGAAGCCGTTGGTAAAGGCCGCCTGTCCCCAGAGCTGGCGTTCACGCAGCACGTAGCTGTTGGACTGGTTATTGTTCGAGGTGACGCCGGTGCCCAGGAAATCCATCTCGTAGTAGCCGCGCAGCGCGATGTTGTTCAGCTTGCCGACTGCGTTTAAGGCCAGGCGCGACTGGCGGCCGGTCGCGTAGAACTCGCTGATATGACCGGCATCGGAGGCGCTTAGCGGAATGGCGCTGAAGGGCGTCGGGATGTCTGAAGCGGTGGCGCGATTACGATCGGCCGTCTCAAAGGCGATGAAGCTGCCCGCGGGCGATAAGGTGATGCCCTTGTATCCGAGCGCATCCGGATGCTGGATCATCTTCCTGGTCTCGGTCTGATCCGTCTGCAAGGTGCTTGCGAGCGAGGCAGTGTTGGTGGTCAGATCGGTAACGGCGCTCTGGAGCGTGTTCACAGACTGCGTGTTCTGCGTAATCGCCGCCTGCTGCGTGGACATGGCATCCTGCGCCTGCTGCATGGCAGCCTGTGCCGAGGCCTGGGCCTGGGTTAACTGCTGCTGACTCGCGGAGAGCTGCTGCTGAAGCGTGTCAATCTGCGTCTTCTGCGCAGAGAGGTCGCTGCGCAGGGCTTCAATCTGCGATTCGACGCTGGGTTTGGTCGACTTGACCACCCTGGTGTGGTGCCTGCGGCTGGTTTTTGGTGCCGGATCGGGAGCAGCTGCCGGTGCCTCTGCTCGGGCGCCTGCCAGCGCCGAGACCAATACCAGGCTCGCCAGCGCTTTGAGATTCGTGTTCATTAGGCCTCTCTGGTGTGCGGATTCCAGGATCGACCCCCACGCATGAAAACAGGCACGGTCGCAAGGCCGATCGATGGAGTGGAACGTGTTTATGTTGGCAGGATATTGTTAAGATTCCGCGAACGCGCCATAAATAGGCAACGAACCAGTCCTAAGTAATGTCCCGGGTTTGGCAAGTCTGGACAATCATGTATCGTCTCAGGGCGTTTTCCCGGCGCTTTTCCCCGTTCTTCCGGCACTGACGAGATCGGCCAAGATGCGGAACGCGCCCGGGACTGCCTCGGGAAGTTGCCGGTGAAGCGCGTACGCGACATAGATGTAGTGCCCGGATCCATAGCGGGCCTCGATCAATCCGCCACGCTGCGGGTCCTGTTCCGGATCCGCAGTCTCGGTAAAGGTCGAGTACTGAGGATCCCAGCTTTCGAGAAAGGAGTGCCCGCGTTCCTCGACCCAGCCGGCGAAGTCCTGCACCGTGATCTGATTCGGGGCAGTCAGCAGGGAACTAGGGGGCCCGGCCTGGACCAGGGTGACGGGAGCCTGCTCATCGACCACGCGCTCGGCTGCGCCCAGGCGCAGCGGGTAGGGGCCGAAGTCGTGGTCGTACTCGGGACCCTGGTACTCGACGACGAGCGTGCCGCCGCCGTGGACAAAGGTCAGGAGGCGCGCGTTGGCGGCGGCGAGCTCAGGTCTCGCCGAGTAGGCGCGGATGCCGACGAGGATGGTGTCGAAGCGGGCGAGGTCACCCGAGAGCAGGTCTTCGCGCGTGAGCAGCTGCGGGTGCAGACCGAGTTCGCCCAAGGCATCCGGCACTTCGTCGCCGGTGCCCATGACATAGCCGATCCTCAAGTCCGGGGCGACGTGAACGTCGACCGGGCGCAGCAGCATGGTCGCCGGACGGTAGAGGTTAGCAGGGCGCAGGCCTGGGTAGCCGACGGTCTCAAAGCCGGCAGAGTAGTCTCGCTCGCCGCTGCGGGCAACGGCGCTGAGCGCGTAGCCTGCCTGCGCGGCATTCGCCGGCAAGTGGACCTGAAACAACTGCTTCTTGGTTTCGCCGGGCGCGAGCGTCACCGACACTGAGGGCGGCTCGACGGTGGTTCCACTGGGACTTTTGAGCGTCAACGTTAGCGACGCCGGACCCTGCTGTTCGTTCGTCACCGCAGCGGTGACGGAATAGGTCGAGGTGCCGACCGGGACGATCGCGGCATGCGGCGCCAGGGAGACGGACAGCGGCGGCACCACCACCAGCGGCTGTGACAGATTGCCGAGCCCGTGCACCCGGTGCGTGGTTTGCACCACTTGCCCGAGCGTGATGGGCACGCCACCGTAGACAAACATCGCCCAGCCGCTGACCGGGTAGGGGGTGGTGGGCCGGGTTACGTCCGCGGGATCGCTGATGTCGTAGTAAGGCTGCTCGAGCGACGGGCGAGTGAAGTAGGGAGCAGTGGGCGCGGCGGTTGCTGCAGCCGTCACATGGATCAATGCATCTTCCGCGCTCTCGGTCGCGGGATGGATGACCGGCGGCGACACCGTCCAGTGCTCGGCGACGGGCGTCTCCACCCAGGCGCGCGCGAGCTGAAGCGGCTTCCCGACGCCCCACTCTGAGGATGCGGTGACATGCACGCGCACGTCGAAGCTCGAGCCGGGAGTGATCGCGGGCGCGGTCTCCTGCGGCTGCAGCGAGGTCTGCCCGGGGGTCGCGACCAGCGCGTTGACCTGGAGGCCGAATGCTTCGGCAAGCGCCTCGTTCAGCTGAACCAGCTTGATCTGCAGCACATGGTCGAGGTCATACTTTTCTGCTGTCGACGCGCTACTGCTGTCGATCTCATCCATCAGCGACTTGG
Organism: uncultured Acidobacteriaceae bacterium; assembly: GCA_964252445.1. Lineage (GTDB taxonomy): Bacteria > Acidobacteriota > Terriglobia > Terriglobales > Acidobacteriaceae > EB88. The sequence goes on along the minus strand of CAXUND010000008.1, from coordinate 18,487 downwards.
TCTTCAGATAGGCATTGCGCAGATCGGGGGCGATCTTCGCAGGCGCCTCAGGAGCGTACGCCGCCGAGGCGCGTGCGATGTCGGCGTCGATCGCGCGCAACCTGGCTGCGATTTCAGGCACGTGCCCGTGTGCGAGCACGGCCATGCCCGGCAGGGTGACGTCGATGCCGTCGAAGAAGCCGGCCTCATGCTCGGTTGAACTGACGCGGCTGCCGTAGCGGTGATAGTCGACGCTGTAGGGTCCAGGCAGGGGCGTGTACCCGCCTCCGTACTGCGACTTCTGCTGGCTCCAGCCCTGGCGCGCCATCTGAAAATACGACTGCCCGAGGAGCGGGTCGTAGGCGCCCTCGGGAATGCTGAGCGTGGGAGCAGGGAAGTGGTCGGACCACGTCTTTGCCACATAGTCATATACATGGACCGGGGAGTACTTGCCGGTCGCGTAGTCGTACATGCCCTTTGGAGACGCCGCCACAAAGGGCGCGCGCGCATAGACCTTCAGCGGCGACCAGGGAAGCAGACCCGCGGCAATCTGGTCCGGGAACATCGATCGATCGCCGGCCGCCGTAAAGGCCTCCTGCGCCATCTCGCCCGAGACCTGATGCTGTCCATGCCCGTCGGTGATGTTGCCGGTAAAGACCGCGGTGAGCACCAGCGGGCGGCTGAGCCGCACGGCTCGCACCACATCGGCGAGCACACGATCGTGGTCCCACTTGGCGAGCGATTCCTCCTTGGTCTTCGAGAACCCGAAGTCGGCCACGCGCGAGAAGAACTGCTCGGTCCCGGAGTACTCATCCGCCAGCAACAGCTCATTGGTGCGCATCAATCCGAGCGCGTCATAGGCTTCGCCGGACATGGCATTCTGGCCACCTTCGCCGCGGGTCAGCGTCATCAGCGCGGTGCGCACGCCCTGCCCGCGGGATTCGTAGGTCATCATGCCGCCGTCCTCATCGTCCGGGTGCGCGACGATCATCATCAGGCTCGCCCAGGTGCGCAGCTTACGCAGAGTTTGGGCCAGGCCTCCGGCGCCGCGATCCTCGGGCAGAGACTCGGCGTCGGGGTTCGGGCTGAGCGAAGTCGCCCAGGGTACGGCCTGCGCGCGGGCCGCGAGAGGAAGCAGAAGGAATAAAAACGCCCACTGCGCGCGAAGCGGGCGCCGGCCACGAGGGCGGTCTTGCCTGTCTGACATAGAGCTGAGTTTACAATCCGCGCATGGCCCCTCCGGCACTCGAGCGCAAGGTTGGGCTCCTCAGCGCTGTCTCGTTGAACATGATGAACATGATCGGCGTGGGCCCGTTCATCACCCTGCCGTTGGTGGTTGCAGCCATGGCCGGTCCACAGGCGATCTTCGGATGGGTGCTCGGCGCCGTGATCGCGGTTTGTGACGGGCTTGTCTGGGCGGAGCTGGGCGCCATGATGCCGCGCGCGGGCGGCTCCTACGCGTTTCTGCGCGAGATCTACGGCGGTCGAGACGGAACCCATCCGGCCGGGCAGTTCGTTTCCTTCCTGTACATCTGGCAGCTGAGCTTTACCGCGCCGCTCTCGATCGCCTCCGGCTGCATCGGCCTTGCGCAGTATGCGGCGTACCTGTGGCCTTCGCTCTCTCGACCTGTGATCGCGGGCGCCGCGGTGAAGGAGACCAGCCTGCTTGCCGCAGGCACCTGCCTGCTGGTGATGGCTCTGCTCTACCGCAACGTGGCGGCAGTGGCGAGGGTGGCCTGGGTCCTGACCGGCGGGGTGGTGGCTACGATGCTGGCGGTGATTGTGGCCGGGTGGACGCACATGCAACCGTCTTTGTTACAGATGCCGCCGATCCACGCGGGAGCGAGCTTTTTTGAGGGCCTGGCGCTGGCGACGCTGATCACCACCTACGACTACTGGGGCTACTACAACGTGTGCTTTCTCGGGGCGGAGGTCCGGGAGCCTGCGAAAACCATCCCGCGCGCGATCCTGCTCTCGATCGCCATGGTCGCTCTGCTCTACCTGGCGATGAACGTTGCGGTGCTGGGGGTGATCCCGTGGCGCGAGTTAGCCGCACATCCCGCGCAGCCGGCGATGGCCGTCCTGATCGAGCGGACGGTGGGATCCTGGGCGGCCACCGTGATGAGCCTGCTGATCATGTGGACGGCGTTCGCCTCCGTGGTGGCGCTGCTGCTGGGCTATTCGCGCGCTCCTTACGCCGCCGCCGAGGACGGCAACTACTTCCGCGCGTTTGCCCGTCTGCATCCGGAGCACGGCTTTCCGCACATCTCCCTGCTGGCGTTGGGCGCCACGGCCACGGTGTTCTGCTTCTTCGACCTGTCGCAGGTCATCGCCGCGCTGGTGGCGGTGCGCATCGTGCTGCAGTATGTGCTGCAGCAGGTGGGCGTGGTGGTGCTCCGGGTACAGCGGCCGGAGATGCCGCGTCCCTTTCGCATCTGGCTCTACCCGCTGCCTCCGGTAATCGCGCTCTCCGGGTTCCTGTTCCTGCTGGTCTCACGCAAGGGGGCGGGGCGCGAGCTCGTATACGCCGCTGCGATAGCGGTGAGCGGCACGGCGGTCTACCTGGTGCGCAACCGGCGCAAGCCTACTTTTCGTGCGCGAAGTTAATGGCCGCGATGCCGAGTTGCGAAAATCGTACGTCGACCGACGAGCCTGGCAAGGCGAAGAGCTTCCCGCACCAGCTGCCGGTCGTGATCCACTGGCCGGCTTTCAGGCCTCCGGTACGATACTGCGCCTGGTTAGCGAGCCAGACCACCAGCCGCAACAGGTAGGGGCGCGCATCCTCTGCGGCGCGCTTTTCAAACCGCAGCACACCGTCGATCAAGACCTCGAGAGTCTCGTCTCCGAGATCGAGAGCCTGCCAGTCGGCTACGGCGCGGCCGTAGGCAAAGCCTCCGTGAATCTGCAGGTCGGCGATCCTGGAGAGATCATCGACAGCATCCGGATCGACAAACGCGGACTCGAGGATCTCGATAGCCGGGTGCGCGCTCGCGATGGCTGCCAGCACCTCATCCTCTGCATATGGTTTCGCTCGCGGCGGCAGGTCGCGACCCAGCAGAAAAGCAAGCTCCGCCTCCACCCCGCGCAGCCGGCTGAAGCTTGCCCCGAGCGTGTCACCGGTGGTGAGGAAGCCGCCCACCAGCGGCATCGGCGCGAACAAGGGTGTGGCTTCAAGCGAGGGTGCGCCGACCTTCCAGCCTCCGAGGCCGGGCGACCCGAGAGCGCCGAGAGCCTGCGCCATGACGTCCTGGACGGCGTAGGCTTCGGCAATCGTCTGCGGGCGCAGCTCCGGCGCCAGGTCGGAGATAGGTCGGCGCGCGCGACGCGCCTCCAGCAGCACTTCAGCGGTCTGGCGCATGCGGTCGTTGCGCTCCACGGGGAGTGCGGTCTCCCGCAGCTCGGTCGTCTCGGTACCCATGTTCGGCTCTCCTCAAGCAGTTAAGATGCGATCACGATATCGCGGAAGGAAGCAGGGCGTCCAAACGGTTGTGAGGGCACGTTGTTCCAGGGAGGCTGCTCCAGGCTCCTCGCCTGGTCCCTCACCTGCTGCGAGCCTGCACGACGGGAAGGCTGGGGAGAAGAGTGGTTTCGAGTCGCATCATGGTCGCGCTGAAAGTGCTCATCCACCTGGCTTGCCTGGCGCCGGTCGCATGGCTCGCCTACGGGCTGGTGCAGGATCGGCTGGGCGATGACCCGGTGCAGTATGTGACCCACGCTACGGGCTTCGGCGCACTGCGGCTGCTGATCGTCTCGCTGGCGATTTCGCCCATCCGCAGGGTTATTCCCAGGCTGTCGTGGCTCATCCGTTTTCGGCGGCTGCTCGGTCTTTACGCCTTCTTTTACGCGTCGCTGCACCTGGCGATTTACATCGGTCTATACGCGAGCTTCAGCTGGGCCACCATGGTCGACGACCTGGGGCGGCGTCCGTACATCTGGGCGGGATTGACAGCGTGGCTGAGCCTGGTTCCGCTGGCCGCGACCTCGACCGCCTGGTCGATCCGCAGACTGGGGGGGAGGCGCTGGCAATGGCTGCACAGGCTCGTCTACCTAGCGGCGGTTGCCGGCGTGACCCACTATTGGTGGATGGTGAAGACAGGGGTGCGCGCGCCGCTGGCGGTCACGGTGGTGCTTGCGCTATTGCTGTGCGCGCGGCCGGCGCTCGGCTGGTGGCAGGCGCGTCGTCGCCGGACCAGGATGGTGCAGGTCGCCTGAAAGTGCCATTGCGGGTCGAGGGGGATGACTCTCGCGCAGTTGCGCGCAACTTGCCGCGGCTGGAGCTGTTTCAATGAGCATCAGGAGTTTCCTTGATGCAAACGAATCGGCGTTTCCTGGGGCCCACCGTCGCCACGCTTGCGCTGGCTGTCGGCTTTTCGGGCGCTGCGCAAACGGTTCCTACCAGGCCGCATGCACACTCGTCGGCGGCCAAGACGACCAAGAGCGCGCCCCGAGCTCTGGCCCCGCTGTCAGAGGAAGAGAAGGCCACGCAGGTGCTGAGCCGTTTCACGTTCGGTCCGCGCCCGGGCGAGATCGCCGACGTGACCCGCACCGGGTGGGAGAGCTGGTTTGAACGGCAGCTGAATCCGGCAGCCATTCCTGATCCCGGCCTGGAGAAGCGCCTGGCGCAGTACCCGTCGCTGGCCATGACGCCGCAGCAGATCGCGGTGAACTTTCCCGACGGGCAGAACATTCGCAAGGTCGCCGAGGGTAAGCTACCTGTGCCTGACGACCCGATGCTGGCCGGCGCCTACGAGGTGATGGTCCTCCGCTACAGCCGGAAGCAGGCGGAGGACAAGGCAGCCGCCGCGGCTTCTGCTTCGCCGGGCGTACCCTCGACGTCTGCGAGCCCCGCGGCCTCCGCGCCGCCCGTCACGCCGGCTGGTGCGGCGGGCAAGACGCCAGCTGCGGGCGCCGCGCCTGAAGCTTCAACGCCAGCTGCTGCAAGTACAGATCAGCAGAAGGCGGAGCAGAAGCAGCAGGACCAGAAGCAGGCGGCGATGCTGGCCGACCAGGTCCTCGGCTACCCGAAGAACCTGCGCATGCAGGCGATCATGAAGCTGCCGGCTGAGCAGCGGCTGATCCTCGCAGGCAATGTTGCCGACCCGCAGAAGGCGCTGCTGCAGAATGATTTCAGCCCGCGCGAGAAGGAGCTGTTTGCGCTCATGGGCTCCGGCTACGGCGGCAATGGGGTCGCCGGCAATGAGCTGGTGCAGGCGAAGCTGCTGCGCGCCATCCTTTCCGAGCGGCAGCTGCAGGAGGTCATGACCGACTTCTGGTTCAACCATTTCAATGTTGACCTGTCAAAGTCGGGAGACGAGATCAACTACCTCTCGAGCTATGAGCGCGACGCGATCCGTCCGCATGCACTGGGCAAGTTCCGGGACCTGCTGCTGGGGACCGCGCAGCACCCGGCGATGCTGATCTATCTCGACAACTGGCTGAGCATCGGTCCTGACTCGCAGGCGGCCGGGCGGCCTCGACCCAACCAGAAAAATCAGGGCCAGAAGGGCTTGAACGAGAACTATGGCCGCGAAGTCATGGAACTGCACACGGTGAGCGTCAACGGCGGCTACTCGCAGGCGGACGTGACCAACCTCGCGAAGATCCTCACCGGCTGGACCGTGGACCAGCCTCAGATGGGGGGCGGCTTTCTATTTGAGCCGAAGCGGCATGAGCCCGGCACCAAGCAATGGTTCGGACAGAAGATCGAGGAGAACGGCTACCAGGAGGGCGTGAATGCGCTGACCTGGCTCGCGCGGCAGCCGCAGACCGCGCACTTTATCAGCCTGAAGCTGGCGCAGCGCTTCGTAGCCGACGATCCGCCTGCGGCCCTGGTGGACCGGATGGCCGCAGCCTACCTGAGCACGGATGGCGACATCAAGGAAGTGCTGCGCGCCATGGTGCACTCGCCTGAGTTTTTCTCCCGCGCCAACTATCGCAACAAGGTCAAGATGCCGCTCGAGTTTGTCGCGTCGGCGTTTCGTGCCACGTCTACGGACCCGACCAATCCGCAGGCGCTCGTCGGCGTGTTGAAGAACATGGACGAGCCTCTCTATCGCTGCCAGCCGCCGACCGGCTATGCGGCGACGGCGGACCACTGGATGAACTCGGCTGCGCTGGTCGATCGGCTGAACTTTTCGCTGCAACTGACCGGCAGCAAGGTAGGCGGGATCAGGTTTGACGGTCCACGGCTGCTGGCTGCCGGACTCCTGGATCACTCAGGCGAAGCCTCAGTCCCGAGCGCCCGCAGTGTCGCTTTGCACAGCGCCGACGGGACGGAAAGCGGTCAGGATGAGGCATTGCGCCTGATGGAGGAGCAGCTGATTGCCGGCCAGGTCTCTGATCGCACGAATGCTGTGATCAAGCAGGAGCTGGCGGCCGCGCAGCCGCCGCAACAGCAGGCATCGGACCCGGCGCAGACGCTGAACAGCATGGCCGCGATGATTCTTGGGTCGCCCGAATTCCAGATGCACTGAGGCGAGCGCCGCAGGCGTTGTCATCCTGAGGAATGGCGAAGGAGCTGCGATTGCTCTTTCGCGACCAGCATGGCAAAAGAGAGAAGCAGATCCTTCACTTCGTTCAGGATGACGGGAACGGTTGTCGGGCTGACGGGAGTCGTTGGTCGGCATTCAGGAGTACGGGAATCGTCACGTTCAGGATGACGGGAATGGTTGTCGGGTGGAGAGCTTTCTACCGAGTCGCCTTGACCTCAACCTGACTCGCGCCGGAAGTCCCACACCCGCCCGGGTTGGTTCGGGAGGTGTGGGACTGCAGGGTGCGTTACTGCGCCGCCCCGACCTCGACATGATCCGGAGCCTTCAGCTTGACTGCCCCGTTCTCGCTCTTGACCTTCAGCTCTACCAGCTCTGCCTTCTTTTTCACCGGCGCGTTGAAGCCGAGCTCGTACTGATTGTTCAAGCGTCGCGTCAGATCGGCAAAGAAGGGCGACATCGAAACCGGGTTCGCGAGCCCTTCGTAGTAGAGGTTGCCGCCCGTGGCATCGGCCACCTGCGCAAGCAGGTTTTGCCCGGCATTGGTCTCGTACCCGGTGCCGCTGGCGCGACCCTGGTCGCGGAAGTAGATCGAGTAAACAACCAGTCCCGCGCGCTGCGCGTCGCTGATCGCTGATTTCAGGTAAGGATCTTCCGGGTCGAAGCGCCGGTTGTACTCGTCGACGCCGTCGGTGATCATCACCACTTCACGACGGGCCGCGCTGCGCGGCTCGGGCCAGCGCTTGGCCAGGTCCGACAGGCAGAAGTAAGGACTGGCATTCGAGCCGGGTGAGCCTGCCGGCAGATGTACCTGCTTGACCAGCGCTGCGTGGTCAGTGGTCATCGGTCCCGCAAACTGCGCCGTCCCATTCTGCATGTAGGCGATGCCCCCGGTCACGTTGGGCGGCAGCGTCTCGACAAAGTGAGTGATGTCCTCGAGGTTGCGCCCGAGGCTGGTGCGCGCCGAGTTGTCGATCAGGATGACCAGCTCAACCGCTCCTTGTCCGTAGGGACGCCACGAGGTCGGCGGCGTATCTTTTCCGTTGACCGTGAGCTTCACCTGCTGTTGCGGCAACGGAGGCGCTTCCCCCGACTTTGGAAGCGCGGTGACCACTGTTGTGACTGGGGCAGTGTTTTCCTGCGCTGCGATCGGCAGAGCCAGCGCTGCGGCCAAGACGGCTGCTGCAAAAAGACGTAAGTTGCTGTTCATTGTTTGCTCCATTCCGGGGCAGATGCGAGCGGATCGCCCGCAGCAAATTCCACATTGGTTAGATGTTTCGAAGGCCGTAAGGGAAGCACTGTGTCCGGCGACGAAGTGTATTCTTCGAGAGATGAAGAGAGTCCTGACTGCGGCGGTGCTGATACCGCTGGTGCTGTTGCTGATCCTGAAGGGATCGTTTCCCGTCCTGACAGTGGTGTGTGCGGTGGTGGCCGGGCTGGCTGCGTGGGAGTTGCTCGCCCTGGCGGATGCATCCGGGGCGAGGACTCCGCGGGTTTCAGTACTCGGGGCGATCGCCGTCTTGTTCATCTGCGCCTACCTGCGCCCGGACTACCTGGCGCCTGTACTCGGCGCACTTACCTTCTTTCTCTTCGTGGTCTGCGCGTTTCGCTCGCCGTCCGAGCGCGTTCTTCTGGATACAGGCTCATCTTTGCTGGCGCTGGTCTATACCGGCTTTGCCATGGTCGCGGTGCCGCTGATCAACCGCCTGGAGAACGGACCCTCGCTGCTGCTGCTGCTGGTGCTGGTGGTGTGGACCGGCGACATAGCCGCGCTCTACATCGGCCGATGGCTCGGAAGACGCAAGCTCGCTCCCGCGATCAGTCCGAACAAGACATGGGAAGGAAGTGTCGGCTCGATAGCTGGAAGCCTGGTCGTCACCGCAGTGCTTCTCGAAATTGCGCTGGCGCTTGGTCGTGGAGGGATCGACCTGCTCTCGTATCCAGGCTCAGCCGCTCACTGGCTTGCGCTGGCGGCGCTGCTGAACATCGCCAGCCAGGTGGGCGACCTGATTGAGTCAGCGATCAAGCGCGGCGCGGGAAGAAAGGATTCGGGTACGCTGCTGCCCGGTCACGGCGGGGTGCTCGACCGCATTGATGCACTGCTGCTGGCCGCGCCGGTGCTGTGGTACGCGCAGGTGGCGCAGGGATTTTGAAGCCGTCTCGCATGACATTTGCTGCGGGTAGCCCGACAATGATCATCAGGAAGGCCCGTTGAAACAAGTCGCAATCCTTGGCTCGACCGGCTCGATCGGCCGGAGCACCCTGAGCATCGTCGAGAGCTACCCCGACCGCTTTGCCGTGGTATCGCTGGCAGCCGGTCACAACCTGGACGCCGCCTTTGAGCAGTGCGTCCGCTGGCGTCCGCGGGTTGTTTCCCTGGCAACGGAAGAGCTCGCCGGCCGGCTGCAGGAGCGGCTTAAGGCGGCGGCGGTTTTCGGAATAGACGTCGCCTGGGGCACACCCGGCGCCGTCCTTGCCGCGACGCTCCCGGAGGTCGACTTTGTCGTCTCCGCGATCGTCGGCGTGGCCGGCATTGAGGCGACGTATGCCGCGGTGCTGGCGGGCAAGACCATCGGGCTCGCGAACAAGGAAGCCATGGTGGCCGCGGGCGAGCTGATCATGGCTGCCGCCCGCCAGCGCGGCGTGGCCATTCTGCCCATTGACTCAGAGCACAACGCCATCCACCAGTGCATGCGCGGCGGCACGCTCCCGGAAGTGAAGCAAATCTGGCTCACGGCCTCGGGCGGGCCCTTCCGTACGCTGCCGCTCGCGGACTTCGCCGCGGTCACCCCTGAGCAGGCGCTTCGGCACCCGACCTGGGTCATGGGACGGCGCATCACGGTAGACTCGGCGACCATGCTCAACAAGGGACTGGAGATCATCGAGGCGTGCCGCCTGTTTGACCTGCCGCCCTCGGCGGTCAGGGTCACGGTGCATCCGCAGTCGACCGTGCACTCGCTGGTCGAGTATGTGGACGGCTCGATCCTGGCACAGATCTCAGTCACCGATATGCGCCTGCCCATCCTGTACGCGATGACCTACCCCGAGCGCGTTCCATCGGACCTTACATTCGATATGGCGGCGCTCGGCGGGCTCACCTTTGAGCAGCCGGATTTCGCGCGCTTTCCCTGCCTGCGCCTTGCTTATGAGGCAGCCGGGCTGGGCGGTGCTCACACCATCGCGCTCAATGCGGCAGACGAAATCGCAGTTGAGGCCTTCCTCGCCGGTAACCTCTCCTATCCTGGCATCGCGGGTACAATAGAGCAGGTGTTGCAGGAGATGTCGGCGAGCTATCCCGAGTCGATCGAGCAGGTTCTGGCGCTCGACCAGGAAGCGCGGGAAATGGCGCGGGCCGTGGTCTCCGGCCGTTCTTTGAGCCTGCACAGCTGAGGGCCCCTACCTTCTATGTCCTTTGTCCTGGTCTCCACACTCTCGATGCTGGTTGTGCTGGGCATCATGGTCCTGGTCCACGAAGCCGGCCACTTCATCACCGCCAAGCTGTGCGGGGTGCGGGTGGAAGTCTTTTCGATCGGCTTCGGCAAGCGCATCCTGGGCTTCAAGCGGGGTGACACCGACTATCGCCTGAGCCTGTTGCCGTTGGGCGGCTACGTCAAGATGAGTGGCGAGCAGCCGAACGAGGAGACCACCGGCGATCCGGGCGAGTTTGCCGCACATCCGCGCTGGCAGCGGATCCTGATCGGTCTTTCCGGTCCAATATCGAATTTCGTGCTGGCCTTCCTGCTCATGACCGGGCTCTACATGATGCACAACGAGGTCGACCAGTACATCTCGGGTCCGGCGGTCGTGGACTTTGTGCCTGCCCAGTCGGTTGCAGCCCGAGCCGGCTTTCTGCCGGGCGATCGCATCGTGCAGATAGACGGCGACCGCAATCCCACCTGGCAGCAGGTGGGGATCCGTATCGGGCTCGACTCAAACCTGACGGTCCCGGTGATCGTGTCGCGGGTAGTGAACGGCTCGCCACTTGAGACCACGCTAAGCCTGCCACTGAACGCAGCGGGTAAACCGGACGGGGTCGATGTTGAAGCGATTGGGCTTGAACCGCGGATCCAGCAGAATGCGCTCACCGTGCATGAGGCGACGCCGGACTTTCCGCTGGCCAAGGCCGGTGTGCGAGCCGGTGACGCGCTGCTCGCCGTGAACGGCGTGCAGCTGCACTCCACGCTCTCGGTGATGGCCTACCTGCAGCAGAATGGAGCTCATCCGGTCGACCTTACCATTGGCCGCGGCGGCCAGATCATGCACCTGACGGTGATGCCGGTGCAGGGAGACGACGGCACCGGTCGCATGGGCTACCGGCTGGGCTTCCGCGCTGATCCGCCGCCGTTTACGGTGGAGCAGCTTCCGCTGGCCGACGCGGCGAGCCGCTCAGCCACCTTCAACCTGCACAACTGCGGCTACATTCTCGAAGTGCTGCACCGGCTCTTCTCCCGCCACTCGAACGTCGGGCAGCTCAGCGGACCGATCGGGATCGCGCGGGTCACCGGTGAGGCGATCACCATGCCTGGCTGGCAGCCCATCATCGGCGAGATGGCGTTGATCTCGCTGAATCTTGGAATCTTCAACCTGCTCCCCTTCCCGATCCTGGACGGGGGGATGATCTTTCTCCTTGTGATTGAAGGGCTTATCCGCCGGGACCTAAATCAGCAGTTTAAGGAACGGATCTACCAGGTTGCGTTTGTGGTGCTGGTGCTCTTTGCAGTCTTCGTCATGTTCAACGACGTCTCGAAGCTGAGCATCTTCTCGAGGTTGAAGCCGTAGAAGCAGTGTACTGTTCGGACGAGGAGGCCCCATGACCATCGAGATTCACGAGCCAGAACTGGAGGCCCTGATTGCCCGGCGCATGGAGAGTGGCGCCTTCAAGAGTGTCGAGGAGGCTTTGCTGCAGGCTCTGAAATCAGCACCCAATCCGGCGCCCAGCGCGAAGGGACTTACCGGGTCTGATTTAATCGCGATGCTTCAGGCTATTCCTGATCAGGAGTTCGTCCTGGAGCAGGAACGATTCCCGATGCTCGTGCGTGAACCAGTCAAATTGTGAGCGGCTGGCTTCTCGACACGAATGTACTCTCCGAACTTTCGCGCACTCACCCTCACCCGCTCGTCCACGACTTTATAGAGAGTCTTCCGGCCACGGACTGCTTGATCAGCACTGTCACCTTGGCTGAGATTCGGTACGGCATCGCGCTGATAGAGGACGTAAACCGGCGAGCTGGATTTGATCTTTGGCTGCGGGAAGTCAGAGAACGTTTCGCAGAAAGCGTCGCACCTGTGACTGAGGAGACGATGTTTATCTGGCGCAGCCTCATGGCGCGGGGACGGAAAGCGAATCGGACCTATTCTCAGCCCGACCTGATCCTGGCCGCCACAGCCATTGAACGCGACGTTACGCTCGCGACGCGGAACGTGAAGGATTTCCGCGACCTGCCGCTGCGGGTGATCAATCCTTGGATGACCTAGGCTTACACCCACTCGCCCTGCCGCATCAGCGGCTCGGATGTGCCAGCGTTCGTGATGCCGTCGACATCCACCTCTCCCGACCCGATCATCCAGTCCACGTGGATGATGCTGGAGTTTGCGCCGTGGGCGGCGAGCTCTTCCGGCGTCATCGCGTCTCCGTCCTTGACGCAGGAGCTGTAGGCCTGCCCCATGGCGATGTGCGAGGCGGCGTTCTCGTCAAAGAGCGTGTTGGAGAACAGCAGGCCGCCGGCGGAGATGGGCGAGGAGTGCGGCACCAGCGCGACCTCGCCCAGCCGAGCCGCTCCCTCGTCGGTCGCCAGCATCTTGTCAAGCACCGCCTGCCCGGTCCTGGCGTGGGCCTCGACCACCCGTCCTCCGGCAAAGCGCACCGCAATCTCCTCGATCAGGGTGCCCTGGTAGGAGAGCGGCTTGGTGCTGGTGACTGTGCCGTCGACGCGGTCCTTGTGCGGGGTGGTGAAGACCTCCTCGGTGGGGATGTTCGGCAGGCAGGGAATGCCGTTCTGCGCAACCGTTCCGCCGCCGAGCCACAGGTGGCCGTCCGAGAGGCCGATGCGCAGGTCGGTTCCGGGGCCGCGATACGCGAGCGCGGCATACCGCTTTTCGTTCAAGAGGGCGGCGCGCGCTTGCAGGCTTGCGGAGTGCCGCTTCCATTCAGCTACCGGATCAGCCGCGTTGATGCGCGAGGCGTCAAAGATGGCGTCCCACAGTCTCCGGATCGCGGTCTCCTCCGGTTCACCTGGAAACACAGTCCGTGCCCAGGCGGGTGTGGCTGCCGCGAGGATCGACCAGTTGATGGCGTGGCGGGTGATGAGCTGCATCGCCGGTCGCCCCGCGATCGACGCCGCTACGTTTGCGCGCGCGACCTTTGACGGATCCTGTGCGGCGAGCAGCGAGGGATCTCCGCCGGTGATGCCCAGCCGCGCGGCGCCCGACCGATAGGCTTCGGCGATGCCGTCATGCAGCCAGCCGGCTGCCGTGTCGAAGCCGGCATCCGCGCCGTACTGGTAGCGTGCCAGGGTAGCCTGGTCATCGACAAACATGGTGGTGACCAGAGAGGCGCCTGCCTTGTACGCAATCTCGGTGACCCGGCGCACCAGCGCAAGCGCCTCAATCGGCGCGGTGATCAGCAGCTGCTGACCGGCTGAGAGGCCGAGACCGACGTGGACAGCGACCTCGGCAAGGGTGTTGAGGCGCGGGTCTGAAGATGCGTGCGCGGGTAGGACTGGTGAAGCGGAAGTCATATGCTCAGGATAACTGCTCTCAGAGCGGATCCGGCTGCGGCTGCGGCTGGCTGCGAATCAGCGGGGCGGCGGCCGCGAGTGCCGTGCATAGTGCGGCGATGATAAGGAAGATGCTGGCCAGGCCGAAGTGCTTGCCCACGACGCCCAGCAGCGGCGGCCCCGCAAGCAGGCCGAAGTAGCTGATGCCGACCGCGGTCGCGATGCCCTGGCTTGGCGGCACTCCAGGGATGCGGCCGGCAGCCGGGTAGAGCAGGGGTGCGGCGTTCGCCAGACCAAGCCCCACCAAGGTGAAACCGGCCAGGGCGGGCGGGAGAGCACGGGTTGTGAGCACCAGCGCGATACCGCAGACAGTGAGCGCGCTGCCCAGTCGCAGCAGCGACACAGCCGTGATCCGGGACACCAGCCAGTCTCCGCTCACCCGCCCGGACACCATCGCGGCTGAAAAGCAGGTGAACCCGTACCCTGCTACGCCTGCGGCGAGTCCATGATCGGTGCGCAGCAGCAGTCCGCTCCAGTCCGCGATGGCTCCCTCAGAGACCAGGGCGGCAAAGGTCAGCACAGCCAGCTTCAACAGGCGCGGGTGGGGCAGCAGAAGCTTCCTGCGAGCGCGGATCCCGACGGGAGTCTCGGGTCCGGCGGCCGCAGCCTGGTCGCGAAGCTCCTCTGCATGGGTGAACAGTCCGGAACGGACAATCAGGACCATGGCAACTAGAGTGACAGCGGCCGTACAGGCGATGGTTCCCGATCGCACCCCCGCAGCGAGCGCCGTGCTCGCGGCAAACGAGCCAGCCATGCCGCCGGCGCTGTAGAGCCCGTGGAAGAGCGAGATGGTAGGCCGGCCAAGCCGACGCTCAACTACCAGGCTGTGCGCGTTCATGGAGACGTCGTTGGTCGCGCCGGATAAGCCGAAGGCCACCAGGGAGAGGATCAGGAAAGGAGTGGTCGGCGCCAGGACCGCCCCGACCAGCATGCAGGGAAAGGCCAGCCCCGCGATGGAGCTGACGGTACGGCTGCCGTAGCGACGGGTGAGCATGCTCGAGAGCGGCATGGCCGCGACCGCGCCCAGTCCGCCGGCAAGCAGCACGCCTCCCAGTTGAGCCGGGTTCAGACCCAGCGATCGAGCGCGCTCGGGGATGTTCGTGACCCAGCATCCCACGGTCGCTCCGTTGACAAAGAAAAGAACGATGACGGCGAGGCGGGCGCGGAGGACCGCTCCGGGTGCGAGAGCAGGCGGCGCGGCTGTGGACATCATGGTCCTCCTGCACAATTGTAGCCAGTGCGGCCGCGTACACTGGTCCGCATGGCGCAGGAGTTTACCGCCCGCATTCGGGTGCGTTATGCGGAGACCGACCAGATGGGCGTGGTGTACTACGGCAACTACATGACGTGGTTTGAGATCGGGCGCGCCGAGATGCTGAGGTCGCTGGGGCTCTCCTACCAGCAGATGGAGCAGGATGGAGCCGTCTTACCGGTTGCCAAGGCAAGCTGCCGTTACCGCATGCCCGCGCGCTACGACGATGAGATCCAGATTCGCACGCGATGTATCGCGCTGCGCGGTGCGCTGGTCACCTTCGGCTACCGCATCATGCGTCATGTCGGAGGCGAGGACGAGCACGTGCTCCTGGCCGAAGGCGAGACCACCCACGTGGTGGTGGATCGCACGCTGACCAGGTGCCCGATGCCGGAAAGGTATGCCGCAGCCATCCGCGCCACCATGTGAACGCCGAGCGAAGGCAGGAGCATGCCTTCTATAATTGGGTGGGCGGCAGGGCCTGCCCACGCATCTAACGCGGAAGAACAGCAGGGAGAAAGCTTTGATGGCAGGGATACGAAGGCTGGCGTCGTACGGCGCAATCGCATTTGCGCTGCTGGCGACCGCAGGATGCGAGACCGGCCGCACGAACAAGGTGCATGCCGAGTGGCAAAAGGTTTCAGACGTGAACACCACCGGCAGACCGAAGCCCTCCCCCGGGATCGAGATGAAGGCTGAAGCCCGCAGGGGCCAGCCGCCTGTACCCGGATCGCCGACGGCGGCGGGTGAGGACGGCAATCAGCCGATGGATGATATGGACGCGCGCCCCAGTCCGGCGACCGAGCGCGGCGAGGCCGCGCCTCCACGGGTAGAGTAGCGGGCGGTTCGGAAAGGTAAACGGGCGACCTCTGCTGAGGTCGCCCGTTCTGCGTTCAGGTGAAGTTACTGTTCTGACGCGCCGTTTGCGACCACTGGACGGGCCAGCGACGGATTCTTCTGCAGATCATGGTGCAGGCAGTAGAGGGCCAGCTCCAGACGGTCAGACACACCCAGCTTGTCGTAGATCTTGCGCAGGTAGTTCTTGATCACCTGCTCGCTGGTGCCGATATGGTGAGCGATCTCCTTATTGCGCTTGCCCTGGCTGATGTAGCCGATGATGGCCAGTTCCTTGGGCGAGAGACGCGGCGCCGACTTGGACGCCGTACCCTGGGTGGCCTGCATCCGATACGCCTCGATGAGCCAGGTCACCGACTGATTATCGATCCAGGTCTCGCCGGCGGCGATCTTGCGGACGCACTTGACCAGCAGGTCCGGAGAAATCGAGCGGGGGATCGTGCCGCGAACGCCGTTCCGGTAAAGGTCCACGACGTGGGTCTCGTCGATGACTCCGCCCTGCACGATGGTGCGCACCTGGGGCGAGAGCTTGAGCAGTTCGCCGATAGCCTCGGGTGCGCCCCCCAGGATGCCCCAGTCCAGCAGCAGGACATCGGCGGGTCGCGCCTTCATGGTATTTCGTAGCGCCTGCAGCGTCTCGACCTGATCAACGACCTTGATGTCCGGTTCGTTGGCCAGGACCTTGCTCATGCCGACCCGGTAGATGGCCTGTGTATCGGCAATGATGACTCGGACGTCGTGCCGCGCCGTGGTCGGCTGGGCCAGGGTATAGGGCGCACTCGCATCGTGCGCACGCATGGAGAGATGCTCTTCAGAAACAGTCATAGCCGCTTTTCGGGTCTTGCTGTATTCGGTCCGCTGAGAGTCAGGTTCTTATTGGAACCTGTAATCGTCGATCACTGCTGCCACAAAGTGAAACCCATCCTGTTTGAAGCTTCGAATAACCCGGCCGACACAGTGCACGGCGGCTGAGGACTCGTCATACGTAAACTCTTTCGGCAACTCCAACAGAAACTCCAGCACGGTTTCGATCTCGATGTGCTCCCGTAACCGAAGCAGGACTCCGCCGGTGGAGATATTCACCGTCACTGCGTCGATCTGTTCGCCGCGAGCCAGTAGAACGACCGGCAGGTGAAGTGGAAACCGGACTGAGGTGCGAAGCTCGTTCCACATGTCTTGCTGCCGCGCTTTCTGCGTGCATGGGCCGTCTGGCAAGTAACTCAACCCGTTTCATCCGTCTGTCGCGATGATGCATATTCTACCCGCGGGCACTCAAATGCTCTGAATACAAAACGATGGTTGTTCCATAACGGGTCACTAGGATGCGGTCATCCGACCCCAAAGTCATCGGTTACCCCTTCGCGGGGAGGCTTTGGGTAGAAAGCCGCGGAGCCGCCCACCCACTCCTGGTTCCGGTTGTGGTCTACGCCCATCATCTTGCCGCGTCCGAGACGCGTCAGCGACAGCAAGGGTTCCAGGCTTCCTTCATCCGGCCACGCATACAGGATCCGGATCTCCGCCTGGGTCAGACCGAAGGGCGTCTCAATGACAGGGGTGAAGTGCACGCGCTGCTGCAGCAGGTAGCCGGACCGCTGATCTTCGGGAATCGCAGCTAGTTCCGCCTCAGAAGGCGCAAACTGGATGCCCTTCCCGGCAAAGCCGAACAGCGGCTTCAGGATCCACTCTTCGCGGTTCCCGGACAGACGGTCGCGACCTTCGCCGCGCATCCAGGCGTCGAGGAAGACAGCTCGAGGCACCGCCGGATGGTCGAGCCAGGGAATCGAGAACTTACTGATGTGGAAGTACCAGTTCGGATGCCCGGCCCACTCGACCGCCAGCGGCTCACGGTAGTCAAAGGGCAGCCTGACCTGCCTGGCATCGATGTCGTCGGCTATTGCCCGGTTGTAGATGCGCGCGATGGGGACCTGCCTCCCGTTCTCCAGGTAGGAAAGCCGGGCCGGGCCGCCGCCGGTGCGATCGACAATGAGGGTCGCGATGTCGACGATGCGGACGCCCAGCCTGCGAGCGGTCACCAGGAAGTCGGGATAGGTCTTCTGCTGTTCCGGAAAGACTTCCGTAAGGACCACGTTCTCCGGAGCATGGCCGTTCAGGATGACCTTGCCCAGCGTCTGCCAGAAGCTGGCCGCGTCATGACCGCCGAGAAAGTATCCGAGCCCGCTCAGACCGTAGGCCGACAGGTAGGACTCGCAAAGCTCGACCTGGTAGCCATAGATCGAAGGAAAGGCCTGCAGCTCGACCAGCATGGGGCGGAGCGCTCCGTCCGCATTGCGGACCAGCCCGAAGTCGGCGGTCATAAAGTGCGGATGGGCATCCTGGCCGGCGGCGTTGTACTGCGCGGGGATCGCGCGGGTGGACGCTTCGAGATACCTGGCATCGCCAACCAGCCGATGCGTCAGCTCCGCGCCGATGGCAGAACATTCCTCCAGCAGCGACCAGGGCAGAAAGCAGGGGGTCTCCGCCACCCGGAAACCGAGCGCATGGTCGAGGCGCGCGGAAAGCTCCGATTGCAGGCGCTGATATCCCTCCGGCCGAAAGCTCTGGTTGAAGGCATGGCGAAGCGGAGCGATCAAGTGTTTCTTCCTGGGTGACGAAACAGGGCCTGAAGATAGCACGCGTCAGCGGGCGCCTTGGATGCAGCGTGGCGATGCGATGGCAGCTGAATCGACATATTGCGCGCCCCCATGTTACCTGTTTCCAGCCGGACGATTGGGCACCAACACCGGTGATGGAGCCAGCTCCGGCACATTTTGACGCGCGTAGCCCGGTCTTTGCTCGTTCCCGCGCATCACAAACCCATGTTTCGAGCCTTTCGCGCCCTCAGCTGGCCTCAGCGGCATGCCTTTGCTGCGTGCTTCCTGGGCTGGTCCCTGGATGCGTTTGATTACTTCCTCCTGGTCTTCTGCGTTCCGGCGATCTCGGGCGAGTTCCACGCAAAAACCTCGGCGGTGGCAGAAGCCCTGTTCCTTACGCTGGCTTTTCGCCCGGTGGGCGCCTTTCTCTTCGGATGGCTGGCGGACCGCTACGGCCGCAAGCGGACCCTGATGCTGAACATCGCCTGCTACTCGGTGCTTGAGCTGGCCTGCGCCTTCGCTCCGACGCTGCCGGCGCTGCTGGTG
>CAXUND010000007.1:0-62727 GCA_964252445.1 uncultured Acidobacteriaceae bacterium | reverse complement strand
GGGATGAGCGGATAGCTCGCTCGATGAGTCGTGTCCTGGCTCACGCAATCGCTTGCTGCTGGTGATTCATGACAATTCTGTCCTGCACCTTTTCTAGCAGATTGCCGTACGTGGGAAACGTTGTGCTGCTTTTTGAGATTGCAACTTCATCCATCCGCAGGGCTTCGAGCCTTTGCGCAGCGTCATCGGCGTACACGTTCGCCCATATCGACTCATACTGAAGCGCCAGATTCAGCCAGCGGGCGTGCAGGTCGGCACTGTCGATCGAGGCGCGCTCGTTTTTCGCCACCAGCGACCAGAAACTCAGGATGGCCGCGAGCAGAGTGAGCGAGGGTTTGATCCAACTAAAGGATGGTGGAATATAGCTGGTAACCAAAGCAAAGGTGGCACCTGAGGAAAGCAGCAGGCTGCCGACGACCAGCAACTTTTGCCTGCGCTGGAATCGCTCTACGAGAGCCGCGAAGTAGGCTGCGCGTATCTCGGCCGAGAGCCAACTCTCCCAAACCACCTTTTGCTGGAACTCTGAAAGCATAAGCGCCTGCCTTCATTATGTTCCGTAGAATGGCGAAGACCCGGCGAAGTCAGCCGGGTCTTTCGTCACTTCTACAACGTTACTTAGACCTGTTCCAGAACCGCTTCCCTGAGCTGCTCGTCGAGGCGCGCCTCACTCGCTGATTTGGGCAGCGCGATGGCGAGCACGTCTTCGATGCGGCGCGCGTAGTGGATCTCGACGCCTTCAACCTGGTTTGGCATCAGGTCCTCCTCCACGTTCTGGCGCACGTCCGCGGGCAGGATGACATGCTTGACACCGGCACGCTTCGCAGCCAGAAACTTCTCCTTGATGCCGCCGACGGGAAGTACATTGCCGCTGAGAGTGATTTCGCCGGTCATGGCAATCAGCGGGTGGATGGGCGTGTCGGTAAGCAGCGAGACCAGGGCCGTAGCCATGGTGACGCCGGCGGATGGACCATCCTTCGGGATTGCGCCCGCCGGCACATGCATGTGGATGTCGATGTTCTCGGTGAAGTCTTCTTCAAGACCCAGCGAGAGCGCGTTCGAGCGCACCCAGGTGAGCGCGGCCTGCATCGACTCCTGCATGACTTCGCCAATCTGGCCGGTCATGCGGAAGCCTCCTTTGCCCTTCATGCGATTGGCTTCGATGAACAGGACATCGCCTCCGGCCGGGGTCCATGCCAGGCCGACCGCGACTCCCGCGCGGGCCGTACGCTCCGCGAGCTCCGTGTCGACGCGGACCTTGATGCCCCCGAGGAACTCCTGCACGATCTCCTTGGTGATGATCAACTTGTCCGCCGCGCCCTCAGCGATGCGCCGCGCCTGCTTGCGGCAAACGGTTCCGATCAGCTGCTCGAGCCGTCGTACGCCGGCTTCGCGGGTGTAATGACGAACGATATAGCCAACCGACTCCTCCGGAAACTCGATCTGCTCGGGCTGGAGACCATTTTCGGTGATCTGCCGCGGAACCAGGTAGCGGAAGGCGATGTGCCGCTTCTCCTCCTCGGTGTAGCCGGACAGCTCGATGATCTCCATACGGTCCAGCAGCGGCGCCGGGATAGGATCGAGCTGGTTCGCGGTGCAGATAAACAGCACCTTCGACAGATCAAAAGGCTGATCGAGATAGTTGTCCCGGAAGGTGGAGTTCTGCTCCGGATCGAGTGTCTCCAGCAGCGCCGAAGACGGGTCACCGCGGAAGTCGCGCCCGAGCTTATCAATCTCATCGAGCATCATCACCGGGTCGTTGGTGCCGGCGCGGCGGATGTTCTGGATGATCTGCCCTGGCAGTGCTCCGATATAGGTCCGGCGGTGCCCGCGGATCTCCGCCTCGTCGTGCATACCGCCAAGCGAGATGCGCTGGAACTTGCGGCCGAGCGACCGGGCGATCGAGCGGCCCAGCGTCGTCTTGCCGACGCCCGGAGGTCCGACGAAACAGAGGATCGGCCCTTTCATGTCCGGCTTTAGCCGGCGCACGGAGAGGTAATCAAGGATGCGGTCTTTGACCTTCTTGAGATCGTAGTGGTCTTCGTCGAGCACCTGCTTAGCCTTCGGAATATCGACCTCGCTGCCCGAGGAAACCGCCCACGGCAGCACCGCCAGCCACTCTATGTAGTTGCGGGTAAGCGAATAGTCCGCCGCCATCGGTGACATCTTCGAGAGCCGGCTCAGCTCCTTGAGTGCCTCCTTGCGCGTGTCGTCCGGCATGCCGGCGGCTTCAATCTTCGCGCGCAACTCCTCGATGTCGCGCTGGCCTTCATCGACCTCGCCCAGCTCCTTCTGGATCGCCTTCATCTGCTCGCGCAGGTAGTAGTCTCTCTGGGACTGCTGCACCTGGTCCTGAACCTCGGATTGAATCTTGTTGCGAAGATTCTGGACCTCGGCTTCCTTGGCCAGGTGCTTATTCACCCGCTCCAGGCGCTTCAGGGAGTCCGAGGTTTCAAGCAGCTCCTGCTTGTCGGCGGTGGTCAGAAAGGGCAGCGACGAAGCCACGAAGTCAGCCAGCCGCGAGGGTTCGTCTATCTGGGCGGCGATGGTCTGGAGTTCGTCCGAGAGCGTCGGCGAGGCCGCCACGATCTGCTGGAACTCGGAGACGACATTGCGCACCAGCGCCTCGATCTCGGGGGATTTTGCCGGATCGGTTTCGGCAATCGGTTCGACTGTCGCCGTCATGAACGGCTCGAGCTGGGTAAACTCGCTCAGCCGCACACGCTCCACCCCTTCGGTGAAGACAAACAGGCTCTGGTTCGGCATCTTGACGACCTTGTGAACCGTAGCCACGGTGCCGTAGCTATGCAGATCAGAAGCCTGCGGCGAGTCCAGGCGGGGATCTCGCTGCGCGACCACGACGATCGTCTTTTCTTCGTTCAGAGACTGGATGAGCTGAATCGAGCTTTCGCGCCCGACGGTAAGCGGCAGCACCGCGTGCGGAAACAAGACCGTGTCCCGCACGGGCAGAACGGGCAGCGAACGTCCACTGTTTGAGCTTTCGCGTTGGCCGGAGTTGCGGGGACGGATGACGCTGAGAAAGTCGCCTGGCATGAGTGTGTCCTTATCAGATTTCATCACAGTAGATGCCGCACCTTTGGAAAGGATGCAGCCGGCACGCTGCCGCGCCAGCCACATCCTCTCCGCTTGAGACGCCATCGACCTCGGCACGAGTAACGATGTCGTCTACAGAGTGCCTATCGGCAAGCCTGGAAAAATCTTGCGTCTAAGTGGTGCTTTCGTTAGACGGCAGGGTCGGCGGAGCCCGCTGGAGCATACCGCCCCAGCTCCTTGACGACTGCGCAGTGCTCCTTGAGCAGGCGGAGCGTTTGATCCGGCGTCTGTCCCGGCGACAGATCGCAGTCGGCATAGAAGACGTACTGCCAGGGCTTGCCGTGGATGGGTCGGGATTCGAGCCGGGTGAGGTTTGTGCCCTGCGCGGCGAAGACCTGGAGGGCAGCAACCAGAGTACCAGGGCGATTTTCGACCACGAAGGCCAGGCTCACCTTGCCGGCTGAGGATGACTCTGCAGTGACGCGCCTGGCAGCGGGCAGCGTGGGGTCGGCGCGCTCGACACGAAAAAAACGCGTGTAGTTCTCGTGATTGTCTTCAATGCCGGAAAGCAGCACTCGCGCATGGTAGACGCGGGCTGCCTCGCGACCCGCGATGGCTGCTGCGCCTGGCTCGGGTTGCGCCGACAGGTGCTTGACGCTGCCTGCCGTATCGTAGAAGGGCACGGCTTCTGCCTGAGGATGGGTCTCGAAGAAGCGCCTGCACTGGGCCAGGGCTACCGGATGAGAGTAGACACGACGCACCTCGTCGACGCGAAGCTCCGCTGTCGCGATGAGCATGTGCCGGATACGCAGCAGCGACTCTCGGGTGATGCGGACGGGTTCGGAAAAGAGCAAATCGTAGTGCTCGGCTACCGAGCCGGCAAGCGAGTTCTCGATCGGGATGACAGCCGCGTCGACCCCGCCCGCGAGCACCTGAGCGAAGACCTCGGAGGAGAGGGCGCACGGCACCACGGTTGCATCGGGTGCAACCGCGAGAGCCGCCTCATGACTGAAGGACCCGAACTCACCCTGGATGGCGATGCGTGGCATCGCTCGACCATCGCAAATATTGTGGTGCGACGCAACCACATTCAGCCGCCATGCACCTACTACTCCGTGGAACAAACAAAGTAGTTGAACGAAGGAGAACCAAACAGATGCTCTGGACAATTTTCGTCATCCTGCTGGTACTGTGGCTCGTCGGCCTGGTCAGCTTTCACGCGATCGGCGCGTACATACACATTCTGCTGGTCATCGCCATTGTTGTACTGCTGATCCAGCTGATCACCGGGCGCAGGGGCGTCGTTTAAGCCGCGGGCGGCCGAAGCATTCGTTCGGCCGCTCAGCCTCTCCTCAGCAACGTGTCGGTTGCAATTCCCGCAAAAAACACTATCGAGATCACGCCGTTCATGGTGAAAAAAGCAGCGTTCATGCGGCTGAGATTCCCCGGCGAGACGAGCGAGTGCTCGTAGAGCAACAGCGAAGCAACCAGGGCAATGCCAATCCAGGCTGCCAGGTGGAAGCCGAAGAGCAGCCCGACCCAGACCAGCAAGCCCAACATGACCAGGTGCAGCAGCCGAGCCAGCAGGAAGGCACGCGGAACTCCCAGGGCAGCCGGCACGCTATTCAGCCCGACCGCGCGGTCATGCTCGAAATCCTGGCAGGCATAGAAGATGTCGAACCCCGCCACCCAGAACAGCACGGCTAGTGTGAGAACCGTGACCCGCGGATCGAGTGTCCCGCGCACGGCGATCCACGCCGCTGAGGGCGCGATGCCTAGCGCCAGTCCCAGGAACAGGTGCGACCACCGGGTGAATCGTTTGGTATACGAGTATCCCAGCAGCACTACCAACACCAGCGGTGCGAGCAACAGGGTCAGCCGGTTAAGCTGAGCGGCGCAGACCAGGAACAAGGCCGCCATCAGCAGGCTGAAACCGCCGACAAAGCTGCGAGTGAGCAATCCCGAGGGAATCGCGCGAGTCGCGGTGCGGGCGTTCTGAGCATCCAGATCGGCGTCGGCCCAGCGGTTGAAAGCCATCGCAGCCGAGCGGGCGGTCACCATGGAAAGCACGATCCAGAGGATTTGCATAGGCCGCGGCCAGCCTCCGGCGGCAAGCATTGCGCCGGACAAAGCAAATGGGAGCGCAAAGATCGAGTGCTCCCACTTGATCATTTCCAGCGTGACGGCAAGATTGCGCAGCAAGGCCATACCGTCAGTCTAGTTTGAGCCGGTGGCCCCGTCCTACGGGTTTTAGCGGCTGCCTTCTCCCTGGTGCCCCGCCACCACCAGGTCGTTGGTTACTTTGAAGACGCCGGGAACGGTGTTCGCGCGTATGCCCGCCGCGTCCTTATCCGCTTGTGAGTCGACGGCACCGTAGAGGGTGAGGTTACCGTTCACCACGGAAATGCGGATCGGCTTACCCGGGTCGATCGCATACTTGTTCAGCGATGGGAAGCCGTAGATGGTACGGAATGCCTGCAGGCGAATCCGGTCATCGTTCGGCGACACCGGGTCGACCTGGATCTCGTTGATGACGTCCCGAACACCCTTGGTGTTGCTTGCGACAGCGACGGCCGAGCCCGCGTCCACCGGCCCGTAGGCATGGCCGCTGAGGGTCACGACGCCGTTCTGCACCCCGACAGCGATCGCATTGAAAGCAGTGGTGCCATAGCCGACGCGGTCATACTCGATGGCCTTGATCAGCTTATCTCGCAGTACCTGGTCAGGGACATCCCCGGCGGCAACCGTGATCTGGTTAGAGACGCCCTGGACGCCATGGACGTGGTGAGCGCGCTTGTCCGCCTCTTCCTTGTCGTTAACGACTTCGACGCTGCCGGACAGCGTGGCCATCCCGTTCTGGACAGATACCTGAACACCGCTGTACCGCTTATTGTCGAGCTTCTTTTGTATTTCGGCTTGCAACTTGGCATCGTCGCCGCTCGCCTGGGCTATCGCACTTCCATGGCTCGCGCCTGCGACAAGCAGAAGCGCACCCAGTACCGGAGCAGCGAGGTTTCTGCCGCGGATGAAAGCAGGATTGTTGAACATACGGAGCTTCTCCTAAAAGATCGCGCGCGTGCTTTCGGCAGCACGATCTCACACATTTACCAACACTATCGGCCGCCAGGGGTTGCGCCTTTATGTCTTGTCAGATGCCCCGAAGCCGTTCCCGGTCACTAGCGATATCGCCGATGCAGACGGACGATCAAGCTGGTTACGCCCGACTCATCACGAACAGCCAGCACAGATAAATCAGGAGACAAGTTGTACTGCCCCTGGATCAACTGCTGAGCGGTAGAGTTCACGTTAGTCGCGTACATGACCGTTCCGTTTTTGGACACTTGCTGCTGGACGGTAATGCGGGCTGTGGAGTTTCCGCTGCCGCTCACGAAGGTCGGGTCGATTTTAACGCTGCCACCGCCGAAGAGCTTGTTGATGCGGCTCGAAAGCGTCGCGTTCAACGCTCCGCCGAGCAGCGAGTCAGCAGCGCTATTGACGCCGGCCTGGGACTGCTGCTGCGAGTAGATCTGCTGCTCTTCCTGGGTCCTGCCGACCGCCAGCAGCTGGAAGATGTCCTGCTCGGACAAAGGCGGCTCCGAGCGGAAGGTCGGCTGCAGCTTCGTGGTGGTTCCGTTCAGCCCGATCTGGACGTCGTAGTTGTCGACATGCGCGCTCGCGAGCAGATCGATAGTGGGCTCGATGCGCACCGGGTTCGAGAAGTAAATATCGCCGTGCTGCAGCTCGTAGTGGGTTCCCGCGAAGGTAGCGCTGCCTTCGGTGATCGAGATGTGGCCGAGCACGCTTGGAGTGGCAGCAGAGCCGCGCACCCGCAGATCGATGTCGCCCGCGAGCTTGGCATAGCTGTTATCGATGTTGAGCTGCGGCGCGGAGGTGACATGCACGTCCAGGCGAACCTTGTTGCCGAACGAGGTCGGATCGGGCGGCGGCGAGATGCCGTTGCCGCCCAGGCTCGCAGCGTCCAGCCCCGGAGTGATGGTGAACCGCGTGACTTCAAGGTCGCCGCTCAGCAGCAGGCTCTGCTGCGTTCCCTGAAGACGGAGCTTGGTGTCGATGGCGGTGCTGATGCCCGCGTACCGCACCCGTACCGTCTGGCCGGTCGCGGTAAGGTCCGCATAAAGCCCCTGCTGGTAGGTGACAAAGCCATTCACCGTAATCAGGCCGCCGCCGGAGTACCCCGTCAGCTTCTGGACGACCAGGCGGCCCTGGTCTGCCACCAGGGTGCCGTTCAGCTGGCTGATGCCGTTCGGCAGATCAGCGTAGGCGAGGTTGACATTGGCGAGGGTCACGGTCGCGTTCACGTCCGGCTTGTCGATCGTTCCGCCTACGTCGGCCTTGAAAGTCACCGAGCCGTCCGATTTGAGGTCCGGCACCAGAGTGTGGCCGATGGCCAGGTTGAGCGACCCATTTCCGTGAACATCCAGCGTCCGGTCGGCGCCGAAGACATCGGCACTCCCTCCGAGATGGAGGTCCGTGCCGCCGCCGGTGACGTGCAGCGGATCGAGCGTTGCCACGCCGCCGCGCAGAGTGGCATGCAGGCCGCCTTCGGTCTGGATGGGGATGCCCTGGCTCTCGATCTTGATCTGGGAGAGCTGTGCCTCTCCATTGAGCGCCTTGGGATTGCTCAAGGGGCCGGTAACAGTGACAGTCCCGCCGATCTGGGAGTGGGCCGAGACACCTTGCACGCTGAAAAGCTGCAGGTAGGGATTGATGTCCAGGTTTGCAAGGGTGAGCTTGGCCTGCGACTGGTAAGGCCCCGCGATCGCTGTCTGGTCGGCGATCTCGACCGTCGCGCCGTTGAGGCGGCCGTGCAGGTTCAGCAGCAGGTTGCCGGCGGCGGTATGCGCGTCAAGATCGACGAATCCAGTCGAAGCAGGACCTCCAGCCGGGTTCGAGAGGGAGAGGTTCGCAAGATGCACGGTTGCCTGGAGTGACGGTGCGGCGACTGTGCCTGATCCCTGCGCACTGAGCGTGACCTGCCCGCCGACGGTAACAGGGGACTTCTTAAGCGATTGCAGGTGAGCCAGATCAAAGCCTGTCCCCTGCACGTTGAAGTGGAACTGCTTGGAAGCAGTGTTGAAGCCGCCGTTGCCGGACAACGTGCCCCCATTCTGGAGGAAGACCAGCTGCGAGGCGGCCAGCTCCTTGCCGGCAAAGACCAGGTCGGCATTCAGGCTCTTGTAAGGCTCGCCGTAGATCTGGCCGCCGGTGACCGCGAGGTGGCCGCCGCCGTTGAGATTGCCGAGCGTGCCGCCGGCATGAACATTCAGGTTGAGCGTGCCGCTCACGGGCAGCGTGGACTCGCCGGCCAGCGCCAGCAGATCGGGCAGCGCGGCGTTGTTGATGGTTGCGTCTGCGTTCAGAGTGGCGAAGTCGTCAAAAGCCAGCCGGCGAACCGCCCCGCGGCGGTTGAGAATCTGGTGGGCGTGAAGTTGACCCGAGGCGTGAACCTGGGTCTTGCCGCGCACGATCACGGCACTTGAGACCGAGACCAGCTCCGGCGAGTACTCGGCGTCGGCGTCGAGCGAGTCGATGTGAATGGACTGCGGCGTGGCGGCCGCGGCCGGAGTACCAGGCGCGGGGGGAGCGACGGCGGCGACCGGGACTTCGGCGGGTGCGCCATTGGGGTTGGTAGGCGCGGCAGGCGGAGCAGGAGCGGGCGTGGGGTTCAGTGCGACGTCAAAGCTGGTGACACCGAGATGGCCTTTGACATCGGGCGCCTCGAGCGAGCCGGAAACGGTTCCGTTGAAGCGCGCCTGCCCGGTGAGCGATACGGGCAGAGCGGCTGCGCCTTTTTTGCCGTTCGAAGTCACTCCGAAGGCAATCAGCGCCTGGTTAAACTCGCCCAGGTTCGAAGCGGTGACGCTCACCTGCAGGGTCGAGTGGGCCCCTTTCGCCAAACCCACACCGCCGGTGACATTGATGACCGTGGCCGGCGTCTGGGCGTGGAACTGACGAACCTCAAGGCTGCTGGTGCGCCCTGCATACGACGCATCGATGATGCCGTTGATCGGCACATTTCCGTTCGCGGGATGGGCAGGCGCGGTGAGCGCGATCTTCGTATCAGCGGCCAGGTCCGAAGCATCGCCGGTCCAGTGCAGGTCCAGGTCACCGGCGGCGTTGGTCGAGAAGCCGAGGTTGCGATACTTGGGCGGCGCGATCATCGCCAGGATCGACTGCAGGGTAAAGCCGCTCAGCTTGGCACGCACTTCGCCCCTGGAGACCTTGCTCTTCGCGGCCGGGTTCGAGGTCGCCTGCGCTACAGCCCGGTTGGCCTCGTGCGCGGCCCGCGCGGTAGCCGCCAGCTTGTCAGAGGCTGAGGGGTTCGCCTGCGCCGCGCGGGCTCCCGGTGTTTTGCCCGCGGCCTGCTTCGCAGAAACTGCATCCTGTTCCGGAGGCGCCGGCTGCGACAACCAGTTGTAGAGGTGCGCTTCCGCGCTGACGGCGCCGCCTGAGGCCAGGCGCGCTCGCAGGTCCGTAAGCGAGAGCTCATCCTGGGTGATGTGGACCCTGGTCTCGGCGCTCAGTCCGCTTACGTTGGCGGAGGATGTGCGATAGGTCACGCCGCCCAGCTTCGTGGTGCCGTCGACGGTAAACAGCGCCTTGGTTCCCTGCCCGTTGAGGTCCAGCGCCACCACGCCGGAGTCAAGCCCGGGCACCGACTCGAGCGCCTCTGCCTCACGCACGTCGATGGTGCCCTTGGCCGCGAGCTGCCAGTGCGGGTCGCTGAAGTTCGAGAGGTTGGCGTTGACCGCAAGCGAGGACTGCCCGGAGTCAAAGTGAAGCGAGGGGATGTTGACCGAGTTGCGGCCGGCGTCAGCCTCAACCGTGAGCTTCGAATGGATCTTCGGCGCAATGCCGCGCTGCGCGGTGATGTCCGAGATGGTCAGCGTGCCGGTGTAGTGATCACGGCTCGGTACATAGTCAACGCCAAGTGTGAGCGCGTTCGCCGCAAGCGCAAACGGCAGGGCCTGCTGGTTGAAGAGAGCTAAGCCGTTGTTGATCTCGGTGCGCCCGACAGCCAGATCGAAGACCGTGTCGACCGGCGATTTGCTGCTCTTCTTGGCGACCGTCTTCGGGGTCGGCTGGTTGGTCGAGCCGTCCTTGTAGACGATCAGGTGGACGACCGGGTGATCGACGCCAAGATAGTTCAGGCCGATCTTGGCCTGAAAGAAGGAGATGATCTTGACCCTCACACGCAGGCGATCCAGATGCGCATACGGGACCTCGTCCGGTCCTTCAAGTCCATGGATGGTTAGGTTGTCGGCCTCAAAGGCAAGCTGGGTCAGGTTCCACTTGAAGGCGCCTAGCTCGACCCGTCCTCCGGTTGCATCCTCAAGCGTTTTGACCAGGTAGCCGCGCACCTGCGCTTCAAACTGGGGCGTACTCGCGTACCAGGCGACGCCGCCGATAAGCACGGCCACGACCACCAGCGCGATGACGACCACGCGAACCGCGATTCTTTGACCCCGCGTCATACGCCGCCTCCGGAATCGTCATCATCGGACGTGGGACTCACACCGTACTCCGGCACCAGGATCTTCACGCTGCCCTGCTGTCGCAGAGTCTTGATCCAGTCGCCGATCTGCCCGTTGACCTGTTTCTGCAGGAGTATCTCCTGGATCTGCGGGGTGACTGAGTTGAGCGTGGGCGGCTGAATGTGCTTCTTGTCAAACTCGGCGACGATGTTCTTCTGGTAGTAGTCAGCGATCTCCGGCTTCGGGATGCGGATGCCGTTGCGGAAGCGAAGGTCAAGATAGTTGAGGATGGCAAGCCGCTGCCGCCAGCGATCCTCGACTTCGTCGGGAGTGATACCGTGCGAAGCTAGAAACGAGGCCCACCCGGCCGGAGTCGCGCAGCGTGAGTGCGCACAGCCGGGAAGCTGGCTGCGCAGCTCATTGAGACTCTTCTCAACAGCTGCATCGGTAACGTTTGAAGTGCTCTGGTTCTGCGCCTTCATCTCCTGCAGGATCAGGGTTCGGCTGATCAGCCGCTGGGCCGCGGCTGCCGCGGTGTTCTGGCTCTCAGGCAGGAGCTGCAGCAGCTCGAAGCGCTGTTCATCCTCGACATCGCTCTGGAGCAGCACATCGCCATTGATGATGGCCACGACACTGTCCAGCACCTTGGCCTGGTCTGCCGGTGCCGTGCCCTGTTTCGAGGTCTGCGCCGCCTGCGCTGCCTTCGACTGCGCGTCGGCTCCTTGCGCCGGGTCAACGTGTTTTGCGGGCGGTGGAACAGGAGCGGCCTGCCCCAGCAGGAGCGAGGACGACAGCAGAACGGACGTAAGCAGCAGGAGCGTGCGCATCAGAATGCCTGCCCGATCGAGAAGAAGAAGTTGAAGTGCGGTGCCTGGCTATAGCGTGGCGTGGTGATGCCCTGGCTGTTGTAATTTTCCGGCTGCGGATAGAGCGGAGGATTCAGGTTGTAGCTGGTGTCGAGACGGATCGGCCCGATCGGCGTCTTGTAGCGCGCCCCGATCCCGAGCGCGTGCGAGAAGTAGTTGTAGCTGCACAGGCCGTTGAGGCCGATGCTGTTGTGCTCCGCATTGGGCTGCGCCTGATCCGTCATGCTGATGTCGCGGCAGCCGCCGCGGTCGGGCTGGCGAAAGCGGAGGAAGCTGGGCCAGATGTCTGATCCCTTCACAAAGGCGTTGCCCATGTCATGGAACAGAACAAAGCCCAGGCTGTCGCCGAACACCGGCAGCGTCGGGTCGGGCAGCCGCAGCTCGAAGCTGTTGACTGCGACTGCGGCCCCGCCGATAGGGAAACCCGTCTCCGAGTCGCGCGGACCCGCGTCATTGATGCCGAAGCCCCGGTGCGACTGCGCGCCGCCGGCGTAGAGACGCTCCGGCAAAGGAATGAACTCCTGACTGGAGCTGCCGTAAGAGCGCAAAAACCCGAGACGGGTGCTGCGGGCAAAGACGTACCTGCGGGCGCCGAAGACATAGTAGCTCGAGTTGGTCGCATCGATGCGGTTGAAGTTCGACTCGGCGCCGAAGCCAGAGTTCGAGAAGAACTCAGAGACGGTGTTGTAGGTGCCTGCGCCGGCGTCAAGCGGCGTGGGACGGCGCGTGTCGCGGATGTAAGTGATCCCCGGACCGCCGACGGTTGCCGACTGCGAATCCAGCGGAATTTCGCTGGGATCGATCTGCAGCGAATTGGGATCGACCTTGACCCGCCGGAAGGTAAATGAGTAGATCAGCGTCGTCGGCCGGCTCACGCGCTCGGTCATGCGAGCCGTGCCTTCCAGCCGGGAAGCGGCGTAGGTGGTGATATCGCGCGCGTTGGTGTAGCCGCCGGAGAGAGAGAAGTCAAAGTTGCGGTGACCGAAAAAGCGCGGGTCAGCGTAGGTCAGCACGGCCCGCTGCTCCAGCGTGCCATACGCGGTGCGCAGGGTCAGCGAATTGTCGCTGCCGCGTAGATTGATGCGCGAGATGTTTACTTCGACCAGCCCGCCCGCGCCGAACTGGCCGCTGGCATTGTTGGCGCAGCTGTTGCTCAGGCCTTCCTGGATGCGCAGTGCAATGTTGCAGGTGGTCGGCTCGCCGGTTTGCACTTCGAGACCGAAGCCGTAGCTGACGTCCCAGCGCTTGGCCTCGGTGAACTGGACCAGCACATTCTTTTTGAGCTCTTCGCCGCTCGGATTCTGGACTGCGGTATTCACTGCGTTGAACAGCGTCAAGTCATAGAGCTGCCGTTGGGTATCAATCAGCGCCGTCTGGTTCAGCACGTCGCCGGGATGCACATGGACGTAGTTATCGACCGTGGAGTGGCGCGTGTAGTGGAGGCCCGATATCAGCACCTGGTTGACGAAGATCTGCTCCCCCTCGGTGATGCGCATGGTGACATTGATCAGGTTCGGGTCCTTTGGATCAGGCGCCTGCTCGAGGTTCGCGGTTGCCTGGTCGAAGCCATGGCTCAGATAATAGGTGAGCACCGCGTCCCGGTCGCCGGTCAGGTTCATCGACGAGTAGGGCTGACCGGACTGGGTGTTGAGCAGCGGCAGCAGCTCCTTCAGCGGGATCTTCTGCTCCCCGGCAAGCGTGTAGGTCCCAAAGCGCTGCTGCACTCCCTCCGTGATCTGGTAGGTCACCGAGACATGCGAAATCTTCGACGGCTTGCCATGCTTGTCGAGGTTTGATTCCTTGGTCTCGGGCACAACCTTAACGTTTGAGAAACCATTGCCCTGGTAGATTGCGGTGATGGTCGAGACATCCGAGGCCACCAGCGCCGCGCTGTAGAGCCCGCGATGGACAAAAATGCTGGCAGGCTTGACGTTGAGCCGGGGCTCGATCAGCGCAGTTTCAAAGTATTTGTTGCCCGCTACCGAGACCGAATCAACGTCGTAAACCGGCCCCAGGGTCACGTTGTAGGTGATGGTCGTCTCCGATGGGCCCACCTGGCGCGCGTGTTCAACACGCACGCTGAAGTAGCCGTCGCGCTGGTAGATGTCGCGGATGCGGCGATCGCCTTCGTTGAGCAGGTCCTCGTCGACTGTACCCTCCTGGAAGACCGGCACCAGGTTCTTGATTTTGGCCTTGGACATCTTGACGCCGTCGACCAGGATGACCACGCGCGGCCCCTGGTTGACCTTAAAGGTGTAGTCCAGCGTGTTCGGCGGAGGATTGTACTTCTTCGAGTCGAGCGTCACGCTCGCCTCCAGCCGCTGCTGCTTTTCGTAAATAGCCCGCAGCTTGCCGATCGCGGTATTCACAGTGTCGCGGTTGACGCGCGACTTGCGCTTCAGCTTGGCTTTCTTGCGCGCCTTATCTACTGCGAGCCCGGGCTCGCCTTCGATGGTTACCTCGCCTATGCGCGCCTGCTTTCCGGTGGTCACGTCATAGTTGATGTTGATCTGCGCGTCCTTATCCGTCAGAGTGGTGCTCTTAATGCCTGCGTCGTAGTAGCCGTTCTCCTCTAAGGTCTGCTCCACCAGCTGGTCAGACCGCTTCAGTTTTTCTTCGTCGAAGGCGGTCCCGGGGCTGAGCTTGGTCGCACCTTCGAGCAGGCCGGAAAAGCGATTATCGGAAACCCCGGTGACCGTCACGCGCCCGATAAAGAGCTGAGGCTTGCCGGTGAAGACGATGTTCACCTGGTCGCCTACCCTTGTGCCTTCGACATCGATGGTCTGGTAGAGCCCGGTTGCATACAGCCGGCGCAGACTGCTGCGCAGTCTGGTCGGGTCGAGCGGCTGGCCAGGCTGCAGGTCGAGCTGCCCCGGCAGCGGGTTGAGCCGCTCCTGCGGCACCCCGTCAAAGCGGATAGCAGATACGCGCAGGCCTCGCCACGCGCGGAGATTCTCTGTGCCCTGCCCGGCCACCGAAGTGGGCGTGGCGCCGGTCATGGGGGTCGTCTCGCTGTAGCCGGGCAGCCGCTGTGCATTGGGAAGCGTCTGCTGGGTATTATCCTGCGAGTTGTTGGTCGCCGGCGGCGGCTGCGCCGTGTTGTCGATCGAGCCCTGCGCAAGCAGCGCGGGCAGGGGAAGACCGCACAGGAAGATGGCGCAAATCAGCGCTCTGCTGAACGCACCAGTGATCCCTGCCACTCTCACCCCTGAACCCGCGAATCTGATACCCGGCACGTAAACCCTTTAAAACAAGCAAAAGATCCGGCGTTCCTCGTCTATAGTCGCATCGTTCGCGCTACTAAGCAGGAGCGTGTGCACTAAGATGCAACATTACTGCCATTTTGACGCTTGAGGCCACGATTCCGGTCCGGCAGGTCTTGCCCTGTTCCTCTTATACTTGAGGGGATGGAGACAGCGGTAATTACGTCGGAGAGATTCGAACGCTACTCTCGCCAGGTATTATTTCCCGGCATTGGAGACGCGGGCCAGGAAAAGCTCGGCAGGGCAAAGGTCGCCGTTGTGGGCGTGGGGGCCACCGGGGCAGCCGTGGCCGGTCTGCTGTCGCGAGCCGGCGTGGGTACGCTGATCCTGGTTGACCGGGATTTTGTCGAAGCCAGCAACCTGCAGCGGCAGGTGCTGTTTGATGAGGCCGATGCTGAGGCGGCGCTGCCAAAGGCGGAGGCAGCCCGGAGGCACATCATGCTCTTCAACAGCGAGACGGCCATTCACGCGCACGTCGCTGACCTCGGCCCCGGGAATATTCACGCCCTGCTCGCGGGCGTGGACATCGTGCTCGATGCCACCGACAATTTTGAAACCCGTTACCTGTTAAACGACTACGCCATGGAGCAGGGCCGCCCCTGGATCTATGCCGGCGCGGTGGGCGCCTATGCCGCGTCGATGAATATCCTTCCAGGTGAGACCGCCTGTCTAGCGTGCCTGTTTCCGGAGGCGCCCACCGGCACGGTTGAGACCTGCGACACGGCCGGCATCCTGAACACGGCGGTGAACCTGGCCGCCTCGATCGAAGCCACGGAAGCGATCAAGTTCCTGGTCGGCGCCCGCGGCAGCATGCGTCGCACGCTGCTCTCACACGACCTGTGGACCAACGAGCGGTCGGAGGTTGGAGCAGCCCGCCCGCGACCCGGATGCCGCGCCTGCGGCGAACGCGACTTTGCCCATTTACGCGGCGAACGCCGCGCGCACGTCACCCTCTGCGGTCGCAACTCGGTGCAAATCCATGAGCACAGCCGGCCGGTGCATTTTGGGTCGCTGGCCGAGAAGCTGCGGGCGCACGGGGAGGTTCGCTACAACGACCTGACCCTACGGTTTGTGCGCGGGGATCATACATTCACGGTATTTGCCGACGGCCGGGCCGTTATCCAGGGGACAGCCGACATGATGGTCGCACGCAGCCTCTACGCGCGCTTCCTAGGCACGTAGCCGCAGGTCGTCCCTTCCCCATCTCATGCAGAAATGCATGCAACCTGCACCAATCAAGAGGCTTCCTAGCATTGACAACCACGAAGAGAACGCCGAAAGAACAGCCTGCACAGGACTTCATGAATTCAGCTGCCAAGACAGAAACGATGACCGTGGCCACGGTCGTCCTGACCCAGGTCACAGAAGGCGCTCCCGAAGCAGTTCCTGAAGCAGAGGGAGCAGGCAGTGTTCCAGCAGATGCTGCCCCGGCGCAGGCTGGCCCGGTCCTGGAATTAACCCCGGGACCGTCGCCCGGCAAGTCGCCCACCCAGCATATGCGCCGCAATCCTCCCATAGCCGGCGAGGCCGAGGCCATTGCCGCCGCGCAGAGCGGCAACGCGCGCGCGTTTGAGACGCTGTATGCGCTGCACAAGCGCCGCGTCTACTCTTTGTGCCTGCGCATGCTTGGCAACGTCGCTGAAGCCGAGGATCTGACGCAAGAGGCTTTTCTCCAGCTCTACCGGAAGATAGGTACCTTCCGCGGCGACTCTGCGTTTTCGACCTGGCTGCACCGGCTTGCCGTCAACGTAGTGCTGATGCACCTGCGCAAGAAGGGCCTGCCGCAGGTATCGCTTGAAGAAACGCTGGAGCCCTCGAGCGACGATGGTCCACGCAAGGATATTGGTGCGCGCGACCTGGTCCTTTCCGGCTCTCTGGATCGCGTGACCCTGGAGCGCGCGGTTGAAAACCTCCCCCCCGGGTACCGCCTGGTCTTCGTCCTGCATGACGTCGAAGGCTATGAACACAATGAGATCGCCGGAATGCTGGACTGCTCGATCGGCAACAGCAAATCTCAGCTCCACAAGGCGCGCATGAAGCTGCGCGATCTTCTGCACTCCGGTCTTCGGAAGGAAGTAAAAGCATGACCGACCTTCGCCCCCAGGGCGGCTCCAGTCCACAAACGGAGGACTGTGCCGAATTCCAGGCACGCCTCCCTCAACTGTTTGAATCCAAGGTCGACCAGGAAAAAGAGCCGCACCTGAAGTCCTGTGAGCGCTGCGCGGAACTGGTCCGCGACCTCAACTACATTGCCGTGCAGGCCAAGATGCTGCTACCGATTCACGATCCCAGCCCTGAGGTCTGGAAGAAGATTGAGCGGGAAATCGTGATTTCTGAAGGCTCGCACTGATCACAAAGGCACGTGTTGCGCGGGTGGTGCTCACCGGCTTCATGGGCTCGGGTAAAACAACAGTGGGCCGCCTGGTAGCGCATAGCCTGGGCTGGCCTTTTTTTGATTGTGACGCTGTTCTGGAAGAGAAACATGCGGTGACCATCGCGGCCATCTTCGCCTCGTACGGGGAACCTTGCTTCCGGGCGCTCGAAGAGCAGGTGGTCAGTGAGGTGCTCGAACGGGCTCCGGCAGTGGTGGCGCTGGGCGGCGGAGCGCTGGAGTCGGGTGTGACCCGGGCGCGGCTGGCCGGGACGCCGCGCATGCACCTGGTTTTTCTGGATGCGCCGCTTGGTGTAGCGCTGGGGCGCTGCGGCGCGCAAGCCGGCCACCCGCTCCGGCCGCTGCTGGCGGAGAAGGAGCGGCTTGAAGAACGCTACCGTGCGCGGCTCCCGTTCTATCAAAGCGCGCATCAGACCATCGACACCGCAAGCATGAGTCCCGCGGAGGCCGCCCTCGAGATCACATTCGCCATCGAGCAGGACGGCACTGACACACATCTTGGGCAACGGAGTGGAAGCCGATGATCACCGCAACGACGACCGAACCTCCCACCGCATCCCCCAGGGAAACGCAAACGCCCGTGGAAGCCATTGCCGTGCGCCGCACCCCGCGCAGCGACGTAGTGTTCACCTTTGCCCTGGCGGCGGCAGTGTATGTGGCCTGGTTGACGCGCGAGGTGCTGCTCATCCTCTACGTCAGCGCGTTGTTCGCGGTCGTGCTCATGCCGGTGCTGCATGGCATTGAGCGGCTGAGGGTCGGCCGCTGGCACCCCAACCGCGGCATCGCGATCCTGATCCTCTTTCTGGGCGCCATCCTCTTCTTCACCCTGTTTTTTTATTTCGCCGTGCCTCCGATCGTTCACGACATGCGCGAGTTCCTCCGCGAGCTGCCCACCCGCGGACCGCAGCTGTTGCAGAAGGGCCAGCGGCTGCCCATCTTTCAGCACATCGATACCACCAGCCTCAATGCCAAGCTGCAGGATTTCGCCTCCAACTCTGCGTCCTATTTATTTATGGCGCTGCAGGCCGGCGCAGGCAAGCTCGCCGATCTCGCCACGGGCGTCATTCTCACCGTTTACTTCGTACTCGAAGGCGAGGTCGCCTACAACTGGCTGCTGAGCTTCTTCCCCGTTCCTGCACGCAATCGCCTGGACAAGACGCTGACGGTCGCCGAAAGACGTATGGGCAAATGGCTGCTCGGCCAGGGCTCCCTGATGCTGATCCTGGGCGTATCGAGCACCATCGTCTTCCTCATTTTCAAGGTCCGTTATGCGTATGCGCTCGGCGTCATCATGGGGCTGTTCAACATCATTCCCATCGCCGGCGCGCTGATCTCGATGGTACTGGTCATCCTGGTCGCGGCTATCGACTCCTGGGGCCGTGTACTGGGTGTTTGCATCTTCTACGCGATCTATGCGCAGATCGAGACCTCGTTCCTGACGCCCACGATCATGAAGTCGAGCGTCGATCTCTCCGGGCTCGCGGTGGTCGTCGCCCTGCTTATCGGCTCGGCCACCGCCGGGGTTCTGGGCGCCATGGTCTCGGTCCCGACCGCGGTGCTGGTGGCAGTCCTGCTCACCGAGTACCTGGTGAAATCAGGGCAGCCGGTAACGCCGAGTGGCGCGCCGATACAGGCGAACCTGATCAACAAGTAGCGGGTCCGCGGAGGGTTGGACTCTTCAAGCGCCTCTGGCGGATCGCCGTTGCCGGCGAGCCCAAACCGCTTGATGCGGCCAAAGCACCTCTCATGCCGGCGCCGTGGCGCTTGCTATCATGAGGTGTGGCAGCCTGCGGTTCCTTCGAACACAACACCTCTGCACCCGGTACACCACGCGCGTGACGCCGGCGGCCCACATCGCTCCTGAGCCGGTGACTGAATCGCGTCGTCCCGCGTCGTTCGCGGTGGTGAGCGAGGCACTCGAAGCTCCTCATCTGCGCCCGGGCGTCACCGCTTCCCGCATCGCCGACTACTCAGAGCTTTTCAAGCTGCGGGTGACGGCGATGGTGGTGCTGACCGCCTGGGCAGGCTTCTATCTCGGGTCCACACGCACCGGCGTCACGAGCATGCAGGCGAGCCTGATCCCGGTGCTCGTGGGCATCGGACTGGTTTCGGCGGGAGCGGCCGCTTGCAACGAAGCGATTGAGCGCAGGCTGGACGCACGCATGATCCGGACCGCGCGACGACCGATGGCTTCAGGACGCATCGGCCTGGCGCACGGCCTGGCCATGGCAGCCGGCGCCATCGTGTTGGGAACGCTATGCCTGGTGCGCGAAGCCAACTTTGTCACCGGCATGCTGACGCTGGTGACCGCCGCGACCTATGTGGGCATCTACACCCCGCTCAAGCGCTACACCACTCTGGCCACGTTTATAGGAGCCTTCCCAGGTGCGATGCCGCCGCTGCTGGGCTGGACAGCCGCGCGCGGCGCCATCGAGTGGCCCGCGGTCGCGCTGCTCTCGATCCTCTTCGTCTGGCAGTTTCCTCACTTCATGGCGATCAGCTGGCTCTATCGCGAGGACTACGGCCGCGCCGGGATCCGCATGCTTCCCGTAGTCGAACCGGACGGCCGGTCGACGGTGATTCAGGCGATCGTTTATGCGGTGCTGATGATTCCCGTCAGCCTGCTTCCGGTGTACTTGCATGTGGCCGGGATGTCGTACGGCCTGGTGGCGGTGGCACTGGGCATCTTCTATCTCGTCTACACCGTTCGCTTCGGTCGCATCGTCAAGGCGAAGAGCGCGATCGAAAGCAAGATGTATGCGCGCGATCTGTTAAAGGTCAGCGTGATCTACCTGCCGCTGCTGTTAACCATGCTGATGTTGAACGCGACAGGAAAGTAAGACAGGAAGCAAATTGATGGCGACCGCAATCCTTGGACATCGCGCACCCGCAACCTCGGCGATCACGCCCGTCGTGCCTATTACCCTGGACGGGCTCTCGCACAGCTATGGTGCGCGGTTGGCGCTCGA
Organism: uncultured Acidobacteriaceae bacterium; assembly: GCA_964252445.1. Taxonomy (GTDB): domain Bacteria; phylum Acidobacteriota; class Terriglobia; order Terriglobales; family Acidobacteriaceae; genus EB88. The sequence goes on along the minus strand of CAXUND010000007.1, from coordinate 42,690 downwards.
CCACCTGACCTTCGCGGTTAGCGAGCGAGAGATCTTCGGCCTGCTTGGTCCGAATGGCAGCGGCAAGACGACGCTGTTCCGTATTCTTTCGACCCTGATGCTGCCTTCGGGCGGCCACGCCGCCATTGCCGGCTTCGACGTCGCGCGCCAGGCAACAGAAGTCCGGCGTCAGATCGGCATTGTCTTCCAGGCACGGTCTGTGGACCTGAAACTCACGGTCCGGGAAAATCTGATGCACCAGGGCCATCTCTACGGCCTACGCAGGGTCTCGCTTACCCGTCGCATCGACGAGGTGCTCGGACGCGTACTGCTCAGCGATCGCGCCGGGGACAAGGTCGAGACGCTCTCTGGAGGCATGCAGCGCCGAGTGGAGCTGGCGAAGGGGCTGATCCACTCGCCCTCCGTGCTGCTGCTCGACGAGCCCTCGACCGGGCTTGATCCCGGCGCCCGGCGCGACCTGTGGCAGTACCTGCGCACCCTCCGCGATGAAGACGGCGTCTCCGTCCTGGTGACCACGCACCTGATGGAGGAGGCTGAACATTGCGATCGCCTTGCCATCCTGAACGCCGGCAAACTTGTGGCGCTGGGAACGCCTTTCGAGCTCAAATCCGAGATCGGCGGCGACGTGGTCCAGTTCGAGACCACAGGTCCGCTGCATGCAAAGGATCTGGCGCAGCGGATTGCCGGCAGCTTCGGAGTGGCTGCGACGGTCCACGACCAGACGGTAAGGCTGGAGCATCGCGAGGGTCACCGCTTTGTCACTGCCGTGGTCGAGTCTTTCCCCGGCCTGGTCGAGGGCATCAGCGTTTCCAGACCATCGCTGGAGGACGTGTTCATCCAGCGCACCGGGCATCGCTTCTGGACGGAGGTCGGCCCTGAAGCCGAGCCGGACGCCCAGACCCGCCAAGCCAACGCAACCCCCGCAACGTATAAGGAGCCGCTCTAGCCATGGCTACGCTTACTGCTCCCGCACCCTCCTCTACACCGTCCACGCGACGGCATGGGGCCGTCTCCGCCGAGCCTTCGACAGCACTCGCCGCCTACTCTCTATGGCGCCGCGAGATCGTCCGCTTCTACCGCCAGCGGGCGCGGGTGGTCGGCGTGATCGTCTCTCCGCTGCTCTTCTGGCTGGTGCTCGGCTCGGGTTTCGCGCACAGCTTCCAGTCCGTCGGAGTCGGCGCTGCGTCGGGCCACTACCTGGGCTACTTTTTTCCCGGCTCGGTGGTGATGATCGTGCTGTTCACGGCGATCTTCAGCATGATGTCACTGATCCAGGACCGCAATGAAGGCTTCCTGCTCTCGGTGCTCGCGGCGCCGGTATCGCGCTCGGCCATCGTGCTCGGAAAAGTTCTGGGCGGCGCCACGCTCGCAGCGATCCAGGGCATCCTCTTCCTCGTCTTCGCGCCGCTAGTTGGGGTGCACGTCAGCGTCGCCGCGGTGCTGCTCGCAGTGGTGGCAATCGCCGCGATCAGCTTTGAGCTGACCGCGCTCGGATTCGCCATCGCCTGGCCTATGGACTCGCCGCAGGCCTTCCACGCTATCGTCAACCTCATCCTGCTGCCGCTGTGGATGCTCTCGGGCGCTCTGTTTCCTGCCTCCGGCGCCTCGGGCTGGATGCGCGTGCTCATGCTGGCTAACCCTCTCACCTACGGCGTTGACGCTCTGCGCAACGCGCTGTTTCCGGCGCAGCCCACCTCGGCTTCGCTCGCCGTCAACCTTTCTGTCACCGCGGGCTTTTGCCTGGTCGCTTTTGCCGCCTCGTGGGCGATCGTCAACCGCCGCACCGGCAAGCCGGCCGCCTGAGATGACAGACACCCTGCTCGCCGCCCGCGCCGACAACCGGCCCGCAACCATGGGAGTGATCGGCATTCTGGCCGTCAGCGCGGCGGCCACGGCCTTTCTGCTCTGGCTGCTGTACGTTCACCACGCTCCGTCGGAGTTCGCGCACCGCCTGCTCTTCCTGCCTGCCCTCAATGCCCTGCTCAATGGTCTGAGCGCCATTGCGCTGGTCATCGGCTTCCGCTTTATCCGCTTGCGGGAGATAGCCAAACACCGCGCGTCCATGATCACCGCATTTGTCTTCTCGTCCATCTTCCTGGTCAGCTACATCGTCAACCATGCCGTCCACGGCGACACCCGCTATCCCGGGCACTCAACCGTTCGCACCGTGTACCTGCTCATCCTGGCGAGCCACGTCCTGCTCTCGGTCGTAGCGCTGCCCATGGTGCTGACGACCTTTTTCTTCTCGCTCTCAGGCCGCTTCCGCCAGCACAAGGCGCTGGCCCGCTACACCTTCCCTATCTGGCTCTACGTATCTGTCACCGGGGTAGTGGTGTATGCGATGCTGCGGGCGGCGCGGTGAGGATGCTGGCAGATTCGCCTACCATGCTCTCTATGCCCCTATCGCCGATCGATCGGAACCGGCAGGACGGCACCACTGTGCTCCTGCGCACCGGCTTTTCGGTAATCGCGGTGGGTCTCGGAGCCGCGGCGCTGACGCTCTTCGTCTTCGGCGGCATCGGGCCGCAGGGACCCTACTCGAATCCCGGCTGGCTTTGTGTCATCATCTTCCTGATGTCGACTCCGTTTGGCGTTCTGCTGGCGGCGCTCGGCGTCGCGAAGTGGTTTCGCAACCGCGCCATCGGCCGCCGGCCTCAGGGTCCTTAGCACTCACCTCTCTGCTATCCTTTCGATTTGGCGGTTGAGAAGGAGAGCAATCCATGGCAATGAGCATCAACAAGGTGATTCTGGTCGGAAACATCGGCAAGGATCCCGAGGTCAAGTTCCTGCCCAGCGGCCAGGCTGTGGCTAACTTTAGTGTGGCAACATCAGAAAAGTTCAAGGGCCGCGACGGCGGCGATATGCAGGAACGCACCGAATGGCATAACGTCGTGGCGTATGCCAAGGTCGCCGAGATCATTCGCGACTATGCCAAAAAGGGAGCAAAGATCTACGTTGAAGGCCGGCTGACCACGCGCAACTGGGACGATAAGGAAACGGGCAAGAAGGTCTACCGGACCGAGATCGTGGTGAACGAGTTTGTCCTGCTTTCCGGCCGCGGCGAAGGTGGCGAGGGCGGCGGCTACTCCAGAGGGCCGAGCCAGACCTCTTCCTTCGACCAGCGGCAATCGGCTCCGCAGGAGGACTATGCCCGGTCGGCCGAAATCACCGACGACGACATCCCTTTCTAACGACTCCGGTCACCGAGCAAGGCTACTGATTTCACGTTTTTTCATTCCTACTGACGGAGGGAGAACACGATGGGAGCAATTCTTGGCTTGGCCGGCGGAGCGGTCCTGCTGCTGATCATAGCGATCTTGTGGATGAGTGGAGCCTTTCAACCCAGGGGCACAAAGGGGCCCGGGGAAGGTGCGGTCAACGGCCAGATCAAACCTCCCGACAAGCGGGTTTCCGAAATCAACTAGGCGGGTTTGTCGCCGGATGAAAGCTGTGCAGCGGGAACCGGCGACAGCGAGCCCTCGTTCGACTGGCGTACATCATCGTAAGGAGAAGTTCAGGAGGAATCCCTTGGCAAAAGAGTTTCGCTGCGCAGATGTGGGCTACACCGAATGTGACTGGCACCTTGAAGGCTCCTCGGAAGAGGAGATGCTTCCGCAGATCGAGGACCATGCACTCAAGACGCACCATCTGGAGCTGAAAGACGACGCCATTGAGCACGTCAGGCAGGCCATCCACGAGGCGGCTTGATACACTCACGCCATGCCCCAAGTGTTGGACGAGAATGAATTCCGCCGCCACGCCGACCGCGAGATCGAGGCGCTGAAACAGAGCCTGATCGCGGCCGAAACCGGCGGCGAATTTGAAGTAGAGGAAAACAACGGCGCGCTCAACGTGGTCTTTGATGAACCGCCGGCCAAGTTCGTGGTAACGCCGAACACGCCCGTTCGGCAGATCTGGATTTCCGCTCTGTCGACCAGCTTCAAGCTGGAGTGGGCGGAAGAGTTTGGTGTGTTCACCCTGCCGAAGACTGGCGAGCGCCTGCGCCCCCTCACCGCACGGCTGATCAACCAGCACCTCTCGCTTGACGAAGACGAGGCCGTGGTACTTGCCTGAGGCCGAACCGCGGGCCACACTCTCGGTCGCGCTGATCGCCTGCAACGAACAGCAAAATATTCTTCGCACGTTGACTTCGGTAAGTTGGGCCAATGAGGTTATCGTGGTCGACTCCGGCTCGACAGACGGGACGGCAGAGCTTGCCCGTGAGGCCGGCGCGCAAGTCCTGGTGCAGCCGTGGCTTGGATATGCGGAGCAAAAGAACTTCGCCATCGGGCACTGTCGCAGCGACTGGGTGCTTTCGCTCGACGCCGACGAGGCGGTCAGTGACGAGCTTGCGCGCGAGATCCAGCAACTGCTCGGGTCTGAGCGCGCCGCGGACGGATACCTGATTCCGCGACGCAATTTCTTTCTCGGTCGCGCGATGCTGTACGGCGGCTTCTATCCTGATCCCAAGCTGCGGCTCTTTCGGCGCGGCCGAGCCACCTTCGCGCCGAGATCCGTGCACGAGACGATGCAGTTGAACGGTGCCATGGGCAAGCTGCAAGGCGAGTTGCTACATACTGCTTACCCGGCGCTCGCGGGGTACATCGAGCACATGAACCGCTACAGCTCGCTCGCGGCGTCGGAGTTGCCGGAGCGCTCGTTCGTCCTGCATGTACTGCTCAATCCGATCGCAACCTTTGCTTACAACTACATCCTGCGTCTCGGCTTCCTTGATGGACGCGAAGGCCTGCTGCTGCACCTTTACCACTCCTGCTACGTCAGCTGGAAGTATGCCAAAGCCTGGGAGCGAGCACGTAGGTTGTAGTCTGGCTGCACGATGAAACGCCCCCTGTCGCTTGCTGGTTGAATACCACTCGCGCGACAGCCGGCTAGCCCGCGGGTCAGCCCATCGGGGACGATGAGGAGTAAACGAACAGCAATTGTCATCCTGAGCGTACAAAGGGATCTCGGGTCGGCTTGGCTCTCGCATAAAGCGAGGAGGGCAACCGTAGATCCTTTCACTACGTCAGGATGACTCTGGGCTCCGATGCAACGGCTATTTAACCGATGGGCGACTCACTGCTCTTGGCCACCCCTCGGCCGAGCGCCGCGAGGATGACCAGACTCGCATCCAGCCCGCGACGGACGTCGGGCGAGAACAGCCGCTTTCCAATCGACCACAAGGAAGGAGGCGGTGCGGAAGGCTGCTGCTGCACCAGCGGAGCAATGCCCTTCACTATCGAATGGAGCAGCGCAGGATCAATCTGTGAGAACAACTCGATGAGCACGAAGGCGTTGCGGATCGCACGAATCGACGCAGGCGTGGTGATGACGCTGACACCTTCGTCGAGCACCTTTCCGCCCGCGCCGAGCGCGCCGCGAACCATGTCGAGCGCGTTGCTGTCATGGAGCATCTGGAGCGTCCGATAGGCATTCAGGATGGCCTCGGCGTGCTCCTTCGGTGCGTTGTCCAGCCGCCGCTGCAGTTCGTCTGCCGGGGGACGCGGGATGGGGCGCAATTCGACTGGCTTGGCCATCGCTACTTGCCTCCCGTAATCTGCACGAGCTTTGCGTTCTCGGGCGGCACTCCGGGCATGCGGTAGTCGCTGCGCTTCCACTTGCGCTCGACTTCGACGCCGTTTTGCGGAGTGGGATGGCCATTGCGGAAGTTCAGCAAGCGCAGCGGGTTCTCACCGCGCCAGGGCAGCACCTTCATCTTGACCGCGAGCTCCTTGTAGGCGGGCGTGTGGGTCACGTGATCCACGTCGCTCGACGTCAGCACGTTGACCGGATTTTGCGGGTCGTTGAGCGGCACAAACATCTGGTTACCCCTCACACGGTCAGTGACCAGCACCTGCAGGCGCAGCTTGCCGCGGCGTGATTCAATGTCGACCCACTGGCCGCTTACCAGCTTGCGGTGTTCCGCAAGCTCAGGTGAGACCTCAAGCCAGCGCTCCGGCGTCTCCTGGTGGATGCCGTCGACGCGGTAGGTCATGTTGCCTTCGTGGAAATGCTCGAGCAGGCGGCCGTTGTTCAGGTGGAGATCGTACTCTTCGTCTTCGACCTCGTGCGGCGCCATGTAGGGGATGGGGTAAAAGGTGGCCTTGTTGTCGGGCAGCGGAAAGCCGGTGGTGTAGAGCAGCGGCTGGTCACTGCCGTCGATAGCAACCGGCCACTGCAGCGTCTTGTAGCCTGCGAGCCGATCGTAGGTGACGCCCGCAAACAGGGGCGAGAGCGAAGCGGCCTCGTGCATGATGTCGGCCGGGTGCGTGTAGTTCCAGCTGGCGCCGAGGCGATTGGCGATCAGCTGCACAATCTCCCAGTCAGGCTTGGAGTCGCCAAGCGGCTCGAAAACTTCATACAGGCGCTGGATGCGGCGCTCGGTATTGACAAAGGTTCCTTCCTTCTCGAGACTCGGGCTGGCCGGGAGCACCACGTCGGCGTAGCGGCAGGTTTCCGAAAAGAAGATATCCTGCACGACAAAGAAGTCGAGCCGCTCAAAGCCGCCGCCCACGCGATGCGCGTTCGAGTCGGCGGAGTACATGTCTTCGCCGAAGAGGTACACGCCCCTCAGCTTGCCGTCGTAGATGGCGTCGATCATCTCGTGATTGTCGAGGCCCTTCTGCTTCGGCAGCTTGACGCCCCAGCCCTCTTCGTAGCGTGAGTGCGCCGGCTCGTCGCCGATCTTCTCGTACCCCGGGAAATACTGCGGCATGCAGCCAAAGTCGCTTGCCCCCTGCACATTGTTGTGTCCGCGCAGCGGATAAGCGCCGCTGCCCGGCTTCATGTAGTTGCCGGTCGCGAGCAGCAGGTTCGAGATGCAGGTCGATGTATCGGATCCCATCATGTGCTGGGTGACGCCCATGGCCCACAGCACACAGACGGAACTGGCCCGGGCAATCTCCTCGGCAACCTGGATAAGGGTCTCGATCGGCACCTTACAAATCTCAGAGGCGCGCTCCATGGTGTACCAGTCGAGCGACGCCCGGAACTCGTCGTACTTATTCACCCACTGCTCGATAAAATCAGCCTTGTGCAGGTTATGGTCAAAGATGTATTTCGTGACCGCCTGGAGCCACACCATGTCGCTGCCGGGCGCAGGCTGGAAAAAGATGTCCGCCCGGCGCGCCATCTCGTGCTCGCGAATGTCGGCGACGATCAGCTTCTGCCCGCGCAGCTTGTGCGCCTGCTTGACGCGGGTGGCGAGCACGGGGTGGCTCTCGGTGGTGTTGGTGCCGATACAGAGCACCAGCCCGGCCATGGCAATGTCCTTGATGGAGCCAGAGTCGCCGCCGTAGCCTACGGTCCGGAACAGCCCCTGCGTCGCCGGCGACTGGCAGTAGCGCGAGCAGTTATCGACATTGTTAGTGCCGACCACAGCGCGCGCCAGCTTCTGCATCAGGTAGTTTTCTTCGTTGGTGCACTTCGACGACGAGATAAAGCCGAGCGCATCCGGCCCGTGCTGCTGCTTAATCTCCGAGAACTTGTTTCCGATCAGATTGAGCGCCTCCTCCCAGCTCGCCTCGCGGAACGTCTCGCCATCGGCGTTGCGGATCAGCGGCGTCTGCAGCCGGTCGGGTGAGTTGACGTAGTCCCACCCGAACTTGCCCTTCACGCAGGTAGAGATGTCGTTGGCGGCGCCTTCGCTGGGCTCGACCTTGAGGATGTGGCGATCGCCGCCCTGCCCTCCGGTCCAGATATCGAAGGAGCAGCCAACGCCACAGTAGGTGCAGACGGTCTTGGTCCGCTTGGTGCGCACCTCGCGCATGGCGGCCTCTGTTTCAGAGACCTTGAGGATCGGGCCGTAGCCCATCTCCGGCTCGACCGCCTTGACCAGGTCAATCAGCCCCTCGAGCGCCTTCGCCGGCCAGTCGGTCATGTAGCCGGCCTGGCCGATCATCGACTTTTCCATCAGCGCATTGCAGGGGCAGACGGTGATGCAGTGGCCGCAGGAGACGCAGCTCGACCCGGCGATCGTGTGCCCGCCATCCCACTGCACACGCGGGTGCGGCGACTCCCAGTCGATCGAGAGCGTCTCGTTCACCTGGTAGTTCTGGCACGCCTCGACACATCGCCCGCACAGGATGCACTGGTCAGGGTCGTAGCGATAGAACGGATTGGTCTCGTCCTTCGCAAACGGCTTTGGCAGGTAAGGATGTTCCTGGTGCTCAACCTTGAGCAGCGCCGTGGTGTTGTGCACGGTGCAATTGCCGTTGTTGTTGTCGCACACCGTGCAGTACAACAGGTGATTGCCGAGGATGCGATCGAAGGCCTCTGTTTGTGCAGCCCGCGCACGCTTTGACTCGGTGGCAACCACCATGCCGGGGATGACCTTAAAGCCGCAGGCACGGACCAGTGAGCCGCCGATCTCGACCATGCAGGTATCGCAGCTTTGGATCGGCCCCAGCCGGTGGTGATAGCAGACCTGCGGCAGTTCCTTGGTGGCGCGGTTCAGCGCGTCGATCAGGCGCTCACCTTCAAGCGCGGGCGTCTCAATGCCATCGACAGTGATCTGGCAGGCAGGCAGGTTTGCATCTGGTTCAGGAAGCGAGGGGAGCAGGTGTCCAGGAACTTGTACTGTATATGCCATCAATTTCCTGAGATGCGCCGGCTTTGATCTGCGTTCGTAGCCGCGGGAGCGCCGCCATTGACAGTGCAAAAAGGATGACCGCTAGAGCATCTGCAGGTCTAGCGGGGGCTCCAGCAGGCAGTCGAGCCGCGCCACCCGGGCCAGGGCGCGCCGCAATGCGGAGCCCGCACAAGGTTCAACCGTGACCACGAACGGCAGGCTGGCCTTGGCGTGCCCGGGCTTCTGCAACAGCGCGTTGATGTTGATGTGCTGCTCGGCGAGAGCGGTGGCGATCTCGGCCACGATGCCGGGCTGATCGTCGACGATGAATCGTACATAATGCCGGACGTGAAGGTCGCCCGAGACTTCTGCGCGACGGCTGGGCTGCGTCACGGAAACCGCGCCATGACTGATGGCCAGCAGGTCCGAAACGACCGCGACCGCCGTGGGATTGCCTCCTGCACCATGGCCTGAGAAGACCACGTCGCCGCCGTAGGCGCCGCCCACCAGCACCATGTTTTCTGTGCCGCGCGACCAGGCCAGCGGCGAAGACCTGGGAACGAGCATTGGACCCACGCTCGCCAGCACACCGTCTCCCTCAAGCTCCGCACGCGACACCTGGCGAATGGTGCAGTCGAGGTCGCGTGCGTAGGCGAAGTCCACTGCCGAGACAGGAGTGATACCGCGACAGGGTATCGCTTCGACTCCGACATCCGCGCGTAGCGCCAGCCGCGACAGGATCACCAGCTTGGCCCGGGCATCAAAGCCGCCCACATCTTCAGTAGGATCAGCTTCGGCGTATCCAAGCGATTGCGCTTCCTGCAGCACCTCGGCAAACTCCGCGCCATCCTCCATCTTGCTCAGAATGAAGTTGCAGGTACCGTTCAGAATGCCTTCAATACGCGTCACGCGGTCGCCGGAGAGCCCCTGCTGGAGACCCGGGATCACCGGCACACCACCGGCCACCGCCGCCCCGTAGGTCAGCGAGCAGCGGTTTGCGCGCGCCAGCGCCTCAAGCTCGACGCCGCGGAGGGAGATCAGCTTTTTGTTCGCCGTGACCACCGACTTGCCCGCAGCCAACGCACGCCGCACCCATTCGCCTGCGGGATCCAGGCCGCCGGCAAGCTCGACCACGACATCAACATCCGATCCCAGCACTGTCTCAAAGTCCGCAGTCCAAATAATGTGGCTCGGCGCCCAGTCCACACGCTTGCGCTCGATCCCTCGATTGAAAACATGTGTCAGCACGATGCTGTCGCTTTGGCGCTCAAGGAGAATGCGCGCCACCGAGCGCCCGACCGTGCCGAAACCCAGAATTGCCACCTTCAAGAGCGTTCCCCCTGGTTGATGGTACCTCTGGTCGATGCAAACGCCAGGGAACGCTAAGTCAGTGGGCCCACAGTCGCATGGGCTAGTGCGGCAACGGCCACGCATGCCCGGCTGAGACTGCGTCGTATCAGTGGATAGTCGGCCTGCCTTCGGGCCCGTGATCGACAGTAAGGAGAAAGATGGTCATTTGATCCTCCGGAACATACCCTGCCATGGCCGGCACACCCGAAAGATTCGCCTGGCAGCTAGTGACCGTATTTCTCTGAAACAGGTGCGCGGACAGCTAAGCATAGGCCAACTAACATTCTGCCGCCCACCTAGTCTCCAGGCGCGTAAGCGGCAGAGCCGGGATGCACGTAGCTGACATCGTCGCTGCTGAACCTCCATGCGGACGCGCAGCAGATGGATGCGGCCAGTGCCGATCTAGAAGCCACATAACGAATCTTTATCCTCCCTACAAGCACAAGCCACCAGGACACTTATCGCTTGTTACCGGAGTACTACTCCGGTACGCTCCAAATTAGACACGCTTATCTGCCCAGGAGGCCATTTCATATGCACATCCCTTCGCTCTCTCGCCGCTCTTTCCTGCGCAGCGCCGCCGCTGCATCGGCTGTGTCTGCGTTGCCGATGCTCCTGACTGAGCCGCAGCTGGCCCACGCGCAGCGCCGAATGATATCAAAGAATTTGCCCGCAGACGCGGTGAGAATCGACGCAAATGAAAATCCTCTGGGCCCGTGTTCCGGCGCCTGTTCATCCATCTCCAGCCTGATTCCCGATGGCGGTCGCTACGATACGGACTTAACCATCAAGCTGATTAAGACCTTCTCCGAGCAGGAGGGACTAAAGCCTGAGTATGTTGTCGTGTACGCGGGCTCCAGCGAGCCCTTGCACTATAGCGTCCTTGCCTACACGTCGCCGAAGAAGCCGTTTGTCCTGGCGGACCCAGGCTACGAAGCCGGTATGTACGCGGCCAAGATGAGCGGTGCCAAGGTGATCAAGGTGCCCCTGACAGCCAGCCACGCGCACGACGTAAAAGCCATGGTCGCAGCCGACCCGAACGCAGGCGTGATCTATATCTGCAATCCCAATAATCCGAGCGGTACCCTGACCTCGCGCGAGGACATCGAATACGCGCTCGCGAACAAACCGAAAGGCTCGATCCTGCTGATCGACGAAGCCTATATCCACTTTTCGGACGCGCCGCATTCACTCGACCTCGTCAAAGCCGACAAGGACGTCGTGGTTCTGCGCACCTTCTCAAAGCTCTACGGGATGGCCGGTGTCCGCTGCGGATTTGCTATCGGGCGTCCCGATCTGCTTCAGAAACTCGGCGTTTACGGCCAGAACGCGATGCCTATTATGGCGGTTGCGGCGGCGAACGCCAGCCTGGAAGACGCGAACATTATTCCTCAACGCAAGAAGATTAACGCTGACATTCGCAGCCAGACCTTTGACTGGCTGACCGCCAATAACTACAGCTTTATTCCCTCTGTTTCCAACTGCTTTATGCTCGACACCAAGCGGCCGGGCAAGGAAGTGCTCGCGGCGATGGCGGCCAAGAACGTCTATATTGGCCGTGTCTGGCCCATCATGCCTACGTATGTGCGCATCACGGTCGGTACACATACAGATATGCAGAAGTTTCAGCTAGCCTACAAGGAAGTGATGTCGGGGCCGACGACAGCATATGCGGAGATGCCCTTTGGTCCAGCAGGCGCACGGCATAACCTGTTGTCGTAAATCAATCCTGCCAGCCAAACAACTCATCATCCTGAGCGAAGCGATCCATCCTATCCTTCGCTCAGAATGAACAGGCTGATTACCCTATCTCGACTTAACCGCGATTACCTCAATCTCCACCAGCGCCCACGGAGCCGCGAGCGCCGCTACCTGCATTGCACTGCGCGCAGGCTTGTTCGGCTGATCTTTCGTCCCGAAGAACTGCGTGTAACTTGCCTGCAGCCCGGCGAAGTCAAGCTTGCCGCCTTTGTCCGGATCCCCCGCCATAAAGACCGTCATCTTGACGACATCTTTCATGTCGAGCCCTTGCTCCTTCAGCAAAGCCTGGATCTTTGTCAACGCGGAAAGGGCCTGCGTTTTTGTATCTCCGTACACAGCTTCTGTACCTTTCGCCGGGTCCGCTGGCGTGACCGGAGAAGCCAGTTGCCCGCTCAGGTAGAGCGTGTCTCCTGCCCACACGCCGTTTGCAATAGGACTCTTCTCATTCGGCTGCAGATGCTTCACAACCACTTGTGCCTGCGCACTACAGCAAGCAGCCACTAAGATGACCGCTCCTATCCAGCTACGTTTGTTTCGCAAAGCAGTCTCCTTGTTTCGCGTACTCATCCGCGTGCGGCATCCTGCCGCACCAGCTTTGCCGCTTTCGTCTTGTCCGCAATCATCTGCACCGCGCGAAGCGAGCTCAGCGCCGCGCCTTCCTGCCAGCCTACGACGTGGCTCACATGGTCGCCCACAAAGTAAATAGGCCCATCCGGCTGGATCAGCGTCTCGTAGCCCGAGTTGGTCTGCGTGTGCTCAGCCGCAGGCGCCGCGGGCGCGCCCTGCCGATTAATGCGCACGCCAGGCGCCCGCTTCTGGTCGGGAGCATAGCTCTCGATCCACGAGCCTTCGTTGTACGGCACCTTGCCCCATCCGACGTAGATCGGCTTCTCCAGTTCCTTACCGTGCCCTGGATGCAGTCGCTCAATCGTCTTCCGGCTTTCGTCGAGCTTGGCCGGCATCGTTAACTTCCCGAAGTCCGAGGTGCGCTCGTCAAAGTAGCCGCTCACCAGCACGCCCCGGGGAGTAAACAATCCTGCTGAAGGAAACCACACGGGGCTGCAGCCCTGGTTCACAAACTCCAGGCCACCGTAGATGTTGTAATCCTGCTCCCAGAAGCGCCGGCTCTCCCACGCTACCTTATAGGCGTACGCGTACTGGCATTCTTCAATCACCTTCTTGTACGGCGCGGAAAAATCGTTGGGAGTTTTCTTGAGGATAGTCAGCGGCATTGCGCAGATACAGAATTCCGACTCAATCGACTTAGCTGCGCCGCCCTGCGTGTAATTTACCTTGACGCCGTTCGCGGTCTTACGAATTTCCGTGACCGGCGATTCGTAATGGATCACATCTTTGAGCTGCCTGGCGAATGCGAAGGGGATGCGGTCCATCCCGCCGACGGGCTGGAACATCGTCGCCTGCATATCAAAGATTTCTTCGAACAGGATTGACTGCCAGAAGTTCTCCGCGAGCAGCGTATGCATGTCAATGGGCTGGTTCAGTACGCCGGCGTCGTCTCCTGCCCCTGGTGTCTTAGCGTAGCCGGAGCGATCGCTGCCTGTGTACTTACCGGCTTCATCAAGCGGCCCATAGATTCGCAGAAACGCCAGCATTTTATCCCGATCGTCTTTCGACAGTTCCTGGTCGAGCTTGCCTCCGCTCACGCATTTCATCAGAAGTTCGCTGACGTGTCCGCGCGTGTCGTTGACCACCTGCCGCTGAATAACTGGTTTGCCGCCATTGGCCAGGTCATTCTCGAGGTAGGTTGAGCGGCTGGTATTTACCTCGACTTGTAATTCAACACCGAGTCTGCGGCAGTAGCCGAGAATCGTAGGATGAATGGAGGGCAGGCGCGCCGGACCTACGTTCTGATAGTTTCCCGTGTCCCAGGTTGAGGTCTGCGTGGTGCCATCTTCAAAAACGACCTTATCGCCTCCACGTACGGTCCAGTTCCGTCCGCCCGGGCGCGCGCGCGCCTCGAGCAAGGTACAGTTGTAGCCGAGCTGCCCAAGCTCGTACGCCGCCACCAGCCCCGCAATTCCGCCGCCCAAGATGACGACCTTGACTCCTTTGCCTGAGCCGGGTGCAGCGGCAAGCGTCATGGCATGCGAGCGAGGCGCACCCATAAGCCCGAGCTGCTGCATGGTCATGAATGCCGCGCCGTATCCACCTGCCCGCCCCACCCGCGTAAGAAACTCACGCCGACTTAGTGCCATAACTAACAATCCTTTTTATCTGGAGTTTGAGTGAGTCAGCGCAACAAAGACGGCGCCACCGACAGGTCGCGCCGCCATCCCCCGGCGGGCATTAGAAGATAATCTTCAAGGCCAGCTGCGTGTTAAAGGGCTCGCCCGGTCCAAGCCCCGGAGCCCCGTTATAGTTGCCGATCGTCGTCGTCACCTGACCGAACGATGAGCCGTCCGAGAGGCTGTTATCAAACGGCGCCAGGTTGGTGTGGTTGAACAGGTTAAACATCTCTACTCGGAACTGCGCAGAGATCTTTTCCGTGATGTGCCCGTCCTTGAATACCGAGAAATCTACATCCTCGTACCCGGGAGCAAATACCTGGTTGCGGCGCGAATTACCATAGGCGCCGGACGGAATCGAGAAGTTGGCATTGGTGATGTACTGGGCCACACCGCTGTGGTTGGCGATGTTGGTGCTGGTTCGAACCACAGGTCCACTCTGTTCCGCCCGGTCTTCGTTCTCGTTGGTACCACTACTGTCCGTACCGGTCAGTATGCTTTCCGGTTGACCTCCGTGCAGAGTGATTAGGCTGTTTAGCTGCCAGCCATGGGTCAGCCAGTGAGGACCCTTAAGAGCATCGCCGGGCAAGGCGTAGTTCAGGTAGGCGGTGAAGTTGTTACGAGTGTCGTAGTCCGAGTTGCCGTAGTCGCCCTTGAGGTTGAAGCTGTTCTCGGGAACCTGGTTCCTGTACTGACTGATCTCGTCCAGGTTATGGCTCCAGGTGTAGCCAAACTGCGACGTTAGCCCATGATAGTTCGTGGTACGTACGGTCGCCTGCAGCGAGTTGTAATTCGATGTTCCGGCACTATCGATTTCATTAATCGCTGCATAGTATGGCTGCACGATACCGGCCACCTCGTAGGGCCGGGTCATATTCTGCGCAATAGCAGTACCGAGACCTGTGCTGCCTAGAGCCGCCTGGTTAATGTCGTGGATGAACAGCAGCTTGCGCGCCTCTGCACCCACATACCCCAGAGTTACAAGCAGGTTGGGTCCAAGGCTTTTTTCCATATTGAGATTGAAATTGTAGTTATAGGCGCTGCGGAAGTTGAGGTTCACAGAGAATAGCGGATAGCTGTTGACGATCGGGCCGCTGGTCAGAGGGATGTTGTTTGCGTCCAATCCATAGGGAGCAAAGAGCGCGGTCGCCGGGAAGATCAACTGTCCCGGAACAATGACCTGGTTGGTCTGTGAGTAAGTCACCACGGGTACCGGACCACCGGGATTGCTCTCCGCACCTGCCGCGCCGCCGTTCGGCGGACGGTTGTCAAGGAACGGGTTCAGATTCGGCTCATCGAAGAACACGCCAAAGCCGCCGCGTATCACCACACCCATGCTCTCCTTTGGCTGGTAGCTGAAACCGATGCGCGGACTGACGTTGTTATGGGCAGGCGGGTACAGGCTGTCGACCTGGTTGCCCTGGAAGGCGATGCCCGGCGGATAGGTTGTACTCGCCAGGCCCGGACGGAAGACGGAAAGGTCTTTCCTGTCATTGTGCAGGGGTCCCAGGTAATCGTAGCGAGCGCCGTAGTTCAGATTCAGATGCGGTGTCAGCTGCCAGGCATCCTGAAAGAAAAGATCGTATGTGTTGACGAAGACCTGCCGGGTCGTGTCTCCGCGCTGTAGCGAAGAAGACTGGCTGTAGCCGGCAAGAAAGTCGGCCAGTGCGAGCGTTTGCGTATCCGTGTAGAGCGGAGTCGCACCCGGAGCTGCCCAGGGTCCTTCTGTTCCATTGAAGGTAAATGCGCCGCGTTCCTTGCGATGGTAGAACTCGTCGAGTTGCGCCTGGCGGAATTCGCCTCCGAATCGTAACTCATGCTTGCCTATGACCAGCCCGAGCGCATCGGTGAGATGACCCGTGATGTCATTGCGGCCGGATGGCGGCGTGGCGTTGGCAAGGTTGTCAAAGCCGGTAATGGTGATGCCGGGAGCGCCCGATAGCGTGGGGCCGACATCGGTATTGAAACCAAGTGCTGAAACGTCAAAGCTGTGATTTTGATCGAAAAAGACCTGATTGAAATAGTTGACGCCGGCCAGGACTTGATTCGTCAGGTGCGACGTGATCGTCGTGTTCAGTACGGTTGAGTAATTAAAGACATGGATCGGGCCTTCCTCGAAATAGTAAGGCAGCTGCGTTCCTACCGGAGCAATTTGGTTGCCCTGACCGCCGTAAGCGCGCCCGGAAAGCGTGTTTCTCGAATTAATTGTGTAATCCATCTTGGCCACGCCGTTATAGCTGTAGCCCGTAATCGGCGACGCATTTGAGTAGTTCTCAGTTGAGGCGCCGCCGCCCAGAGCGTACGAAGGCCAGAGCGTGTTTAGAAGATTCTGTGTCGCGCTGTTTACGGGGACGTTGTACTGGCTCAGTAGCGCGAGCGCCTGTGTCTGGTAGGCATAGGAAGGCTCCGTCGCCGAGGCCGGGCTTTCAATGATGAACTGCTGTTTCTCGTAATTCACGAAATAAAAGAGCTTGTCCTTGAGTACGGGACCGCCGATGGACGCGCCGTACTGCTCATTGCGAAGCTTATTCTTGACAATGTCACCGTTTGCGTTCGGAGTAGCAAACGGAGAATTCTTCGCCAGGAACTCGTTACGGTTGTAGTAGTACACCGAACCGTGGATCTGGTTGGTGCCCGATTTAGTCACAACGTTAACGGTGCCGCCGGGATTGCGCCCGGCTTCAGGACCCGATTGGGTCTGCTGGGAGAACTGCTCTATTGAGTCGAGCGGCAGCGTCACACCGGCGATACCTTCTACGCCGCCCTGGTTCACCGCAGGAATATTGTGCCAGACGTCATTGTTATCCGAGCCGTCGATCTGCCAGTTGACCTGGTTAGCGCGGGTGCCGTTGACGGAACCGAAACCGCCTGCAGAATAGCCGCCGAAGCCCGGCGTAACTGAAATGAGTTGGGTGAAGTCGCGGCCGTTCATCGGCGTGTTTTGCACCGTGGTCGAAGGCAGCAGCGTGGTCTGAGTCACGCTGGTGGTATCGAGCGAGAGCCCGGCAGCCGATACTTCCACTGTCTGCGACGCAGCCGCCACGTTCATGGTGATGGGCAGGTTATACACAACCCCCGCGGAGACGGGAACCTTGTCTACCTTGACGGTTCCGAAGCCGGCCTCCAGTGCTGTGACGGTGTACGAGCCAAGCGGAAGGTCGGGGAAGCTGAACTCTCCACCGCTGGAACTGGTAGTGTCGTGCTTCGAACCGGTTGCCTCGTCGATCAACTCCACCTGGGCGCCGGCCACAACGGCGCCACTGGCATCGGTCACCGTACCGGCGATACTGCCGCGAAAGGTCTGCGCGAGGGATGCAAACGGAAGCGCTGGAAGTGTGAGTGCTAGCAGGGTCAGCGCATAGGGCGCGGTTTTCCTGCCTCGGGACAAGATCATGAGACCTCCTAAGGGGCTGCGACTGCTCTGTGTGTTTGGCTCAGGCTGGCGGTGAAAGATGCCGGCCGGGTGATGGTTCCGCGCTGCTGCGATGCTTGGGGTGACGCGCGGCGTGGAACGTGTGTCGCGACTGTTCCATGCGCAACTTTAGTAACAACGAAGGGATGGAATCAACACAAAAATGGATACCGTCCAGTATGCTGATCCACCGTATAAACAGCTTCAATGGCCGAGCCGACGCCAGACTCCTTCCCGCAGTCAGGACGCACGCCAAAACTCAACCAAATCAGGTGTTCGCTTCAGTCCGACAAACGCCCCGGCATGCTCGAATGCGCCGGATCACCTTTGCTTATGCTCTTCGCGCCCGGAGCCGCCTAGACTTGCTTTGCGGCATCCTTCATCGGCTGTCACAATTCTTCGGGTAGAGCGACAGGCGCAGCATGATGCCGGCGGCGAGCAGCGCCGGCGCCGCAAGCGTGACCAGACCGCGGCGGTAGTCTCCCGACAGATCCCGTGCCACACCCATCCAGTACGGTCCGAGAAAGCCTCCGAACATGCCGATCATGTTCAGGGTCGCCAGACCGGCAGCCGCTGTATCGCCCTTGAGAAAGTCCCCGGGCGTGGCCAGGAGCGGTCCCTGCAGCGCGCTGTTCGCCACCATGGTAAGCAGCAGCGCGGGAACGGCGAGCCCAGGGTTAATTGCAGTGCCGCCGATGGCAAATCCCATCGCAATCAGCACAAACGGCACGATGACGTGCCAGTACCGCTCCCGCGCATGGTCAGAGTGGGCGGCGTTGCCCAGCATGGCCGCGCCTCCGAGCAGGCCGGCGATGGCGATGAGCAAGCCGACCCGGGCCGTGGTAAAGCCGGTAAGATTTTGCACGATGGCCGGAGCGGAAAAGGCGAACGCATAGTTGCAGCTCAACATGGAGAGGCAAAGTACGCCGATGAGCCAGACGCGCGGTTCCTTGAGCGCCTGCAAAGGATGGTGTGCCCGATCCTGAGACCGAATCCCGCTCTCGATGCCGCCGGCTGCGACGACGGCCGATAGCAGTGCCTGCTGCTCAGCTGCATTCAACCAGGGAGCATCCGCGGGCGTATCCGGCAGGGCGCGGAGAAAGACCACACTCAGCGCAATCGCGGGCAATCCTTCCACCAGGAACAGCCACTGCCAGCCGGCCAGGCCCATGCTTCCCCGCAAGCCAAGCAGCGCGCCTGCAATCGAGCCCATGACTGCCGAGCTGAGTGGTAGTGAGACGTAGAAGCGGCTCACCGCGCGGGCACGCGCCCCCGGTGGGAACCACTGCATGAGATAGAAGAGGACGCCGGGAAAGAAGCCGGCCTCAGCCACGCCCAGGAGGAAGCGCATGACGTAGAACTCAAGCGGGGTGCGCACGAACATCATCCCGATTGCGAGCACGCCCCAGCTGAGCATGATGCGCGCCAGCCAGCGCCGCGCGCCGAAGCGCAGCAGCAGCAGGTTCGACGGGATCTCGCAGGCGGCATAGCTCAGAAAGAACAAGCCCGCGCCGAAGCCGTAGACGGACGCCGAGAAATGCAGGTCCCGGTTCATCTCGAGCGAAGCGAAGCTGATGTTTACGCGGTCCATGTAGGCGGTACCGTAACCGAGCGCGAGCAGCGGCAGCAGGCGCCAGTTCGCCTTGCGGACTGCTTCTCGGACGACGCGGTCGGCAGAGGAATGCGGGCTGGTGGGAACGATTGTCGGCTCAAGGATGGACATCAGCAGCTCACGGGAGGAGGCGAGGGGTTGAGCCAGAGCATAGCACCTGATCGACGCCAGGTTGGCTTGCATGATTCAAGGGTCTCAGCGGGGGAGAGCGGGCTCGAGCAGAACGGAAGCAGGATCGCGCGACCGCCGCAGCAACCACAGGACCAGCAGACCGTTTGAGAGTGCGAGTGCCCCGTCGGTGACCAGGCTCGCGGCCGCGGCTCCCTGCCAGGACCATCGCGGGATCAGCAGCAGGTTAAGCGCCAGATTCAACCCAGCTGCGCCTACCTGTGTGGCCGTCCGCAGCCACTGGGACGACGAGCCGGTGATTGTTGTTCCCCAGGCGTACTGGAGTCCGCGTACCAGCGGGAGCAGGCAGAGCCAGCGAACCGCACTGATGGAGCCGGTGAAGGACGGACCAAAGGCCAGCGGCAGCAAGGGCGCTGCCAGGCAGAGAACAACTGCCGCCGCCAGACCGTAAGGTACGGTGGCCCGCAACATGCGGCGCGAGAGCTCGGACGCGCGTGCAACGCCGGCAGACCCTTCGCGGAAGAAGTGCGGCGTGGCGGCGGAATAGAGGCCGTAGATGGGCGTGCTAACCACGTCAATAAGGCGGTAAGCCGCGCCGTAGACACCTGCGGCGGCGGTGAGCCCGTAGCTGACCAGCATGGTCTTGTCTATGTCGTTGTAAACGGAGGTGGCGGAGCTGGAAAGCGAGAAGCTGAGACCATCCTTGAGCACCGCCCGGCGCACACGCGTAAAGCGCGGCCGTCCCAGGCGTTGGTCCACCATCAGCAGGCTGACGACGGCAACTGCGAGCGACGCGAGCCAGTAGACCCGCACCCAGACGAGCGCTGAACCCCGGGCGGGAGCAGCGCCTGGGTGTACGGACGCTGCAAACAGGATTGCGGCCGCGGTCAGGCGTGCCGCGCTGGTCAGCGCGGTGATGCGCGCACTGCCGGCGGCCTGGCCCGCCCCCTGGAGCGCGCGGCTGGAAAGCTGCGCCAGCTTCCCGAAGAGTGCGTCAGAGACCGCAACGTAGGGGACCAGCGCCCGCAATGCCGGCGAGAGGAACAGGTGCGCGTACCCGGTTGCGATCCCGAGCAGCAGGAGGAAGCCGGCAAAGCTTACCGACAGCGCTGTTCCCCAGCTGGTGGCGAAGCTCACCCGATCGCGGCTGATGTTGCGCAACAGGACCATCTCCATACCGAGACTGCTGAACTGGCTGAGGACGTTGATCAAGGCGACGACTCCGACAAACGCGCCGTACTCGCGGCTGCCCAGCATGCGACCGATCAGCACGAAGTAAGCGGCCTGGCAGAGGACAGCCACTCCATTCCCAGAGATTATCCAGGTTGCCTGGGCGCGCAGGCGCGGAGACTCAGTGAGAGACACTGGCGATCTCCGGATCGCGCGGCAGGCTGCGTACGCAGTGTGCGTGCTGTTCGTCGTGGTGCTGCCGGCGGGTCGTGGTCAGCCGCTGATAATGCTGCTCGAGCTTCGCCGTCTGCGCGGCCAGGTCAAAGCTGCGTTCGATCCGCTCGCGTCCCCACCGTGCGAGCCGGGCACGCAGGTCTTCATCTGTGCAGAGGCGCACGATGTTCTGAGAGAGGGCTACCTCATCTCGCTCTTGGGCAAGGAGTCCGGTGCGCTCATGCTCAATAAGTTCGGCGACCCCGGAGCTGCGAAAGCTGGCCACCGGCAGGCCCATGGCGAGAGCCTCGCATAAAACAATCGGCAGCCCTTCTGCGTCGCCGTTTTCCGCGGTCACACTGGGCGCAGCCAGCATGTGCGCGGAGTGCATCCAGTGGCGGACCTGCTCCGAGGTTTGAGCGCCCAGGAACAAGGCGTTCAGTTGCAGGCGCGCGGCTTCGGATTTGAGCGCAGGCTGCAGCGGTCCGGCGCCGATGACAACGAGCGAGACGCGGGGCAGGTGTTTCTGGACCTCGGCCATGGCGCGGATAAGGTGTAGACAGCCCTTCTTCTCGACCAGGCGCCCAACGAACAAGACGACTCTTTCGCCGTCAATGCCCTGCGCCTGGCGCAGGTGATAGCGATCAAGGTTGATGCCGATCGAGTGCAGGATGAGCTTGTCGCTTGGGAAGCCACGCTCGAGCGCACGGGCACGGATAGCTTCAGAAACACACAGGAAGAGCCCTGCGCGGGCCCAGAGTGCGGCACGGGTGCGAAGAAAGACTCGCCCGCGCGCAGATCGCGCATGTGCGGCGTCGTTCATCATCACGTCGTAACCATGGAGGGTGACGATCAGCGGCAGATCGAGCGCCCGAACCAGTGGCAGGGCTTCGCAGGCATCCACGGCAAAGTGCGCGTGGAGCAGTTCAGGCTTGAGCGATCGGAGACGGTCCAGGAAAGCACCGGCAGAGCCGCTATGCCTGTAGAACGCCCGGCGAGCCTTGTCGATAGTGCGGTCGGCCTTGGTCAGCAGCTGCGCATTGGCGGGCAGATCAAGACCGCTTGCGACTCGCCGCAAACCAACATAGACAGGCGCAAACTGGCGAAGCGCGTCTGCCTGCGCGGCGATAAAAGTCTCGGAAAGTGCCAGCAGCTCGCTTCTGTAGATAAGAACGCAGGGTCGGTCGCGGCCGGAAACCATGCTAGGCAAGACGCGACCGCACCACGGTGAAGCGTTCCTTGAGCTTCAAGAACGGCTTTTCCCAAAGATGATACGAGGCCATCGCCAAAGGGATGGTGATGGCGAGCGCAAGGAGTTTGTTCGCGACGAGAGACCATTGCCAATGCAAGCTGAAGGGCAGGCGCCTGAAGATGGCGTCCGAGAAGAAAAAGCCTGTTTCGTGGAAGACATAGAGGCCGAAGGATATCCTTCCCAGGCTCACTGCGATTGCCGGTATGCGGCGCAGTCCGAGGATCGAAAAGAACAATGCGAGGCACGCAGCGCCGACCAGCAGGTAACCAGTAGGGATCGCGATTGCGGGTGCATGCAGCCAGCCGCCCGGAGCAGCCATGTCTGTTGGAGGGCGCTTGATCCGGCAGGCACCGGCGGCGACCAGGGCCAGAGCAGCAGCGGAGAGAGCGGCCGCAAAGCGGAGTCCGCCGGGGAGAGCAGGCACCCTGCCGCCCAGCCAGATCGCAGACAAGGCGCCAAGGGCGAAGTACTGGAACTGTACCAGGCTGTTGACCCAGATGGTGACATGGAGCCACGCAAATGGTTGGTTCGCCGCCAGGTACGAGGCGCAGACGATCCCAAGGGCAAGAACGGCGAGGGCAACGTGGACGGCGCGGCGGAGGCTAACCTGCCTGAAAAACACGGGCCACGCCAAGTAGAACTGTTCTTCGACAGAGATGCTCCAGAGAGCTCGCATAGGGGTAAGGATTGCCGGATGCAAAGCGATATACCAGTTCCCGGCCAGGAGCACTGAGGCCGCGAGGCGGCCGGGTTCTATGCGGAAGCCGTGAAAGGGTATCCCCAGGAGCGCGTACGCAGCGAGGATGCCGAAGTAGAGCGGCCAGATCCTGAGGACTCGTCTGAGATAAAAGGCCGGCAGCGCCACGGTTCCGGAAAGACTGATCTCGCGACGCAGCAACTCGGTGATGAGGTAGGCGCTGAGAAAGAAAAAGACGCAGACTCCAAAGTTACCTGCGTCCTTGATCGCGAGCAGCCACCAGGTGAGCGCACTGGAGACATGGCGCGCCGCAAGTTCCGGTGCGCCAGGAAGGCTATGCGAAAGCCAGACCAGAAGGAAAGCTGCGAGACGCAAGCCATCAAGTTCCGGGCGGTGGAAGCGCTTCTCCGGCTGAGTTGCCTGGGGCGCCATCGCACCGGTTGCGCTAGTGATTTCGACCGAGGCCGCGCGATCCCCGGCGGATGCGGCCGGCTCCGCGGCGATCACAACCATGCAGCACCTGTTGGCGCAAAGCGCCGGGGCATGCGCGCCGGCGTGCAGGCCGCCTTGTGATCTCGGGAGTGCACGCTTTCGCCTGGCGCCCGTGCCGTAGTGCAAACGCGTCTCGCGCGAGCCATCAGCTCGATCTGTGCCAGGGCGGCGACGTAGAGAACCCAGAACAATCCATTGAAAGTAAGCAGGGTGTTTTCGTCGAAGTCGTAAGCAGCGATCAGCAGTAGCATGGAGGCCGGCCATGCTGCCGCTTTCACGTCCCCGGAGTGGATGATGGGCCAGAGCTGGTAACAGCCGCGCATGTAGCTCAGCAGGAAGAGCACGAGTCCTGCGGCGCCGAGTTCAAGCCAGATCTCGAGGAAGCCGTTGTGCGCGTGGAAGAGGACGAACTTGAGCGCGACGATGACATCGAAGGACGCGCCCTTAGACCCACGCCAGAACGCTGAGAATCCATACCCGAGCCAGGGCCGCCTGAGAATCGCATGCCACACTTCGACCCAGATCGCCGTGCGGCCGGTCAGCGTGGCGTCCCTTCCGGCAAGCGATGCCAGCAGTGGGAAGAACATCTTGCCGAGGCCGATCGTTCCCAGGCCCACGCTCAGGCTGACAAGGGCAATCCATGTGCGCGCTCGGCCTTCCACTCGTGCGAGAGCATGCAGGAGTAGAAGGCCTGCGATGAGCAGCAATTCGATAGCCCAGGCTCCACGAGAGCCGCTCTTGACCAACACCAGCAGGAAACACGACAGTGTACACAGGCGTCTTGCGGTGAGCCGCCCTCGCGCCAGCAGTGCAGCGGACGCGAAGACCATGGCGCGCCCACAGGCATTTTTCTGCGTGAACACTCCCTGCCAGTCGCCTGCGTGGCCAGTCGAGGCATCAAGGCCTATTCGAGGAAAGCACAATGCTGCCGCCGCCGAGCCGATGGCCAGCAAGACGAAGGTCGCCTGCAGCATGGACAGCTGGCGCTCGAGCGGAAAACGCGTCGCAAGATAAAGCCCAAACAGAGCCGCCAGTGCAAACGGAAGCGACCGCCGCGCACTGAGCAGCGGCTCCTGTGACCAGGCAATGGAGATCACGGCGAAGAGGGCAAGCGCTGCCGTCCACTGCATGGCGTAGCCGCGGCTCACGATCGCCGGCAAGTGACGGAGGATCAGCGTGGCGATGGCGGCATCGACGATAAGCTGCGATCCTAATCCCACCAGAATCATGAAACCAGTGGGAACAGCCCCGGTCATCTCCGCGGCCTGGTTCGGTGCGATCCCCGGGATAGAGCCGGTCACGCCGAAAAAGCAAAGGATAAGGATGCAAGTAAGCTCTTCGAGGCCGAACCGCGCGAGGCTCGGAGCCGCGCAGCGCGCCTCAGTGTGCTGCATAAATCACTGCCGAACTAGCAGAAGCAACAATGGATGTCGCTCCCAGAGCGATGTTTTTCGCCAGGCTGAACGGAACGAAGACGATATCGTCTGCTTCGAGCTGAGGATCGGCCTGCTTGCCGCGCTCGATGTTTTTAAGCAGCAGTGGTGTCTCCGTAAAACCGTTGCCGTTTTTACGAATCAGCCGCGCGCGGTTCTCGCTTGCTGTCTTGTTTGCACCGGAGGCGAGCGAGACGGCCTGCAACAAGCTGAGTCGCGCGTCGTCCTGCATCACAAATCCGCCTGGCCGGCCCACATCCCCCAACACGTAGACGATGCCCGCCTTGGGCACCAGCACCGTGTCTCCTGGCTGCACCGGCACGTCTGCGTGACTGAGAGCCGAATCCGGTTTGTTCGATAGAAACACGGTGATCGGCGCCTCGCCTTCACGCCGGATCGTGACATGGCGGTCCGCCACGGCGGTTAACCCTCCGGCCTGTGAGAGTACGTCGAGCAGGCTGCGCGGACTGGTGATCGGGATGGTGCCAGGGTGGGCGACTTCGCCCAGCACCGCGACCTGCTGCCGCGCGGACTCTTCCACCATGACGGCGGCCTGGGGATGATTCAGGAAGCCCCCGGCTTTATACCGCTCTGCAATCAGGCGTGCCGCATCTGCGGAGGAAAGCCCCTTGACGGCAACTTCGCCGACCAATTCAAGGGAGACGGTGCCCGCATCCTTGACCCGAACAGTCTGGTCAAGGTCGTGCTCGCGAAAAAGCGTGATGTGCAGCAGGTCGCCCGCGCCGATGATCAGGCTCTCTCCTTGCGACGCCTGCGCCCGCATGCCGGCAGAGGTTGAGCAGAGCGCGAATAGAACGAGAAGCCACTCAGGCACGCGCGTGGGTGTACGCATAGCTCTCTCCCTGGTAGCCGAAGTATTCGTAGAAGTCGACCGAGTCTCGCGACACGGCGTTGAGGACGGTACCGATGGGCGCCTGCCCCGAGTGCTGCGGACTGCGCAGCGTTTCAAGCCCCCGCCGCAGAGCCTGCGTGGTGGTGACCCCGTGCCGCGCAATCATCAGCGTCGCGTCGCTCAACTGCGCGAGCAGCACCGAATCCGTCACCGGCAGCACCGGTGCGCTGTCAAGAAGAATGAAGTCGTACTCCTTGCGCCAGTCGCGAAGCAGATTTTTCATCCGCGTAGAACCCAGCAACTCCGACGGAAAGGGCGCAACCTCTTCTCCGCAGATCAAGGCAAACTTCGGCAGCGCGGGTATAGGATGAATGACTGCCGCAGGTCCCCCTCCGGCAAGAATCTGGCTCAGTCCCGGGCTGCGATCGTCACTGGCTGCCGCTACCAGGGTGTGCAGCGTTGGCTTTCGTAGGTCTGCGTCAACGAGCAGGACGCGCGATCCCTGCTGCGCAAACAATGCGGCTAGGTTCAACGCCAGAGTGGTCTTGCCTTCGCCTTCAAGGCAGCTGGTGAGAAGGATGACCTGGGGCGGCCTGCCGCTGCGCGAGAGCAAAAGCGCCGTCCGCAGCGAACGCAGGCCCTCCGCGAACGTGGAAGCGGCGCCATCGAGAGCGGGCAGCGTCGGAGGTCCACTCGGCAGAGAGCTAAGGGGCGTATTCCCGGGAGGTCCCAGCTGCCAGAAGCGGCGCGGTCGCGCATGGTGAGCACGGGCCACCGCCGGCAGCACTGCCAGCAGAGGCACACCGAGGATGCGCTCCAGACCATCCGGAGAGCGCACCTTGTTGTCTGTCAGCTCGCGAAGAACAACCGCCGCGGCGGCCAGAAAGCTGCCGATCACCAGAGCCGCTGCGAGAACCAGCGGCGTGTTGGGACTCTTTGGGTGCGATGGAGGCGGTACCTGGGCTACGTTGACGATGGTGATGTTGCTCGATCGCAGGCCCTGCAGTACCCCAGCCTGCTTCAGCTTGGTGAGCAATCCCTCGTAGAGTTCGCGGCTGCTGTCGGCCTCCTGCTTCGCCAGGCCGTAGGCAACGACCGTGTCGTTCAGGCGGCTGGCCTCTCTCTTCTGTGCTTCAAATGCAGACCGTGCGCCCGTCTCTGATCGCGCGGCGATCTCATAGTCGGTGCGGGCCCGCTCGCCCAGCCGGTGGACTTCCTCAATGATCGAACTCTCGACGCCGCGCAGCTGTGCTTGCAGTTCTTCGATCTGGGGATAGGCGGGCCCGTAGCGGATCGAATCCTGCGACAATTGCGAACGCAATGTGGCCTCCTGCTGGCGCAGGTTCTGGATCAGGGTCAAGGAATTATTGATCGGCGAGGAAGCTGCACCCATGGTCGCATTGCCGCTGAGGCTTGAGATCAACTCCGGATCGCCGCTCCTCGCTACGCGGTAGACAGCCTCCTTGAGAATGCGGTTCTGCTCCGCCGCCGAGAGAGTCTGATTCAAGCTATCCAGACGCTCGAGCACCACGTTGCGCGAAGCATCGTTGCCGAACATTCCGGTGTCCCGCTGCAGCGCTGCTGCCCGGGCCTGCAGCGTCTGTGTCTGTCGCTTCAGGTCGGAGATCTGGCCGGATAACCACGATGAGGCTCTCAGGGTCGAGTCAAAGCGCTGCTGAAAGGTGAAGTCCGCGGCCAGACTCACCAGGCGGTTCACGACAGCGGCGGCGCGTCTGGGATCAGGGTCGGAGTAGCTGACGTCAATCAGGCGGGTGCTGATTACCGGCTCTACCTTCAGATGCGAGGCGAAAATCCTGAGCGTGACATAGCGACGATCCGGCGCCTCCGCCAGCGGCACGCTCAGCGGTTCAACCGGACGTCGCCAAAAGAACAGCCATCCGGGAACGCTGACCAGCCGGGAAGAGCGAGGAAGAAAGTAGTCGTCCGTGCTCTCGAGCTTTAGATCCCGGATCACCGCGAGCGCCAGCGCTTCAGACTTCAGGATCGATACCTGCGTCTGCAAGGTCGTGTTGTAGTCCAGCGAATCCGTAGGGGAACCGCTGCCATCCGGCCCCATCACGCTGTTTTCAAGGCCGAACGCGCCTGAGTCTTCCTTCTCGACCTGCACCTCGCTGGTCGCGCGATAGCGGCGGGTCGCCACCAGACAATAGAGGCTGCCCAGCGCCACGATCGTGCACAGGATACGCAGGAAAATAGCTCGGCGACGACGGAAGATCGCCAGCATCGCACCGAGCGTCAGCACATCCTCGCTGGTGACCTCTCTGGTTGCGAATGCAGGCATGCGGGGAACTCCCTTACCGGTGCGGTCCGGTCGCGTCTCGCGAGCACAGCCCTGGCTCGAGCAGGGCGTGCGCGGTCTTCATCCTGGTTGAGTGATCTTGCGAAGACAGTAGCATTCCCCTCCTGGCAAGCCCACATTACGGAAGTTTCTCTGCTGTCCTATCGTTTGTTGACGCACACACGATCCACCGCGCCTGATAGACGTACAACACCTGTTCACATCACGCTCCGGTCAGCGGGTCATGGGAGCGAATTGGAAACTGCATGAGCGCCAAGCACTCTTCCGGCTTGCTGACGGTTGGCATGCCGGTCCACAATGCGATGCCCTACCTGCCCGCGGCCCTCACGAGCCTGCTCACGCAGACCTATGCAGACTTCAAGGTGCTGGTCATCGTGGATGGATCACATGACGGCAGTCTTGAGTACCTGCTTTCGATTGATGATCCCCGCCTGCAGGTCATTCAGCAGCCACACCGAGGTCTTACGGCAACACTCAATCGCATGCTCCAGATGACTGAGTCCCATTGGCTGGTGCGCCAGGATGCGGACGACCTCTCCGCCCCGGATCGCCTCGCGATCATTGCGCGCGCCATCGAGACCAGTCCAGAAGCAGGAATGTTTTATTCGCACGCCGCCTACTACCCGGTAAGGAAGAGTATGGGACTGTTCCGATCAACGCGCGGGACCCCGGAGCAAATTCGCCGGATCGCGCGGTCCGGCTACGTTCCGGCAATCTGTCACCCGAGCGCTGTACTACACGTCGGGAAGACCCTGGCGCTCGGCGGCTATCGCGAGGGGCTTGACTGCGAGGACGCCGATCTGTGGTGGAGGATGGCGCTCGCGCATGATATCCACTTCATCCCGGAGGTGCTGCTCTACTTCCGGCAGAATCCTGCGAGCCTCAGTTCGCGGCGGCTCCGCGAGCAGGCGCTGCATGGGCTCTACGTTCAATACCTGCTGCTATCCACCCTTGGTGGCCGTACGCCGGCCAAGCTGGCCACGGTTTCCACTGAGCTTGAACATATGCTGGCGCGGACCCCTCTCGAGGCGAAAGAGCTGTTACGGATCTGCAACATCTCGCTCGGGCAGGGTGACTTCCTGCACGCAGCCCGCTGTCTTCTCGCATCGATGGCGGCTTCACCCTCTTATTTCTTCGGCCGTTTGCGCGACGAGTGGTTTCCTCCCGCAGCGATCGCCAACGGACTCTCACCCCAGCTTTACGCGCAGCGAAGGGACGCATTATGGCCTCAACCATCCTCTACATAGACAGCAGAAATACTGTCAGCCCACAGCAGCGTCCCTCCACTCGGCGCCCCACGGCCCACAGCCGTGTGTATTTCGGCCCCGTTCCTGTCGACCGCGTGACGATGCCGCAGGCCACCGCTTGGCTGATGGGGCAGATCCGCCGCCGCGGGCTGCAGAAGCCCGCACTGGTGATGGGTCCGAACGCTTACCTGGTCACCCTTGGACGCCGCGATGCCCGGTTTGCCGAGGCACTGCAGGCGGCTGCACTCTGCCTGGCCGACGGCATCTCCGTGGTCTGGGCCTCGCGCCTGCTGGGCAAGCCCATCGCCGAACGGGTCACCGGCGGTGAGTTTATGGAGGAGATGTGCGCGCTCGGAGCCGCTGAGGGCCTCTCCGTGTATTTTCTAGGAGGCCTTCCGGGGGCTGCGGATACCGCGGCAGCGCGGCTTGCCGCGCGATACCCCGGCCTGGTGATCGCGGGAACAGACTGCCCGGAACCCGGCTTCGACACCAATCCGGCCGCGATCCGCAAAGTGCTGGCGAAGATCACGACGGCTCAGCCCGACCTGCTGTGTGTTGCCTTCGGTGCACCGCGGCAGGAAATCTGGATGCATCAATATTGTTCCACCCTGCCTGTCGGGGCCGCGCTTTCTGTCGGAGCAGCGTTCGACACGCAGGCGGGATTGCGCAAGCGCGCTCCTCGATGGACGCACGCGATCGGCGCGGAGTGGCTGTACCGGCTGTGCATGGAGCCGCGACGACTGTGGAAGCGTTACCTGATCGGCAACAGCCAGTTCGCAGCCATCGTGCTCCACGAGTGGTGGCAGCGGCGCAGGGATCAAGCTGTCGCCAATCAGATGCGGCGCAGTTCCGTGTGAGCTGGACGGACTCGCGTGGAAACGGTCGCGATCCGGCTGCCGGTGTCACCGCTGTGCGGGTCTCAGGCTTCACTGGGCGCTTCGCAGCGCATCTCGAACGTTCCGCCGTACCGGCTGGGGCACCAGTAGAAATCCCGCGCCCAGCAGCAGGGTCTTTAAAGCCGGAGCGCTGTGGACGAAAAGCGCTCGAAAAAGCTGCCACCGTTGCCGGGCCGAGGCGCCGCTGCGCCCCGCCTGCGGCGCACACTCTGTTGCGACGAAAGACGCGAATGCACGAGGAGTGAAGTAGGCTTGGTTCTCGCAAGCCCATCGATAGGAAAACTCCCAGTCCGCGGCGCGCCCTACGCTCGAACGATCACCTTCCACGTGAAAGACGACCAGGGGTTCGGCTGCCATCGCGATGCTGACGTCGGGCTCTGCTGCGATACGGAGCAGCCAGTCCCAGTCCTGATGTTTCCTGAGTCCGCGAGTGAACGGCACCCGCAGGATCAGCTCGCGGGGCACAAGCAACGTTGATGTCTGGAGCAAACCGGCTCCGTAGGTCCACCCCGCACGAGAGAAAAGATACTCGCTCATCGGCTCCGGCTCGCGATACAGCCGCCGCGGCCATACGCGGTCGCCTGACGGTCCGCGCGCCAACACGGCGCAGCTCAGGACCGCAAACTTTGCGTCCGCCGACCGGGCAAGTGCGAGTTGCGCTGAGATCTTTCCAGGGAGCCACAGATCATCATCATCCAGAAAGGCGATCCAATCCCCCGCCGAAGAACGTGCACCCAGGTTGCGTGCCTCTGAGCCTCCGACGGAGTTCTCCAGCACCGTGATCCGCAAACGCCGGTCGTCGATCGTAGAGAGCGCCGAGACCGTCGCTCCGCCGGCACCGTCCTCGGGGCCATCCACGATGACACAGACTTCGAGCACAGGTTCAGCGAGCGCGCTTTGGACTGCAGCTACGACCATCTGCGGCCGATTTCTGGTGGGAATGACTACGCTGACAGACTGCTTCTGCTCTTGCATGGCGCCGCGCTCCCGGGTCTAGGATATGCAGGGCGCACGACTGGACGGCAGTAATCAGTGCACAGCGACACCAAAGTAAGGTTAGCCGGACCGGCCGGCCTCAGTCACAGCTTCCAGCGTCGCCTTACTGATCTTCTGCTTGAGCTTTGCCAGGCCAGCCCACGGATCATCCAGAAGACGCTCCCGCCACTGAGCGAAGTTGCCGACGGCGAATTCCGGCCGGCCGCTGTCAAGCTCGTCCCAGCCAAGCGGCAGGGCCACGCGCAGTCCACTTCGCGCACGAGGCGAGTAGGCGGCGACGGCTGTCGAGCCTCGTTCGTTGCGCATGTAGTCGATGAAAATACGCCCTTTGCGCGCGGCCTTGGTCATCTTGATCAGGTACAGTTTCGGGTCCGTGCTCTCGATAGCGAGCGCGATCCCCCGGGTAAAGAGCTTGATCTGCGCCCAGTCGGGTGAACCCACCCCATTTGCGAGCGGCACAACCACGTGCAGCCCCTTGCCGCCGGTAGTCTTGACAAAGGAGCGTAGTCCAAGCTCCTCCAGAAAAGCCCGGACCCCACGCGCGCTTGCAACCAGCACCGACCAGTCCAGCGATTCGTCGGGATCAAGATCAAAGATGAGCCGGTCCGGGGTCTCGAGCGCCTTGTTGCATGAGCCCCAGGGATGCACCTCAAGCACGCCGATCTGCGCAAGCGAGGCAAGGGCATCCGCGTTGTCGATGCTGATGTACTGCTCTACCGGTTCGCCGTTCTTGCCCGGCACGGGAACGCTCCCGACGCCCTTTGGCAAGCCGACGCCGGCGTGCTTCTGGAAAAAGCATGGGGCCGTGCTTCCGTTCGGGCAGCGCACCAGGCTCAGCGGACGCCTGGAAATGTGAGGCAGCATGGCAGGCGAGACAGCGAACAGGTATTCGGCAAGCTGCTGCTTGGTCACGCCGCTCTCGGTGTCGACGATCTTATCCGGATGAGTCAGGCGAAGACTGCCAACGTTACCGGCTGGCCGGGGTTTGCTGACGGAAACGACAGGCGAAGGCGCGATCGCCCTGGCTTCCTTGTCCGCCATCTTTTCTGCAGGCGCCTCCGTCTCCGCTGCGGGGACCTCCTTCACTCGGCGCGGCTTTGCGACCGGATCAGCAGTCTCGCGAACCACGTCAGCAGGCGCCTTATCTTCGCGCAGACCCTGAAAAGCGGCATGCCGCACCATTGCGTCGCCGGTCCAGGTAGCAAACTGCACCTCGGCGACCAGCTCCGGACGCACCCAGCGCGCACCCTTGCGCGCTTCCGAGGGCAGCGTCCCGGGAAAAGCCGCCTTGCTTTGCTCCAGAGGCTCCAGCTTTGCCCGCAGCATGCGTGCGCTCGCCTGGGTGAAGCCGGTGCCGGTGCGCCCGCAATACACCAGCCGATCGCTGTCGTAGACGCCCAGCAACAGGGCTCCGATGCCTCCGCCTCCATCGCCGGGCAGGGTATAGCCGCCGACGACAAACTCCTGCCTGCGCACGCACTTCAGCTTCAGCCAGTCCTTGCTGCGGCCGCCCGTGTACTTTGAGCTGCCGAGTTTCGAGATGATGCCCTCGGCGCCGAGCTCACAGGCCTTGGAAAAAGTTTCGGCAGCAGAGGCATCGAGATGTTCGCCGTACACGAGAGCGGCGTCCGGAGCAGACTCTCCGAGAAGATCATGCAGCATGGCCTTGCGACGAACCAGCGCAAGTCCACGCAGGTTGCGCCCGTCCAGATGAAGCAGGTCGAAGGCGAAAAGGGTCATCGGGTGCTTAGCGCCTTCATCAAAAGCCGCCTGCAACATGGCAAAGCTGCTGTTGCCGTGCTCGTCTAACACCACCACTTCGCCGTCGAGAATGGCCGCGCTGACCGGCAGCTGCGAGGCAGCGTGCGCCACCCCCTTCATACGTGGGGTCCAGTCGAGTCCGTTGCGGGTGTATATGGTGACCTTGTTCCTGCCGGTCGCCGCTTTTTCAACGTGCACCTGCACCCGGTAGCCGTCCAGCTTCAGCTCGTGGAGCCACTCCGGCCCGGACGGGGGATCGTGCGCGGCGGTTGCCAGCTGCGGCGACAGAAATCCCGGAAATGGCTCTTGCGGTAGATCGCTCAGTTCAGCGGATCGATCCCGCGCTAGCGCCACCTTCTCGCCCTTGATCGCGACCTTGGCCAGGCGGGAGTGATTGCGCAGAGGCTTGGCATTCTCAGCCGGGCGCGACTGCCAGACGTGGTCTTCGGCGGCCGCGATCTGTTCGAGCGACCGTCCGGTCACCACGCTGTCCGGCGCTTCCTCGGTGATCGGCAGTGCTTCGGACGGACGCTCGAACTCGTCGTGCTCCTTGATCAGCAGCCAGTTCGGCTTGGCCTCGTTTGCGGCGCGACCGCCCATGCGCACCAGGGTCCAGCGGCCATGCAGCTTCTCCCCGTGGAGGATGAACTTGAGGCTGCCGGCCTTCAGTCCCGCGTCCACATCCTCGTGGCCTGCTTGCGGCTCCCAGGTTCCCTGGTCCCACAAAAGCACGGTGCCGCCGCCATACTGGCCCTTAGGGATGGTGCCCTCAAAGCCGCCATACTCGATTGGATGGTCTTCGACCTCGACCGCGAGACGCCTGTCTTTCGTCGTGTAGCTAGGCCCCTTGGCGCAGGCCCAGCTCTTAAGCACACCGCGCCAGCCCAGGCGAAAGTCATAGTGCAGCCGCGTGGCCGCGTGCTTTTGAACGACGAACGGCAGTTGCGCCTGAGCGGGATTAGCGCCCTCGGGTGCTGATCCGCTCGGTTCCGCGGTAACTCCGAAGTCGCGCATGGCCCGGTAGCGCTCTAACTGCGCATCGACCTGCGACTCCGCGGAGGGTCTCGACTGCGGGGCTTTCCGAGCGGCCATCCGAAACCCTCAGCTAAAAGTGGTGTACCTGTTCCTCGACCACGACCGGCGCTGTACCTGGGCGTCCAACCTCACGTTCGAGCGAGCGCGAGACCAGGTCGCGCGAGCCCAGCCCCACCGCAAGCGAGAGAGCGAAGACGATGCCGCCAAAGAGAATGCCGAAGGCGAGGTCCACGATCGCGCCGCCGATAGAGAGGTGGTCGAGCACCATGGCTGCCGTCAGGACCAGGACCAGCCATTTGACGCCGCCGCTTAACAGACGCGCATACTGCAGACCCTGGTTGACGCCGCTGATCAGGATACTGCGCGAAAGCACGCGCGCAACCACGGTGCCCACAAACAAGAGCACTACCGCCCCGATCACGCGGGGCACATAAGCGAATACGTAGGCCGAGACACCGCTCTCGGCCGAACCCGCTTCAAACGCCGAGATACCGACCAGCACGCCCAGCACAAACACCGCCCAGAAGATGACGCGGGTGACCAGCAGCGTTGGGGTCTGCGAAGGGGAAAGCTCGGCGATCGAGCTGGTACGGTCTTCAAAGCGATCGTTGAAGTGGACAGCATCCAGGATCTTGCTCACGATCCAGCCGATCGCCCATGCTGCCAGCGTAAACAGCACCAGCACCAGCACAAATGCCAGGATGCCAGGCAGCAGCGTCGCGATCTTGGTCGCCACCCGGCCCATCGACTCACGCAGCGAAAGAGCAATCTGTTCCCACATCATCGTTCTCCCTTGTGTCTTTACGTAACTGTCTCCGGCACATGTTTACGGATTGAAGCGGTCCGGCCAGCGCCACCTGCGCACCAGGTAAGGCTTGCCGTCCTCATACGCCTTGGCGAGCTGATCGAGCCGCTGCTCCGCGGCCGAGGCGCTCGCCACGCTCATCTCGCGAATGTAGGAGGCGACCCAGCCCAGGTAGAGGGGCGTGAGCGCGCCCAGCAGGTGAGTCCGGCTGATCGTTCGCAGGCGAAATGCCAGCGCAAAGTCGTAGATGATGCGCACCCACAGCTCATCGGGCATGCGGAAGCTGTCTGCCGGCAGCAGGGTCAGCCGCTTCAACTCCAGCAGCGTGACCGGCGGCAGGATCAATCCCCAGACCTCCTGCAGGCTGCGCGCGCCCAGGACAAAGGACTGCACCATCGGCTTGGTGTCCACCTGCTGAGTGTCCTCAGGCGCCTGCGTGGGCACTCCCCACGTGGCGGTTGGCTGTGAGTTGCGCACGCGCTGCCAGAGCGGCGCATTCTGATCCATGTCCGCGAAGATGGACCCTACCAGTTGCGCGATGACCGCGCTCAGATCGAGCCCCTCCGTGCGCGGCGCGTGGGTGAGCGGGAGATACACCTGCGCCACCTGCATATCGAGCCCGGCGGCGACCGAGGCCGGCCAGGTCACCGGCGTTGCTCCGGCATGCGCAGCCTTGCCCACGACTGGGTGCGCGAGCCGTGACGCCATCGCCGGCGAGAGTGCCAGGTCGCTTGCGAGCGGAAAGCGAACGCGCCTGCCGTAGAGAGCGCGCGTCAGCGGCGCCAGGATCGAGACATTCAGCAGGCCATCGTACTTGGTCTGCGGATACACGGGTACGGCAAGATCGACCTGCTTCTCGAGAATGGGGAAGGTCAGCTGTTCGAGGGCGCCGGAATCGAGTGCTGCCAGATCCGGGTTGAGCAGAACGCAGACTCGAGCATCACTCTCAAGCGCGAGCTTGACCAGGGCGCGATGCGCCACCGACGCGGTAGCCCATGGTGAGGCGAGTCCTTCGGTTGGCGGAAGATCATAGCCGAGGAAGCGCACCGGCATGTTGTCGGGAGCAGGCCCGTCCGCATCCGGATAGGCGACGACGATCCTCGGCATGGCGGTGCCCGCGCCCAGCCTGCCCAGCAGGGCGTCAACGCGGGCGTGGACCTCATCGGGCCCAGTCAAGCCTGCAATGCCAAGGAACAGATCCGCGGGACCTGCGACCCGCTCCGCTCCCGGACCCGGTCGCAGCCCGTTATCTACTACTGCTTCTTCTCTCGCCATCGCATCCACTTCCTATTTGTTATAGCGACAGTGACAAAATACCGGACAGCGGAATTTTGACCCACGCCGGGCGGTTGTTCAGTTCATACACCAGTTCATAGAGCGCCTTGTCAAGCAGGTACACGTCCAGCAAGGCGCGGAACTCGCTCTCATTTTCCGGCACCAAAGCCGATTGCGCCATCACCGCGCGGTAGGTTGCGAGATATTCCCGGGCCACTGCCGCCTCCCAGATGTGAGCCCAAGGTTCGAGCAGCTCTGCGTCCTGCGGCCTGCGCGCGGTTGCACGGCCCAGGGCCGAGAAAGCAGCGTAGCTGAACGACCGCAGCATACCCGCAACGTCCTTCATCGGGGACTGCTTGGCCCGCCGCTCCTCAAGCGGCCGCGCCGGCTCACCCTCGAAGTCAAGGATGACGAAGTCGCTCTTGGTGCGTAGCACCTGGCCGAGATGGTAATCCCCGTGGACGCGGATGCGCATGGCGCTCGCCCCCGCGCTCCCGATGGTCGTGAACTTGTCGAGGATCGCCCGCCGCCGGCTCAGAACCAGGCCGCCAAGTTCGAGCGCATCGTCGGACAGGCCCGTGAGCCCGTTACGAAGAACATCAAAAGCCTGCGAACCGTGCTCGTACAGGTCGACGCCAAGTGCGCGCAGGTCGTCCGCAGACATGGTCTCAGCGCCGAACGAGGTGTCGGCCGAAGGCGTACCCAGGGCAAGATGCATCTCCGCTGTGCGCCGACCGAGAGTCGCCGCCGCATCCAGGTAGATGCGCGCGTGATCGAGCGCATGCTGGGTGACCGACGAGGGTGTCGACGGTTCTGCGCCTGCCTTCGAGAGCTGCTCCGGGGAGAACTGCGCCGATAGACAGTTCTCGTAGTAGCGCCCCAGTTCGTCCAGCGTCCACTGCCATCCGTCGCCCTCGTTCTGCACCAGGCCCTGCAGCATGGCGACCGTCGCCGGCAGCTCATCAGTCCTGAAGTACTCGATCGAGCCGCCGAAGGGAGCGATGTTTTTAAAGGGCGCGTCTTCGGTTAGGAAGCGGCCGATCTCGGTGTCCGGATTGGGACCGAACTGCTGCCGGCGGAAGAGTTTCATGATCAGCCGGTCGCCGAAGAAGATGGAGGTGTTGCTCTGCTCGGCCGTGCTGCGCCGGGGTGCGAGGGAGCTGGAGCCTCGAAGTTGCGAGAGCATGGTGCTGGGTGAGCCGCGCAGCATGCCATGCTGCATGCGCAGTTCGGTTGCATGCTCAATGGTCGAGAGCAGTGCCAGGTTCGCCTCTTCGCCGTACAGTGCGTCGGCGATCACACCTTCATCCTGTCCTCCGTCGCCAGGCGCGAGCACACTCGCGAGCACCGCTCCCGGAGTAGTCTCACGCAGCTTCACGGCTGAGTCGCCCATGAAGATTTTGAGCGGCATCAGGTAGGTTTCCGGCTCGCCCGCGGCGTAGGCAACCTCAACAATCGCGAGCGCGAAACCGCCTTCATCAAAGACGCCCCAGTCGACTACGCGGGTCGAAGCAATGACGCGCGACTTAGCGCCGAACCAACGCTGCCGGGGCATGTACTCGGGGAGAATGCGTTGCTCAAGCAGACCGCCGCCGCTCGTAAACACGCTTTGCCAGTCGCGATCGCCGCTGACCGAAAATGCAGTGCTCCCGTCCTCCACGGGCTGCGCCAGGTCGGGATCCATGGAAGGCTGCAGCTCGAGCCAGAAGAAGCCGTAGGGGCCAAGCGTGACCGGGTAGGGAGCCTTGGTAATGGTCGGGAACTCGACATAGCCGACCATCTCGACCGGGACCATGCCCTCATACTCAGCCAGATCGAGCTGGACGGGCTGCGCGAAGCGCGACAGGTTCGCGATACACAGCACACGCTGCTCGCCCTCCTGGCGGATATAGGCAAGCACCTTGCGGTTGGCCGGGTGCAGGAAGGTGAGCGTGCCGCGGCCGAAAACGTGGAAGAGCTTGCGCAGCGAAATCATGTTGCGCATCCAGCTCAGCAGCGAGGATGGATCGCTCTGCTGGGCCTCAACGTTGATGGCCTCGTAGCCCCAGACCGGGTCCATGATCACCGGGGAAAAAAGCTTTGCCGGGCTTGCTCGAGAGAAGCCCGCATTGCGGTCGCCCGACCACTGCATGGGCGTACGCACGCCATTCCGGTCGCCGAGATAGATGTTATCGCCCATCCCGATTTCGTCGCCGTAGTAAAGGATGGGCGTGCCCGGAAATGAGAACAAAAGACTGTTCAGCAGCTCGATGCGGCGGCGATTGTTGTCAACCAGCGGCGCCAGACGCCGGCGAATGCCGATGTTGATGCGCATGCGCGGGTCAGCGGAGTAGGCGAGATACATGTAGTCCCGCTCCTCGTCACTTACCATCTCAAGCGTCAATTCATCATGATTGCGGAGGAATATACCCCACTGGCAGTTATCCGGAATATCCGGGGTCTGCGCCATGATGTCCGTGATCGGCAGCCGATCTTCCTGCCGCAGCGCCATGTAAATGCGGGGCATCAGCGGAAAATGGAAGGCCATGTGGCACTCATCACCATCGCCGAAGTAGGGTCTTACGTCCTCGGGCCACTGGTTGGCTTCGGCGAGAATCAGGCGACTTTCGTAATCGTCATCTATCGCCTTACGTATGACTTTGATGACCCTGTGCGTGTCAGGCAGGTTCTCGCAGTTTGTTCCCGGACGTTCAATCAGGTAGGGGATAGCGTCCATGCGCAGGCCATCCACACCCATGTCCAGCCAGAAGCGCATGATGTTGATCACTTCTTCGACAACGACCGGGTTGTCAAAATTGAGATCAGGCTGGTGCGAGAAAAAGCGATGCCAGTAGTAGGCTTTCGCAACCGGATCCCACGTCCAGTTCGACTTCTCGGTATCGGTAAAGATGATGCGGGCTTCCTGGTACAGCTTGTCGGTATCGGACCACACGTAGCGCTCCCGCTCGGGCGATCCGGGAGCAGCGGTGCGCGCAGCCTGGAACCATGGATGCTGGTCTGACGTATGGTTGATGACCAGCTCCACCATGACCTGCATCTCGCGCTCATGCGCAGCTTCAAGAAACTCCTTGAAGTCTTCTATGGTGCCGTAACTCGGGTTGACCGACAGGTAGTCCGAGATATCGTAACCATCGTCACGCAGGGGCGAAGGGAAAAATGGCAGCAGCCACAAACATGTGACCCCCAGGTCCTGGAGATAGTCGAGCTTCTGAATCAGCCCGGGGAAGTCGCCGATGCCGTCATTATTGCTGTCGTTGAATGCACGCACGTGCAGCTCGTAAATGATCGCGTCCTTGTACCAAAGTGGATCGGACGCACTTCCCTGCTGCTTCACGCCTGCCTCCTCATTCTGTTGTTACGCGATCGGTGTGACACGGAACACATGCGCCGGGATCGCGTCCGGATCCAGCCGCACGTAATTACTTGGCCCCCGCCACTCGTAGGCAGCGCCGCTCAATGCGTCCTCTACCAGGAAGGAGTCTGTCGGCGCCAGGCCGAGCGGCGTCATATCCAGATAGACCCAGCCCGATTGAACATTTTCAAAGTCGAGGTTAACGATGGTGAGGACCACATTCTTCTTATCCGGTGTGGTCTTGCTGTAGCAAATCAATTGATCGTTATTAATTGGATGAAACCACAGCGACTGGTCCATCCGGTGCAGCGCCGGGTTCGCTCTTCGGGCGGCGTTGACAGCAGTAATAAACGGCGCCAGGCTCGTGGGAGAGTCGATGTCCCAGTGTTTCAGCTCGTACTTCTCCGACCACAGATACTCCTCGCCGCCGGCGCGGAACGGTGCATTCTCCTGGAGCTCATATGCAGCGCCATAGATACCGTAGCTCGAGGCAAGCGTCGCGGCCAGCACCAGCCTGGCCATAAATGCGGCTCTTCCACCGGTCTGCAACGCGACAGGGAGAATATCCGGAGTATTCGGCCAGAAATTCGGCCGAAAATACTCCCACTGGGCGTCGCCCGACTTATTCAGCTGCGTCAGCTCGGTGGCATAGGTGGTGAGCTCTTCCTTGGTATTTCTCCAGCTGAAGTAAGTGTAGGACTGGGAGAATCCACCCTTCGCCAGCTGCTCCATGACCCGGGGACGGGTAAAGGCTTCTGCCAGGAAGAGCGCGTCAGGATATCTTTTCTTGATGCTGGCGATGGCCCACTCCCAGAACGGAAACGCCTTGGTATGAGGATTATCGACCCGGAAAATACGCACTCCCTTTTCCGCCCAGAAAAGGAATACGTCCCGCAGCGCCGTCCATAAGGCTTCCCAGTCCTTCGACTCGAAGTCGAGCGGGTAAATGTCCTGGTATTTCTTCGGCGGATTCTCAGCGTACTGGATTGATCCGTCTGCCCGGTGTTTGAACCAGTCCGGGTGCTCGGTAACCCAGGGATGTTCGGGCGCGCACTGGAACGCTATATCGAGCGCGACTTCAAGACCCTTGGCGGCAGCCGCAGCCACCAGGTGCTCGAAATCCTTCATGGTGCCGAGCTCCGGCAGGATCGCGGTGTGTCCTCCCTCGGCCGCGCCGATCGCCCAGGGACTGCCCACATCGCCCTCGAGGGCGGTCGTGCTGTTGTTGCGACCTTTGCGGTAACTGCGACCGATGGGATGAATGGGCGGCATGTAGAGCACGTCAAATCCCATCCCGGCAACGTAGTCGAGCCTGGCCTCCACATCCCTGAAGGTCCCGTGCACGCCTTCGGCGCCGGTCGAGCGCGGAAACAGTTCGTACCAGGTGGAGTAGCGCGCCTTTTCCCGGTCCACCAGCAGCTCAAGCTCGCGTTCATACCAGGTTTCCAGCTTTGTATCCGGGTACTCGGCCATCGCGGCGGCCAGGGCAGGCTCCAGAGCCGCCCTTGCCGCGGCCACCAGGTCTGCAGCAGCAACCGCCTGGGCGGCCTTCTTCAGCAGGGTGCATGCACCGCCTTTCGCCCGCCGTGATGTCTCTTCGATCAGCAGCGAGCCCGTCCTGAGCGCCAGGGCAACATCTTCCTTGAGGGCCTCGTGTTTTCCGCGGGCGACGGCAACGGCTTCCTCCGTATCGGAGGCCACGACTTCATCCGCAGCAGCCGCCGCGGCTTTCAAGCGCTTTTCAAGGTCAGAGCGCCAGGTATCAAAGTGATCCTCGCCACCCACGATCGTGTAGACGTAACGTCCCTGCTCTTCAACCGGGAAAAGCGCCCGCCAGCGATCATTGCCGAGCGACTCCATGGGGATGGACTTCCAATCCTTCCCGCCCTTGCGCTTGTACTTCAGCAGAGCATAGACGTGGTCGTGGCCATCGCCGAAAACATTCGCTTCCACCGCGACTTCATCTCCCACAATCCGCTTTGCGGGAAAACGTCCTGCATCGATCTGCGGGGTCACTCCTTGAACGATAACGCGCTTTCTGCCCTCATCCGGCTTGGCCATCTCTACTCCTGCCACTTGGTAAACACGGTGTTCAATCCCTCCGCCCAGCCGGGATGGGCAAATACAGCATCCCGCAGCGCAGCAAACTTCAGCCCGCCCATCATAGCCACTTCGAGCACACTCATCACTTCCCCACCCTCACCGGCCAGCACTGCCGCGCCCAGGATCAGGTCCGTATCCGCGTCGACGACAACCTTCACCATCCCCCGGTCCTCCCCAGTTTCCAAGGCACGCGCGATGGAGGAGGCGGGCATCTTTGCCACGCGGATCGAGCGGCCCTGCTTGCGAGCTTCGGTCTCCGACAGACCTACGCGCCCCAGCTCGGGGTCGATGAAGACGGTGTAGACCAGAGGGCGGTCGTTGGTTGTTCGTGCGCCGCCTTCGAGAAGGTTCGAGTTGATGATCCGGTAGTTGTCGTAGGAAACGTGCGTAAAGGCTGGGCCGCCCTTCACATCCCCAAGAGCGTAGATGCCGGAAATGGCCGTCTGGAGCCGCTCGTTGGTCGGCAGAAAGCCGTACTCGTCGGTCTTGAGACCCGTCCGCTCGAGCGCCAGTGACTCAGTGTTGGGCTTGCGGCCGGCGGCCAGCAGCAGGTGCGAGCCGCTGAGCGTGACCTGCTCTCCCGAGGCTGCTTCTGCACGAAGGTCTATACCCCTCTCGCTCCGGGACGCGGCGACGGCTTTGGTTCCAAGCACCACCTTGATTCCATCGTCAGAAAAAATCTTTCCGACCTCTTCAGCTATGTCCCCATCCTCTTTCGGCAGCAGCTGCTCAGCATGACTGACGATGGTCACCTCCGAGCCGAAGCGTCGGAACATCTGCGCAAACTCAACTGCAATGTAGCTTCCTCCGAGGATGAGCAGGTGCTCCGGAACCTTATCAAGTTCCATGACAGTTTCATTGGTGAGGTAGGGTATCTCGCTGAGTCCGTCGACGTCCGGCACCAGGCTTGAGAGGCCGGTGTTGACGAAGATCCACTCAGCGGTCAGCTCACGTCCCTCGCCGCCGGTCAGGGCAACGGAGATGGTCTTCATCCCAGTAAAGCTGCCCACGCCCCGGATCAGGGTAATGCCGTCCGCGTCAAGGCTTTTCTCGCTGCCGGAACGCCAGATTTCGACCACCTTGCGCTTGCGCTCGCGTACCGCGGCCATGTCGACCGTTACCGGCCCGACGCGGATCCCGAACTCCGCGGCGCGCCGGGCGAGCGCGGCCACCTGTGCGCTCGCGATCATGGTCTTGGTGGGCGTGCAACCCTCATTCACGCAGGTGCCGCCCACGTGCTTGCCTTCGACGATGGCGACCGTTTTGCCTGCCTTGGCGAGTGCAGCGGCCAAGGGGTTTCCAGCCTGGCCGGAGCCGAGAATAATCGCGTCGAAGGTCTCTGGACTTACTGCCATGCGGGACTCCGGAGTGGTCAAAAGCGGGAAACGATCAGCAGGCCGCCACCGATGGCAACCGCGTCCTCAAGCAAGGCAATGGTCAGGTCAGGGAGACCTGCCCGGGTAGTCAGCAGCCGGCGGACAGAATAGCCGGCGTACGCTCCGACCACCGCTCCGGCGAACCCGCAAACCGCGCCGCCCGCCACGGACACGCTGGCCGCGACCGCGAGCGCAGCACCGCAAAGAGCGCCAAAGATGGCGCGCGCGGCGAGCGGAAAGAGCGAAACGCGGCTCGGGGTTTGCGGAAGCTTGTCGCCAATGAGCTCGCCGACAGCAAGGATGGTGAAGATGACCAGTGAGATAGGATTTGCGAG
>CAXUND010000006.1:15808-65885 GCA_964252445.1 uncultured Acidobacteriaceae bacterium | reverse complement strand
TGTCTGCCCCGCGTGGAACCGGCGGCTTCGGATATGACCCACTCTTCTACCTGCCGGAACTCGGGCACTCGATGGCCGAGCTCGACGCCTCGACTCGCCTCGGCCTGAGCCATCGCGGGCGCGCCCTCTGTACCTTGCTCCCTCAACTCCGCAATGCGATCGGTTAGGAGGCTCATGGTGTATCGAGGGAACTCTCCTCGCGGTGGAATGCTCCGGACGGGGCCGTAACGGATCTTTCTGCCCCTTAGAGGCCGGGGTTACAGCCGCTTGCCTGGAGCGAGCTCGCCATTGTTGGCCTGTGCGAAAGGAAGCTTCCCCGTGCCCGCCCATTTCCTTGACGCACCCGTAACTGCGCCGAATAATGAAATCTGGCGGCACACCGCCCGGAGTAAGGAGCATCCCCCATGGCTACCGCCGCCGCACCCGCAGCTGTCGCGCCACCCGATAACGCGGAAAAGCGCCGGGGCGTTCAGCCGCTGCGCGCAGGCCAGGGCCACTCCTTCCTGCTGCGCAAGCTGCATTCGCTCACCGGCATCGTGCCCATCGGCGCGTTCCTGATCGAGCACCTGGTCTCGAACTTTGAGGCCCTAAAAGGCCCCGCAGCCTATGCGCAGCAGGTCAAGTTCCTGAATGGGCTGCCCTTCGTCCGCGTGCTCGAGTGGGTGTTCATCTTCATCCCCCTTGCTTACCATGCGCTCTACGGCGTCTATATCTGGCTGCGCGGTAAGTCGAACGTCATCTACTATCCATGGGCCGGCAACTGGATGTACCTTGCCCAGCGCTGGACCGGTGGCATCGCGCTGCTCTACATCGGCCAGCACGTGTGGCGGCAGCGCTTCTCCGGCGTCAGCCTGCCCGAGCATCCCGGCGCCGCCTTCCACAAGGTGCAGGTCGAGCTTTCGAATCCCTGGATGCTGGCTATCTACATCATCGCCATGATCGCGACTGTCTGGCATTTCGCCTACGGGGTGTGGCTCTTTTCCGCCAAGTGGGGTATCACGCCCGGTGACCGCGCGCGGCGCAACTTCGGATGGGTCTGCGGCGTGGTTGGCGTACTGCTCGCGGTCGTCGGACTCTCAAGCATTTACGCCTTTGTCGGCCCGCAATACCGGAACGCGCCCGCGGATTTAACTCCTGCGCAAATTGAACAAGGCCCGATGGCTCCCGCGCCCGCCGGCGGACAAACACCCGCGTCTAATTAGCTAGGAAAGGCAAGACCTATGGCAGCTGCCACACCCAGGATTATCGTCGTCGGCGGCGGACTCGCCGGGCTCGCCGCGGTCATCAAGATCGCCGAGGCCGGCGGCAAGGTTGACCTCTTCTCGATCGTGCCGGTCAAG
Source organism: uncultured Acidobacteriaceae bacterium (assembly GCA_964252445.1). Taxonomy (GTDB): domain Bacteria; phylum Acidobacteriota; class Terriglobia; order Terriglobales; family Acidobacteriaceae; genus EB88. The sequence continues at coordinate 64,545 of CAXUND010000006.1, read as the reverse complement.
CGTTCGCACTCCGTGTGTGCGCAGGGCGGCATCAACGCAGCCAAGAACCTAAAGGGCGAAGGCGACTCGACCGCCGCGCACTTTGACGACACCATCTACGGCGGCGACTTCCTCGCGAACCAGACGCCGGTGAAAGGCATGTGCGAGGCCGCGCCGGCGATCATCGACCTGCTCGATCGCATGGGTGTGCCCTTCAATCGCACGCCTGAAGGGCTGCTCGACTTTCGCCGCTTCGGTGGAACGCTCTTTCACCGGACCGCCTTCGCCGGCGCCACCACCGGCCAGCAGTTGCTCTACGCGCTCGACGAGCAGGTGCGGCGCTACGAGTCTGAGGGCAAGGTCACCAAGTACGAAGGATGGGAGTTCTTGTCGGCTGTGCTCGACGGGCAGGGAGTGTGCCGCGGCATCTGCGCCATGAATCTGCGCACCATGGCGCTGCGCACCTTTGACGCGGACGCCATCATCCTCGCGACCGGCGGGATTGGGGCAATCTTCGGCAAGAGCACTAACTCGGTCGTCTGTACGGGATCGGCACAGAGCGCCATCTACCAGCAGGGCGCCTACTACGCCAATGGCGAGTTCATCCAGGTGCACCCGACGTCGATCCCAGGTGAAGACAAGCTGCGGCTGATGTCCGAGTCGGCGCGCGGCGAGGGCGGCCGCGTATGGGTGCCGCGCAAACTCAACGATCCGCGCGACGCCAACTCTATCCCCGAAGCTGACCGCTGGTACTTCCTCGAGGAGTGGTATCCGAAGTACGGGAATTTAGTCCCGCGCGATGTAGCGACGCGCGCCATCCACAAGGTTGTTTATGAGCACGGCCTCGGCATCGACGGCCAACCGATGGTGTATCTCGACCTCACCCACATCGACGCGGCGACCCTCGATCGCAAGCTCGAAGGCATCCTTGAAATTTACGAGAAATTTGTCGGCGACGATCCGCGCAAGGTCCCGATGAAGATCTTTCCCGGCATGCACTACACCATGGGCGGGCTGTGGGTCGACTTTGACCAGATGACGAATATTCCCGGAATATTCGCCGCTGGCGAGGCGGAATATAACTACCACGGGGCGAACCGTCTCGGCGCGAACTCGCTGGTCTCCTGCATCTACGGCGGCTTCATGGCCGGGCCCAACGCGATCAAGTACGCCAAGGGCCTTACCCCGGCTGCTTCCAACGGGCATGGCGACAATGAGCTAAAGCGCCAGGACGAGATCAACCAGCGGCTGCTGACCTCCTCCGGCACCGAGAACCCGTTCAAGCTGTGGCGTGAACTCGGCGAGATCATGACCAAGAATGTGACCGTCATTCGCTACAACAAGGCGCTCGCGGAGACGGACGAGAAGATCGTCGAGTTACTGCACCGCTTCCGCAATATCAACTTAAGTGATAAGTCGCAGTGGGCAAATACCAGCTTCGCCTTTACGCGGCAGCTGTATAACATGCTGCAGCTGGGACGGGTCGTCACCCAGGGCGCTGCGCTGCGTGATGAGTCGCGAGGCGCACACTACAAGCCGGATTTCCCGGAGCGCGATGACGAGCGCTTCCTGAAGACGACCAAGGCAAGCTTTGCGCCCGACGCCGACGAGCCCCGCTTTACGTTTGAAGCGGTGGACACGCAGTTCATCAAGCCGCGGCCACGCAGATACGACGCGGCTAAGTAAGGCGACCATGACCCACTACTACATACGACTGAACCCGGCACGCCCGACCTTCGCGCAGGATATGACCGACGAAGAGCGGGCCATCATGGATCAGCACGGCGCTTACTGGACTGACAAGATGCACAAGGGCATCGCCGTCTGCTTTGGCCCTGTTTTTGACCCGAGCGGCTTCTTCGGCGTCGCCGTGGCTGCAGTCAAAGATGGGGACCAGCTCAAAGAATTGATCGCGAATGACCCGGCAGCCGCAATCAGCACCTACGACTACTACCCGATGCGGGCGATCTATCCGGCGCGCAACTAAGAGGGAAACACCATGGCAACACGCACCATCAAGCTCGAAATCAAGCGTCAGAGCGGCCCCGATGGCGAGGCGCACTGGGATAAGTTCGAACTTCCCTACCGCCCGGGCATGAACGTCATCTCCTCCATGATGGAGATTGCCGCCAACCCCGTCACCGCGGACGGCCGCGAGACCACGCCCATCGCGTACGACGCGAACTGCCTCGAAGAAGTCTGCGGCTCCTGCGCCATGCGCATCAACGGCAAGGCTCGCATGGCCTGCTCCGCGCTGATCGACAACGTCGCCATCAATGACACGGTCAAGCTCGAGCCGCTCTCGAAGTTCCCTGTCGTGCGCGACCTCTCCGTCGACCGCTCGGTCCTGTTCGAGAACCTCAAGCGCGTGCAGGCCTGGGTTCCGCTCGACGGTACTTACGACCTCGGCGCCGGCCCGCGGATCTCCCCGCACATGCAGGAGGAGGCTTACCCGCTCTCCCGCTGCATCTCCTGCACCATCTGCATGGAGGTGTGCCCGCAGTTCAACGAGGAGACCGGCTTTGTCGGCGCGGCCACCATCGCGCAGGCGCAGCTGTTCAACAACCACCCCACCGGCAAGGTCCTCAAGGAAGAGCGCCTGCATGCGCTGATGGGCGATGGCGGGGTGCAGGAGTGCGGCTTCGCGCAAAATTGCGTGCAGGCCTGCCCCAAGATGCTGCCCCTGACGAAAGCTATATCAAACGTTACCCGCGACGTGACCCTGCAGGCGATCAAGGACGTGTTTACAAGATAGGACTGAGAACTCCGACGACGCCGTGATGCCTTGACCCTGTCCTGCGCTGCCATTATCCTGAAGCCAGTGCAAAGCTCATCCCATCTGGTTTGTTGTCTTCGCCTACACTGAGGACTTTCAGCCGAACGCACGCTCATATCAAGTTCACTGAAAGCCCGCCAGGCACGAGCCGCGCGGGCTTTCCACTTAGTCCCGGAGCATGGATGCCCGAGGTAAAAGAAACAAAGGCGCAAAAGTCCGAGCGACTGAAGCGAGAAAATAATCCCTGGCACATCTTTGACCAGGTGCGCGAGTTCGCGCGGCAAGGTCGCTCAAGCGTGCTACCGGAGTGGGCCGGCACTTACTTCAAATGGTGGGGCATTTACACCCAGGGAGACGGCGCCGGTGTGACTGGCGGCAAGGGTGGTGAGGGCGTTGTTACTGACCACTTCATGATGCGCATCGCCATGCCCAACGGGATGCTATCTGGACATCAGCTTTCCGTCATCGCGGACTTAACCAAAAAGTACGCGCGCAATGTTGCTGATATCACCGTAAGGCAAAATTTTCAGCTGCATTGGTTGACGATTGAGTCGCTGCCCGAGATTGTCGACGCGCTGGATAGTATTGGGCTCTCGCCCAAGGGAGCCTGCGGCGACGTGGTTCGCAACGTGACTGGCTGTCCGCTGGCCGGGATCGCGCACGACGAGATACTTGATGCGTCGGATGTAGCGCGCGAGATCGCAAACGACCTGATCGGCAATGACGCCTTCTACAATCTGCCTCGCAAGTTCAAGATCACCGCATCAGGCTGCTCTGCATGGTGTAATTACCCGGAAATAAATGACATCGGTTTTACCGGGGTCCGGCGTGGGGATGAAGTCGGCTTCTCTGTCCGCGTGGGCGGCGGGCTCTCTACCGAGCCTCATCTCGCCGTAAAGCTCGACGCCTTCGTTCGGCCCGATCAGGCTGTCGCAGTCGCTCGTAGTATTGCGGAGATCTTTCGTGATCAACAGGGTCTGCGACAGAGCAGGGACAAGGCCCGCTTAAAGTATCTTTTCCTCAAGGAAGGCTGGACGCCGGAATCCTTTCTTGCCGAACTTGAACGGCGACTCGGGTTTCGACTGGATCGCGGTGTTCCCGAAGAGATCCCGGACGATATCTACCGAGACCACGTCGGCATTCATAAGCAGAAACAACCCGGTTTGTCGTATGTAGGAGCATCGGTGCTGCGTGGGCGGCTTACCGGGGACCAACTCGCCGCCGCAGCTCGCCTCGCAGAGGAGTATGGCAACGGCCACCTGCGAACCACGGTGATGCAGAACCTGCTTTTCGTGAACATTCCGACTGAACGTGCCGGCGAATTGGCCAGAGAGCTTGAGAAGATCGGCCTGCCAGTCGAAGGATCGAACTTCTGGCGTGGTGCGGTTGCCTGCACCGGAACCGAATTTTGCAAGCTCGCACTTACCGAGACTAAGGGCTTTACCCGCTGGCTGGTTGATGAGCTTGAAGAGCGTGTGCCCGGCTTCGATCAGCAACTTAGGCTGCATGTTACGGGCTGCCCCAATAGCTGCGGCCAGCACTGGATTGCCGACATCGGCATCGAAGGCAAGAAGATCAAGCACGATGGCGCGATGGTCGACGCATACTACTTCTCACTTGGCGGGTCGGTCGGCAAGTATGCGGCGACCGGACGACCGGTGGGCTACCGGATACCTGCGACCGAGGTGCCTTTAGCGATCGAGCGATTGTTGAAGACCTACCAGGCTGACCGGTATACAGGCGAGAACCTGCGCGCCTACTTTGCACGCCACTCGAACGATCAGCTGCGTGCGCAGCTTGCCGGGGAGTTCGTCGGCGAAGTCTCGCGCGATACTGCCGGAGCGGAACCGGGGCCGGACGCATGAGCCTGCTGCCCGTCTTTCTCAAGCTGGACGGGCGTCCGGCGCTCGTCGTAGGGGCGGGAGAGATTGCAGCGGGCAAGATACTTAGCCTTGTCTCTGCCAAAGCATCTGTAACCGTGGTGGCGCCGTTTGCAAAACCGGAGATAGTAAGTCTGGCCGAACAGGGCCGCATTACATGGCACTCGCGTAAGTTCCGTGACCGCGACATACGGGGCAAATTTATTGTTGTCGCCGGCACGAACTTCGCACAGGTAAACCAGCACGTCTACCGGCTGGCTCGTAAGGCAAATATCCTTACCAACGCTGTTGATGATCCACCGCACTGCGACTTCTATTATGGCTCTGTAGTCGCGCGCGGCGAAGACTTGCAGATCGCGATCTCGACCAACGGCGAAAGCCCTGCATTTGCACAGCGGCTGCGTAAGGAGATCGACGCGCTGCTGCCCGAAAACGCAGAACAATGGCTGCATGCCATGGGAGCGTTGCGACGCGACATCCTAGCGGCAAAACCAGCGGGCGACGAGCGCAAGCACCTGCTGCAAAAGCTCGCGCAGTTCCCTGTCTGTTTGTCACCTACCTGCCCTTCGCGGCTTGAGGCGTTGACCAAGATACCGGACTCCGGCTCTCCTATGCGCTTGCTGTTGAAGGCTGGCATCTTGATGGGCGGAGCCGCCCTCGCCGGCGCTCTGCTTCGCACACGAGACGGGTCACGGGCTTGACTCAGCCTCAGCCCGGCAAGGTGTATCTCATCGGCGCCGGACCCGGTGACCCGGACCTGCTTACCGTGAAGGCAGCGCGTCTTCTCGCTACCGTCGATATTGTCCTGCACGATGACTTAGTTCCTCTGCCTGTTCTCACGCTCGTTCATGCGCAAGCGCACATCATCAATGTAGGCAAACGATGCGGCAGCAAGAGCATCACGCAGCCTCAGATTAACCAACTTATGATTCAACATGCGCGGCAGGGATCTTCCGTCGCAAGACTGAAGTCAGGGGATCCGCTGGTCTTCGGACGGGCCGCGGAGGAGATCAACGCGCTTCAGCTGGCACGAATTGAGTGGGAGGTGGTTCCGGGCATTACCGCAGCGTTTGCTGCGGCAGCCTCGCTGGGTTGCTCCTTCACCGATCGCCGCACGGCCTCTGCCGTTTTGTTCTCCAGCGGGCATTATGCCACGGCGGACAAGAGACCGGCAGAGCCGACACGCGTTGTGTACATGCCGGGTCGCGACTTCTCAACCATGGCCGAGGAGTGGCTTGCCGCCGGGTTGCCGCACCACCTGCCGTGCGCCGTGATCTCACGAGCGGCCCAGCCGGGCCAGCAGGTGATTCGCACTACATTGGGAACGCTGGCACAAACAGAACCGGGACCGGCACCGGTTCTCCTGATTGCCGGCTGGGCGCTTGACGCGGACCACACAGACGCAGCCAAGGCAACTCGCTCGACTGTCTAAGTGTGAGTTAGGTCATCACGCCTCGCCTGACTTACTCGACTTACTCCACTTATTCCACTGAGAGGATTACCACTCCGGGACCGCTCAACTTTAAATCATTGCCTGCCAGGCTGATGTCGTCGCCCGAAGCAAGCAGAAGATCCACTCCATCCTCAACCTCCGCCTCGTACCCGGCTTCGTTCACGGTGAACAGCAGCACAATTCCGCCGCGCTGCATGGAGAGCCATTTCTCGTCTTCGTCAAACTCGACGTCAACGCCCTCGAAGGATCCATCCCGCAGCTCCGGGTGTGTCTTTCGAAGAGCGATCAACTTTTTGTACCAGGCCAGCATGTCGGCGTGTTTCGGCTCGCTAAGTTCGTCCCAGACCAGCGTGGAATTGGCAAAGGTGGATGGAGCTTGCGGATCCGGAACATCTTCCGGTGACCAGCCGAATCCGGCAAACTCCTTGCGCCGTCCCTCAGAGACTAATCTGGCTAACTCTTTGTCTTCGTGATCGGTAAAGTACTGGAACGGGGAGGATGCAGCCCACTCTTCTCCCTGGAAGAGCATGGGGATAAATGGCGCCGTGAGCGTCAAAGCCGCGGCTATTTTCGCGTGCGTCGGGGTGGTGAGATGCTCAAGGCGTTCGCCCCTGGCGCGGTTTCCGATCTGGTCGTGATTTTGTGAGTACCCGAGGAAGCGCCAGGCCGGCAATCCTGTGGCTGGCCGACCATGGTTCCGCTCTCGATAGACGGAGTAATGGCCGTCGTACACGTAGCCCTGCTCGAGTGATTTTGCAAGGTCGGCGAAGTCGCCGAAATCGACATAGTAGCCGGTGCGCTCACCCGTAAGTACAGTAACCAGGGAGTGGTGAAAATCATCGCTCCACTGCGCATCCATCGCATAGCCGCCCGCCTCGCGCGGCTTGATGACCCGGGGATCGTTCAGGTCGCTCTCGGCGATCAGGAAATGACGGCGGCCGGTTTCTGTTTCAAGCGCGGCGACTTCAGCTGAAAGCTGCTCCATAAAGTGGATCGCAGATCGGTCCATATAAGCAGTTACGGCATCCAGGCGCAATCCGTCGATGTGATAGTCGCGCATCCACATCAGGGCATTGTCGCAGAAGAATCGTCGCACTTCGTGGCTTCCGGCGTCTTCGAGGTTAACCGCGTCTCCCCATGGCGTCTTATGCAGTTCAGTAAAATACGGCCCGAATTTACCGACGTAATTGCCTGAGGGCCCGAAATGGTTGTAGACCACGTCCATGATCACGGCAAGCCCTTGCGCGTGGGCCGCATCGACAAGACGCTTCAGTGCATCGGGATCCCCATAGGCCGCATGCGGGGCAAACAGATCCACTCCGTCGTAGCCCCATCCATGCTTGCCCGGGAACTCGTTGACAGGCATCAGCTCAACATGAGTAACACCCAGATCCTTCAGATAGCCAAGCTTTTCTACGACCGCCTCGAAGGTACCTTGCGGAGTAAACGTACCTACGTGCAGCTCGTAGATAATCGCGCTCGACAGAGGAGGAGCCTGCCAGCCCGCATCCTTCCATGAATATGCCGCATGATCTATGATTCTTGACGCACCGTTCACCCCGTGCGGCTGAAAGTTTGATCGCGGATCAGGAACGGCAGGTTCTGCTCCATCAAGAACAAAGCCGTACTCTGTCCCCGCACCGGCATCTTCGACATCTGTCTGCCACCACCCCCCTTCCTGCCCAGTCATCTCTTCGATCCGATCGCCTATTTTGACTGCCACCGTTTCGGCTTTCGGCGCCCATACTCTGAACTGGTGCATGCATTCTCCTGAACTTACTGCTCGTGATAGTTGCGGGACAGTCCGCCATCGACAAAAAAGGTCGCACCGGTCACATAGGCTCCTTCGTCACTCGCAAGAAAGGCGACGATGCCGGCAACATCCGATGTCTGTCCTAAGCGCCCCAGGGGTATTTGCTTCGTGAGCGCGTCAAGCTCGGCCTGGTTATTCATCAGGTTTTTATTGATCGGAGTTTCTATCGCTCCCGGCGCCACGTTGTTAATCCTTATCCCCAGGGGACCGAGCTCCACTGCCAGGTCGCGCGTGAGCATACGCATACCGCCCTTGCTGATGCAGTAAGTCGCAAAATTCGGGAATGCCATATCTTCATGCACGGAGCTGATATTCACAACCGCTCCCGGCTTACCCTTATCCTTCAAGCGGCGCACAAAGGCCTGGGTCAGGAAGAAAGGCCCCCTGAGATTGACACTCAGGACCTTGTCGTAATCCTCTTCGGTGACGTCCCAGAAGGCCGCCCGCTTCTCCAGGCCCGCGTTGTTTACCAGGATGTCCGCCGAGCCGAAGCTGGTCCAGGCCTCATCCATCAATGCCTCTACATCTGCCTGCACCGAGACATCTGCCTGCTTGATGACGCCTTTTCCGCCGGCGGCTTCTACCTTCGACAAAGTGTCGTCGGCTCCTTCAGGGTGCCCTATGTAGTCGATGACTACACTCGCGCCTTCCTGGGCAAGCCGCACAGCAACGTCTTTACCAATACCGGAACTCGACCCGGTGATGATTGCTACTTTTCCGCTTAAGCGCCCCAAGGCTCTGCTCCTGACCCTTTTTCTTGATCAGATGCGCATGGCGAAGATTTCGTGTGCTATTCCCACTCGATGGTGCCGGGGGGCTTGGAGGTGATGTCGTAGACGACGCGATTGATCCCGCGTACCTCGTTCACGATCCGGCTGGAGATGGTCTTCAACACCTCGTACGGCAGCGGCACCCAGTCGGCGGTCATCCCATCTTCCGAGTGGACGGCGCGAATGGCGCAGGTGTTGGCGTAGGTGCGCTGATCGCCCATGACGCCCACGCTCCGCACCGGCAGCAGCACCGCGAAGGATTGCCAGACCTGCTGGTAGAGCCCTGCAGCTTTGATCTCCCGGACGACGATGTCGTCTGCTTCCTGGAGGATCGCCACGCGCTCAGCGGTCACCTCGCCCAGGATGCGTACCGCAAGCCCGGGGCCGGGAAACGGCTGCCGCTGCAGGATGTCTTCGGGCATTCCCAGCTCGCGACCTATCTTGCGTACTTCATCCTTGAACAGATCGCGCAAAGGCTCGATCAGCTTCATCCGCATGGTCTCCGGAAGGCCGCCTACGTTGTGATGGCTCTTGATAGTGTGCGACGGTCCATGGACGGATGAAGATTCAATCACATCCGGGTAGAGCGTGCCCTGCACGAGCCAGTCGATGCCGCCGGTCTGTTCGTGGATGCGCGCAGCCTCGTCATCAAAGACGCCGATGAACTCGCGCCCGATCGCCTTTCGCTTGGCCTCCGGATCGGTGATGCCGCCGAGCGCGCTCAAGAATCGTTTCGACGCGTCTACCGCGACCAGATTCAGGCCCAGACCGTCCCGAAGGTTCTGCTGCACCTTGCGGAATTCGTCCTTACGCAGCACGCCGTTGTCGACGAAGACGCAGGTGAGTTGCTTGCCGATGGCGCGATCCACGAGAACGGCGGCAACCGAGGAGTCAACGCCGCCCGAGATGGCGCACAGGGCATGCCCGGTGTTCACCTTCTGTTGGATAGTCTCGATAGCGCTGGTGATGAAATGCTGCGCGGTCCAGTCCGGAGCAGCTTGGCAAATGGCGAAAAGAAAGTTGCGAAGCAGGGCCGTTCCCTGCCTGGTGTGGTGAACCTCGGGATGAAACTGCACCGCCCAGATTCGTCGTTCCGGGTCGGCAATGCCCGCCAGCGCGCTGCCGGTTTCAGCAGTGCGATGGAAGCCCGGCGGCAGTTCCAGGGCTTCGTCTCCATGCGACATCCAGACAGCGAGCGACGGGGGCAGGCCGGCAAAGAGCAGATTTGCAGAGTCGCGGACCGTAACCTCGGCATGGCCGTACTCACGCTTGGCCGCCGGTCGCACCCGGCCGCCAAGATGATGCACGATGAATTGCAGACCGTAGCAGATACCCAGGATCGGCACGCCCAGCTTGAGGATGCCTGCGTCGGCAGCAGGCGCGTCCGCGTCATAGACAGAGCTGGGGCCGCCCGAGAGAATGATGCCGCGCGGCGCGAGCGCTTCAATCTGGGCGAGCGGCGCCGTGCATGGCAGCACGACCGAGAAAACATTCTGCTCGCGCACGCGGCGAGCGATCAGCTGTGTATATTGCGAGCCGAAATCGAGAATCAGAATAAGTGAGGTCACGGCTTCAGTTTACTTTGGGGCTTCTCGCCAGAACTCGACAAAGGCGATCACCCGCGCCATCTTGAAGAAGTCGGAAGCGGCGAGATAGAGCACACTCACGAATGCCCACCAGGCCCACAGCGGCGGCCCTTGCATGTCGGCAGAGAACGGAAGCGGGATGGCGGAGAAGACGGTAGCGAGCACGATCAGCGCGAGCTTGATGATGCCCATCACCAGGTTCACCTCCACCAGCTTGCCACGCACACTGCGCCTGCGGAGGCTGAGCGCAATGGCCTCTCTGCCGGAGATGCTTTCGACGACCGCAACGACGGGCGCAGCCAGCCACACCCAGCTGACCAGCGAGCGCAGAAAGTACATGCCGAGCGAGATCGTAATCACCAAGGCGGCGTAGAGGATCAGGTTCGGTCCCCCGGCACCGCTTGAGCCATCAACGCCGTTGGTCGCGGTCCCGCCACTGCCAAGGGCTAACTTTGCCGACCAGTCCAGCGCCACAAACCAGACGGCGATCATCACTGCCAGTGTGGCACTCGCAGCCAAATTGAAGAAGGCGATGGTCCAGGGGCGACGCGGGAGGCGGGGATCATAGCGGGCCAGTACCGCCATTCGACCGAAGCCCGAGCACACGGACCAGGCGAAAAGGATCGCCGGTCCAAGGCCGATGGCTGCATGGATCAGCGCCGGCCGGATGGCAGCCGAGGCGACGCCGAAGAGCGCGCCTGCCTGCTCGGGGTCGGCGGTGATGGCTTCAGGCGAGAGATTTAGCAGCGGCTGCAGGACTGGACCGGCGGCGGCGTAGATGCGCCAGAGCTGGTAGAGCACGATGGCGAGCGCCGGGATACCTGCGAGCCAGTGCCATGCCAGCTCGGTAGCGAGTAAGGAAGGCCGCCGCCAGCACGCGCCGATCACGCGAAGAAACGATTGTGTTCCCCGGGCAGGCGCGACGGCGGCCATCAGCCTACTTGACGACCAGGTTGACCAGCTTGCCGCGCAGCAGGATCACCTTCTGCGGAGTACGCCCGGCGAGGCGCGCCTGAACCCTCTGGTCTTCCTTAACCGCGTCGCGCAGGGCGTCATCATCAGCGTCGACCGCGACCGTCACCACCGTGCACAGCTTGCCATTGATCTGGATGGGGATCTCGATGGTGCTCTCTCGCGTAAGCGCTTCGTCCCATGTGGGCCAGGGCGCGCGCAGCAGACTGCCGAGCTCGCCGACCTGCTCCCAGAGTTCGGCCGACAGATACGGCGCCAGCGGCGCAAGCAGCAGGATGAGGTTGCGCACAATGTGCGCGAGCACCGCTGAGGAGACCTCGCCGGCGTCGATCCCTTCTTCAGCAGGAGTCAGCGTGTTGACAAACTCCATGATCGCGGCAATCGAAACGTTAAAGTGCCAGCGGTCGGCGAAGTCCCTGGTGATCCTCCGGATCGTCTGGTGCAGCTTGCGCAGCAGTGCCTGCTCGGTCGCGTTCAGCTGGGGCGGCAACTCTGCGGGCGCATTTGGCAGGCGATCGGCATACTTCATCACCAAGCGGTACACCTTGCCCAGGAAGCGGCTTACCCCGGCAACTCCGTCTTCCTGCCACTCCAGGTCGCGGTCGGGCGGCGCTGCGAACAACGAGTACATACGGGCCGCGTCCGCGCCGTAGTGGGCAATCATTTCATCGGGCGAGACGACATTGCCCTTTGACTTCGACATCTTGGCCCCATCGCGGATGACCATGCCCTGCGTAAACAGGCGTGCGACCGGCTCGTCGTTCTGGATCATGCCCAGGTCGCGCATCACCCTGGTCCAGAAGCGCGAGTAGATCAGGTGCAGGATCGCGTGCTCGACGCCGCCGATGTACTGGTCGATCGGGAACCAATAGGCTGCGGTCGCCGAATCAAAGGGAGCGCTCGCGTTGTGCGCGTCCGTGTAGCGATAGAAATACCACGACGAGTCGACAAACGTGTCCATCGTATCGGTCTCGCGCCGCGCCGGGCCGCCGCACTTGGGGCACGTGGTGTTGACGAAGCCGGCATCGCGCGCCAGCGGCGAGCCGCCCTCCTGCGTGATCTCGATCTCATCAGGCAGCAGCACCGGCAGCTGGTCGTCCGGGACAGCGACGATCCCGTCGCGCTCGCAGTAGAGCATCGGAATCGGCGTGCCCCAGTAGCGCTGGCGACTGACTCCCCAATCTTTTAAGCGATACGTCACCGTCGCCCTGCCAAATTTGTTTTCTTCGGCAAAGGCTGCCATCTGGTGCCGCGCTTCTTCGCAGCCGAGGGCGTTGTACGGACCTGAATTGATCAGCAGACTTGCTTCGGAGGTAAACGGCAGCAGCGCTTCATCGGAGCCGTGCGAGGCGTCCTCACGCCGAGGCAGAACCACCACGCGCGTCTCCAGGCCGTACTTGTGGGCAAACTCATAGTCGCGCTCATCGTGCGCCGGCACAGACATGATGGCGCCGGTGCCATAGTCGCCGAGGATGTAGTTCGCGACCCAGACCGGCACGCGCTCCTTGCTAAAGGGATTGATCGCATAGTGCCCGGTAAAGACGCCATGCTTCTCAATCGCAGCAAGGTCGCCTGCCTCGCGGGCTGCCTTCTGCTGCGCAATCAGCTCGTCTACTTCTTGAGCCAGCTTCGAGTCAGCCGCCGTAAACTTCCTGGTCAGCGGGTGCTCGGGCGCCAGCTGCACGCTGGTGGCGCCGTAGATCGTATCAATGCGCGTGGTAAACACGCTGATCCCCTCAGAACCGGGTTCGACCGCCTCATCTGCAGGCAGTACGCGGGTGCCGGGCTTCTTTGATTTCTCGTCCGCCGGGTTGCCGGGAGCCAGTGTAAACGTCACCTCCGCACCTTCGCTGCGGCCGATCCAGTTGCGCTGCATGGTGCGGACCTTCTCCGGCCAGCCCGGGAGCTTTTCCAGCCCGTCGAGCAGCTCCTGCGCATACGCCGTGGTGCGCAGGAACCACTGCTCCAGATCGCGCTGCTCGACCAGCACATCCTCGTGCCGCCAGCAGTGCCCGTCAATCACCTGCTCGTTCGCGAGCACGGTGCAGCACTCCGGGCACCAGTTGACCTTGCTTTGCTTGCGGTACGCCAGGCCGCGCTCGTACATGCGCAGAAAGAACCACTGGTTCCAGCGATAGTAGTCGGGAAAGCATGTCGTGACTTCGCTGCTCCAGTCAAACGCCATGCCCAGCCGCTCGAACTGCTGCTTCATCGCGGCAATGTTCGCGAGCGTCCACTCTCGCGGCGGTCGCTTGTTCTTGAGCGCAGCATTCTCGGCCGGCAAACCGAACGCGTCCCATCCCATCGGGTGGAGCACGTTGTAGCCGCGCATCCACATGTAGCGCGCCAGCGCGTCGCCAATCGCGTAGTTCCGGACGTGCCCCATGTGCAGCGCGCCGCTCGGATACGGCAGCATTTCAAGCACGTAATATTTCGGCTTGCCGCTTGACGCCGGCTCCGCCGCATACAACCCAGGGTCCGCCGCCCAGCGAGCCTGCCACCGCGGCTCTATCTCAGAAGGCGTGTAACGCGCGTCTGTCATCGTCTATCCAGTGTAAAAGAACAAGACCCCCTACGCGGGAGGCGCCCACTTCGTGGGGTGTTAACCGCGCCTGCGGCTCTTGCCCGAAGGGCGATCCACCCCCACCGAAGGTGGCGCCTCCCGCGTAGGGGGTCTTCGCCCTTACCCGGCCAGCGAGAACAGCGTGCGGACGTTCTTCTCGATGTCACCGGGAGCGTCGACCGGGGTTTCGGCGATGAAGGCGCAGTGGGCGAAGCGCGGCTCGTGGAGCAGGCGGCGGAAGGGTTCAAGGCCGATCTGGCCTTCGCCGATGTGCTGGTGGCGATCGAGCTTGGAGCCGCGCGCGGCCTTGGCGTCGTTCATGTGCCACACGTGGACGCGTTCGAGCCCGATGGTAGCGTCGGCCTGCCTGAGCGTCTCGGCAAAGCCTTCGGGCGTCACGATGTCGTAGCCGGAGACGTGGGTGTGGCAGGTGTCGAGGCACGCTCCGACCGGAAGGCAGCCGTCAAGTCGGTGGATGACCTCTGCGACCTGCTCAAAGCTGCCGCCGAGCGAGTGCTCGGAGCCTGCGGTGTTTTCAATCAGCAGCCGAAAGTTCGCGAAATCAAGCCCTTCCACCGCGACCGCGATCGCCTCAGCGGCGCGGGCAAGGCCTTGCTCACGGGTCATCCCGCGCCAGGAGCCTGGGTGAAGCACGAGGAACTCCGCGCCTAACGCGAGCGCGCGCTCGACCTCTCCGCGCAGCGCGAAGACAGACTTCTCAAGCACCTCGTCGGACTGGCTGCTCATGTTAATCAGGTAGCTCGCATGAATGACCACCGGCATGCATGCATACGCTGCGCGCCTGGAGCGCATGCGTCCGCACTCCTCCTCGGACAGCCTGGCCGCCCGCCACATGCGCGGGCTCGAGGAGAACATCTGGAACGTAGTCGCGCCCAGCTCGCGCGCTCGCTCGACCGCGGTCGAGCAACCGCCTGCGGTCGAAAGATGGATGCCGATCGCCGGAAGTTTCCGCTTCTCTTTTGCGAGCTTTGCAGTCTTTCCGGACATTAAGGAGCCGGCTCCGCCAGCGCATTCGCGAGCACGGAAAGGCTGCCGTCAACCTGCCCGAACTGGAGCCCGAGAATATGTGCCAGCAACGGATACACATTCACGTTTTCAAATGGCTTGAGCTTGATACCCGGACGAATGTCCGGGCCTTCGGCGTAGAATACCGCCTTCATCGATGCCATCTCTCGCGGGTCGTAGCCATGCGACCCGACGCTGGGCGGCTTGTCCTCAGCTGCCGAAGACGGCGCATGCGCGCGTATGGCAAACGGCCCCCTGGGTACGATCACCGGGTCGCCGATGCGCGGGTTGCTGTCGTAGTGCAGGTAAGCCGGCATACGCGCCCGCCGGTACACCGTGAACGACGCGTCCGCGGCCTTGAGCTTCTGGTAGGCTGCGTCAGCGTCGGCATCGGCGTTCGCGTAAAGCAGCGAGCCGACCACGGTGAAGTGGCCGAGGTCCGCGAACGTGTCCAGGTTGATCCAGCTGCCGTCAGTCTTTTCCATGCCGTGGTCGCTCACGACGACTAAATCAATCGGCAGATGCAGTTCGCGTAGGCCCGCGCGCAGCGTTCCCACCAGTGCATCGACATGGCGCACCGCATCGCGCGTTTCCGGCGCATCCGGACCAAACTGGTGCCCTGCGTGGTCGACGTTCGAGTAGTAGAGCGTGATGAAGTGCGGCCGCTCGGCCTCCGGCAGTTTAAGCCAGGCAAGCACCTGGTCAATGCGGGCCTGGTCGGGAAACTTGTCGTCATAATGCAGGTAATAAGAAGGCCGCGTGTCGCGGATCGCTGCCTCTGACCCCGGCCAGAAGAAGCACGCGGCGCGCATTCCCTGCTGCTCAGCGAGCACCCACAGCGGAGCTCCCCCATACCAGCTTCCGTCCGTACTTTCCTTGGGATCGCTGTAGCTGTAGCGGCGCTGACGCTGCTGGTCGTAGAAGCTGTTGGCGACGATGCCGTGGTGCTCGGGATAGAGGCCGGTGACCAGCGTGTAGTGGTTGGGGAAGGTCAGCGAAGGATAGGACGGCAGCATGCCGTCAGGAGCGCTCGCGCCGTGCGCGGCCATGGCTAGCAGGTTCTTCGCGCCGTACTTCTTCGCGTAGTCCCAGCGAAAGCCGTCAAGCGAGACCAGGACGACATAGTGCTTCTGAGCCTGCAGCAACGCGTTCGGCCCGTGATCGACAACAATGACCGGCGACTGCGCTGCGCATAGCTGCGCGGCCAGAATCGCGACGAACAGCCCGCGAAGACGCATCAGCGTAGCAGCAGCCCCTGAGCGGCGACCACCAACCCGCCCGCGCTGAAAAGAATGCCAAGCAGCCAGTAGATGCGCTGCCGCGTCAGCAGGGTGATCGAGGTGATCACCAGGCCGATCTCGAGCAGCGCCTCGGCAAAGTCGAACTTCGACGCCTTGGCTTCCGCCCGCGTCACTTCTCCTTCAAACTCGCGCGCCTTGTTCTGGGTCTCGTTCGTGTCCTCGGTCCACTTGTCCTGGTGCGCCTTGTAGGCAGAGATGATTTTGGCCGTCGCCGCCGGATCATGCACGGTTGCGACGGTTAGGATGTCCTGGGCGAGCAGAGTGTCGTTCTGCCGAATCTTCTTCGCCTGGTAGAAGTTCCACTGGTCGCTCGCACGCGCCTGCTGCAATACCGCTTCCGTGTGCTCGCGATGGCCGAGCACCGTCACGATGGCGACCAGCACCGCGACCAGCGCCATGGTGAAGCTTATCGGCTTCATGTTGCCTTCGGCGGCGTGCTCGTGCTGCTCTCTTAACTCTGTTACTTCGTTTGCTTCCATCTGTGCTCGTCCTGTTGCTCTGATTCTACCTGCGTGGTTACCGGAGGCTCGTCCAGCCGCAGGGTCATGCACTTGGTCGAGCCGCCGGCCTTCAGGAACTCGTCGGTCGCGGTTTCAACCACCGAGAAGCCGCGCGCCTCCAGCCACAGCCAGAGCGAAGCGCTCGCACGATTGAGGACGACCCGACCGCCGGCGCTGACGGCGTTGCAGGCAAAGTGCAGTGCGTCGAAGTCGGAAACGGCTCGACGCATCTCAGGCGCTACCCGCCGCTCGATCACGCGCACGCTCTGGTCATCAAAAGCCGGCGGATACCACAGCAGGTAGCCGCGCTCAAGCGGACAGAAGCAGGTATCGAGATGGTAGAACTGCGAGCGCAGCAGCGTCAGCGGCTGGATTTCCACATCCATCCACTCAGACAGGTAGGCAAGCGTCTCCTCGCTCGAGCGGATGCCGTGCGCGAGCCACAGGAGCGGCTGGGCGCGGTCGAAGAGCGCGTCTCCCGCACCCTCGAAGTAGACCCCTTCCGGGAGAATCCTGACGTCGTAGCCCTGTGCATGAAACCAGACTTCCGTGTGCGTCTCTTCGCCGCGTCGCTCCGGGTAGAGGAAGCGGCTGATCACCGCAGTCGAGCCGTAGACCAGCGCGGCGTTCGCGGTAAACACGAGGTCAGGTAACCCGGCAACCGGCGTCAGTCTTAACACCTCCCCGAGGTCACCGATCGCCGCGCACAGGCTCGCCCACTGTGCGTTCGCGATAGTCGAATCCGTGTCGCCGATGTGGCCGTCCATCCAGGGATTGATCACGTACTGCACGCCGAAGTGTTCCGGGGCGCACATCAAGAAGCGGGGCCGTTGCATGCTTGCTCCAATAGCCCTGAAGGTATTATTTCGCGGTTACGGGGACCCACACGTCGGTGGTCTCCCATCTCACATGCAGCTCGGTCGACGAGCCACGGGTGTGCTCAAAGCTGATGCTCATCTTCTCCTGCGGACTCGCGAGAGCGGCTTTCTTCATGTCGACGCGAACCAGATCCTGATTCTGGTTATAGACGGTGCCCCACTGGCCGGTCTGCTTGTTGATGATCAGCTTCCAGGTGCCTTCTGAGGGCAAAGTGTAGAGGGTGTAGCTGCCTGCCGGTACCATGGCTCCGCCCACGTCGAGCCCGCCCTCGGTCTTGAATGAGGTCGCTGGATTGGCCCCGGTGCGCCACACCTTGTCAAACGGCACCAGCTCGCCGAAGATCTTGCGGCCACGCATCAGCGGCGTGTTGTAGTTGATGGTGAGGTTCTTGCCAGCAAGCTCTACCGTGGCAATTGCCGGAGGACTGGGGAGCGCCTTTGAACCGTGGTCTGAGTCGCTGGCCATCTGCGCGGGAAGCAGGGGCTGAAGACAAAGCGAGACAGCAAGCGCCAGAAAGGCGGCGGGGATTTTCATAGGGCAGCTCCGATCAAAAGGGTACTTGGTTTCAAGTCTCAAGCGGCGCTGTGAAGATTGTCAAAGCTCGGGTGTTCTGGAATGCCTCCTTCCCGGACCGTGAGCATAAACTCGGCCTGAGGAGCAAAGCGTGGATCGAAGAGAACTTCTGAAAGGCTCTCTCGCCGGAGTAGTTGCCACGATGACGACCGAGAAACCGGCCGCTTTGCCGCAGATTGGCTCCCGGCGCATGAACAAGGTCCGCGGCCATCGCTTTGTGACGCTCTGCATCATGATCCGCACCACACCGTGGGAAGTATCCCGCGATGTGAAGCTGCTGGACCGCGACGAGTCTTCGTGGCATACCCTGGAAGGCGTCCGCGCCCTTCGCGAAGCATTCGCAACCTCAAATCCTGACGGCAAGCTAACCTGGGGTTTCACGCTCAACGCACTTGAAGACAAGCGCAAAAACTATGAGCAGATCCGGGCGTATGCCGTGGAGTGCCATGAGCGCCACGGCGATGAGATCTCCTACTTCCCGGGATATTTTCCAGCCATGTATCTGCCTCGCGAGCGCATCAATCGCGAGATGTCGGAGGCGATTGAGGAAATCACGGCGTTTGTCGGCAAAGGCTATCGCCCGCAGGCAATCATGGGTGGCTTCCTGTCCGCGAACAACCTGCAGTATCTCGCTCAGAGAGAAAATATCCACGTTGCCCATGCGGTGATCTGGAGCCAGCATGCCATCGACGGCGGTGGCGCGGACGGCTCGCCTTCTTACCCTTTTTATCCGTCCACGGAACATTTCTGTAAACCCGCTCAGAACGCCGGGGACTTTATCGACTGCGCCAACCTCGACGGCTGGAGCATGGA
Source organism: uncultured Acidobacteriaceae bacterium (assembly GCA_964252445.1). GTDB lineage: Bacteria > Acidobacteriota > Terriglobia > Terriglobales > Acidobacteriaceae > EB88. The sequence goes on along the minus strand of CAXUND010000006.1, from coordinate 45,661 downwards.
CTTTATCTGCGCCCGCCGAAGCGGAGCGCTTGATCACAAGCTCACCGGCTATAACAGCCGTCGCGGCGTAGGACCTATTGAAACCTACCTGGGATGGGGGCTCGACCTGGGTCACCGGGAGGTGATGCACACCCAAGGGATCCACTTTGACGAAGGTTTCTCGCGCAACGGCTTCGGCTGGGTCACGAACATCTGGGAGGCGCAATTGGTGCATGAATTCGGGCAGGAGCTGGTCTGCTCCGCCATGCGCATGTGGGTCACGGATACGAAAAAGCGCTGGCCCGACGTTCGCTTTGTGACCTTTGGCGAGTTCGGCGCCCTGTGGCGTGAAGCCTACCCGAACAACCATGAGTGGACCTGCAGCTTCCTCGAGCGCGGTTCGGGTCTAGGAGACTCGTATAACAACCTCGAGATCGAGTGGTTCATGAACCGCAATTTCCGCCTCGCGCTACTGCGCGACTGGCAGATTGAGGGTCCGAGGCAGGTGATCGACCTGACGCGCTACGATCTGCCCGCGCAGGAGCCGGCCGATCCAAGCCCCGCCCACCCGGCTAAGAACTGGAGCCTGATGAACCGCATCAACCAGAAGGGACTGCGCCCGCAAGACAAGCCTCGCCTGCTGAAGGAGCTTGAGCCTGGTGACCTGGAGTTTGTGCTTGCCACACTGCCGCAGCTGCGGTCGCTGGTCTAGCGAACGCTCTATCACCAGGGAGCGTGAAAACAACAGTTGAGCAGAGCCGAGTGTGTCCGGAAGACCAGCATCCGGGGCGGGCGGGAAGCACGGTTGACCCATGGCTTCGCCGCCAGCTCGCCTGTCTCTCGTGTGCGCAGATGAAGTCAAACCATCCACTCTCTACTTCGCCTGCACCAGCCCTGCAATCACCTCGTCGATCTTGTCGAGTATCTGGTTCCAGCCCTCCACTTGACCGCTGTTCTTCGCGCTCTCCATGGATTCATTTCCGATGTGGGTAAGTTTGGTCTGGCCGTTCCCGAGATCTTCAAAGAGGGTGACATCGTACGCACCCTCTATGGCCTCATGTTCTATTCCTAACTGCGCAGGCTCGATCTTGTTTCCCGCCGCGTCCGCAAAGTACATGGAGGAAACGATCTTCTCGTGCAAAACAATCTCGTGGTACTCAATCGCATTCCAGAACTCCTGCCCATCCGGCGCCTTCATGCAGAACAGAGACTTTCCCCCAACGCGAAAGTCCATTTCGCAAACGGGCGCAGTAAAACCCTTCGGTCCCCACCACTGCATCACGTACTTCGGCTCTGTCCACGCCTTCCAGACAAGTTCGCGTGGGGCATCAAAGACTCTTGTAATCACCATCCGCTCAACTTCGCTTGCCGTGCTTTTTGTCATCTCTGTTCTCCGTTTTCTTCATTTGATTTACAACGACTTCCAACTTGTCGAAGCTTTCTTCCCAGAACCGGCGATAGCTAAGGGCCCAATCGCTGACTATCTTGATCGCTTCTGGCCTAAGCGTGCAGACACTCTCCCGTCCGCGCTTCGTCTTGATCACAATCCGCGCGCGCACCAGGCAGGCGATATGTTTTGAAATCATCTGCTGTGAGAGTGCAAATGGTTCCGTCAATCCATGCACAGAGGCAGGCCCGCGGGAGAGCCGCTCGATCATTGCCCGCCGGGTCGGATCAGACAGAGCCGCAAATATTGTATCCAGCTTATTCACAACCATATGGTAGTGGATAGGCGGCTCATGTCAACTACTCATTCTCAATTCTTGATAATGGAAGCTCACTACTCGCGCCAGACCACATCCACAGCGAAGAGTATGCAGCCGCCAGCGCTCTCAGCGAAGGCTAAGTGACGCGAAGCTATGCCTTGCGATTCACGAGGAGCGAACTGAGCCGCCGCCACTAATGCTGGGCGGGAGGAGCCTGCCGCGCGAGCGTGACCATCTCGACCAGCACCTTGCGCACCGCGCCTGCATCGCGCGCTTCCCTCAGAAAACCCACGCGCGCCCCGCGCACCCCGTCGGCAGTGGTCAGGCGCACATGAAAGCCCAGGCGATCGACCCCCGTCATCGTCGCTGCCTCGGCTTTGATGTTGGCGAAGACATGCGCGAGCAGGACCAGCGAGTCCGCGTGATCGGCATTCATGTGCGCGAGAATGTCGGCGGCGCTCGCGCTTAGCGGATCGGGTTCGGCGTGGGTGTAGTCTTCGGCTGAGATCCAGCCCATCACGCCAAAGCCGCCAATGTAATACACCTCCGCCGGCTCCAGGCGGTAGAAGGCGAAGTCCTTGAAGTCGACCCAGTAGCGGCTGCTCTCGTGCCGGTCGAGGTAGAGCTCGCGTGCGGCCTGCAGGTCTGCCGGCGGCACTTGCATCACTGTCCCGACCACGGAAGCCCGCGCCGAGCCCAGCGGATCATTTGCGGCCTCGAGATCGGCGACCATCAGGGTCGCGTGCGGGTCGGCTGCCAGGTTTTGCGTGTGCATGGCCATGGTGCTGACCAGGAACAGCGGACGCGCCGCCTCGTCGAGCGCATAGGGCATGAGCGAGGCGAAGGGAAAGCCCGGGTGCCGGCGCGACTGCGTAGCGAGGGTGCCCGTTGCGCCCAGCTCGAACAGAGTTCGCGCACGCTCGGCGAGCGTTGGTTCAGGGATGACCGGGCCGCTGGACGGCGCGGCTGCATGTTGGCGCGCGGGAGTGCTCACCTGCTCACTTTACCGGATCGGGCTCTAGCACGACTTCGCACAGCAGCTCGGCGTAGCCGAAGCGCATCCATGCATGGCCGCAGAAGCGATGCGTTTCGTGGTAGCCGTGCGCCTGAAAAAACGGCAGCAGACGGTAATCGTCACCGAGCGGGAGCAGCGGACCGCGGTCATCGTCAAAGGCGCTCCAGTCCGCCGTGACCTCGCTCTGGGCGCCCCGATCAAAGCCGCCGACTACCGCGTAATCCGGGTGCGTGGCGAGCGTCGCCGGCGCCTGCGCCTGGCTGCGGTTGGTGCTGCTCCAGTCCCAGTAGCCGGGGGTGCGCTGGTTGGCATAGAGGCCGGGACCAAAGTACGGGAGCACCGCGACGCTGTGGTAGTAGAACCCGGCGACGCGCTTGCCTGCTGCGTGCTCGCACAGAAACTTCGCAGTCATCGGCCCCCCGGAGTAGGGCCCTCGCAGGTCAGACCAGAACGCATACGCGCTCCAGCCCGTCTGTTCGATCGCGATGAGCAGCAGGGCTGCGGTAAGCAGGCGTTGCCACAATCGGTCTTTCTGATCGTCAGGTTCAGGCCACGTCAGCCACGCCGTCACCAGGAAGGTGACGAACACCACGCCGGTGTGTCGCGGCGCGAGGTAGAGCGACACAAAGGCGGCCACCAAGATCAGGTACGGTGCCAACCCGATCCGCCCAACAGAGGCACCTGGCCGCCGCTTCCATCCGTGTGTCAGCACCAGCAGGGCGGCGGCAAGACCGAGCAGGCGAAAGGTAGACAGGGGAAAGGTGATCACCCCCAGCAGCCGCGCGACCTTGCGCTCCAGGCCGCGCAAGCCGGTGCGATGGTGGACCGGCGGGGGCACGGGGGTCAGCTCGCCTGAGGGTCGCTCTTCCTTTAAGGCGACATAGCGCCTGTGTTCGAGGCCGGCAACCGCTTTCTTCCAGGATTGAGAAATGTTTTTGCCTGCGGGGAAAGTCACGTCCGCAGGCGGCGCGGCCGTCGCCACGGCCACAGCCCACCCGAGCAGCAGCAGCGTCACCGGGCCGGCCTGCCTGCGGCTGCGGTCGCGCTGCGCCCAGGCCACCGCCGCAAGCCCCAGCGAGGCAAGAAAGCAGTGGATAGAGAGATTTGCCATGAGCGCAAGCACGCCCGCGAGCAGCCACGGCCGGCGAATGCGGTCGCGGAGCAACGCCGCCGCGATGAAGGCCAGCACGCTGAAGAGCACGTAGCTGCGCGCCACCACTGCATTCTGATACGCCAGAAAAAACGTGAACGGCAGCAGCAGGCGCAGCACCCGGGGAAACGGCGCGAAGCGCATCAGGACCGCGACGGCGGCGGCCGCGAAAGCCGCCGCAACCCAGTGCATCCCGGCAAAGCTGACGTGCAGCCGGATGAGCACCCACAGCAGCGCATGCCACAGTCCGGGCGTGCCCTCGTAGCGGACGCTGTGGATCAGGAGCTGCCACCAGCCGAGGTCGCGTGCCATGAGCCACGCCTGCGCCTCATCCGCCCAGGACTCGTGCCACACCACGCCGGCCGCGACCAGGACTGCATACAGAGCCAGCGCAAGGCTTTCGCCCGGGCGCCAGCGATTGACCCGAGCAAGCAACCGCGGCTCATGACCCGGTACCGGCTGCCGCTCGGGAGACTCAACGGTGGGAAGCACGCTTCAGTCTACGACGGGAATGCTCAGCAGTAAGCCGGCTACACCGTCAGCCTCTTCATGTACTGGGCATCGGTCGCAAGCGCCTGCATGGGCGGCTCGTCGAAGGCCTCCTGCTCGACGAAGTAGTGCTTGATGCGTCCTTTGCCGGCCGCGGCAAAGATCGGCCCGTAGTCCACCACTCCCTGCCCCAGGTCGGCTGCCGGCGGTGGTTCGAGCGACTCCGACATATGCGCGTTCTTGAAGTCCTTGACGTGCAGCATGGAGATGCGGTCGGGATAGTGCCTGAGGTAGTCCACCGGCTTCGCGCCGCCGACCATCACCCATCCGCAGTCCAGCTCGATTGTGACCAGAGACGGGTCGGTCAGCCGGATCACCTCGTCCAGGGGAATAATGCTTGCGCCGTTCTGATCCTTCTGCGGGCGGAACTCCATGGTGTGATTGTGGTACCCGAACTGGAGCCCAGCGGCTTTGGCCTTCGCACCGAGCTTGTTGAAGTTGTCGGCATTCCAGCGCCAGTCTTCCAGCGTAAAGGCCTGAACCACCGCCGCGTGCGTGGTGTTCTTGATGCGCGAGGGGTCCTTGAAGCCGGGGAACGCGCAGATCAGGTAGCTGACGCCGAGCTCTTCCACGAAGGCGATCACCTTGTCCGGGTCGGGAGCCAGCGCGCTCCAGGAGTAGTGGGCGCTCACGCAGTGGAGACCCGCGGCATCCATTGCCTGCTTCACCTGCGCGGGAGTGCGATTGTAGAAGCCGGCAGACTCTACCTCCCGATAGCCGAGAGCGCCCACCTGCTTGAGCGTGCCTTCATAATCCTTGGCGAGCTGCTCGCGGACAGAGTAAAGCTGCAGGCCGAGCGGCAAACCGAAGGGTGAAGCAAGCAGGCGGGGCGCGGCGCTTACGGCAACTGCCGCAGCCGCACCGGCCAGGACATCTCGACGAGTGATTGACATACCGAAGGGTGTATCAGCCACAGAGCTCGAATGGCAACCGGAACGGGTTCATCGCCCGTTTCAAGGCGCCGTCGGGCCCCTCAGGCCCTGCCCGACAGCACCCCGAAACGGCAGCCCCGAATCATTGTCGTCAATGATTTACTCCTTCGCTGGGAGACGGAAGTAATTGCTAGACAAAGCGCGGTGCGGATGGAATATTGGGCCACCAGATGGCCGCACGCTCCTATGTCGCAACGCTGCTGCTGGCCGGAGGCCTGTTTACTGCTGTCACCCGATACTCGTCTACCGCTGCGCCCCCCGAAGGTGCGTCGACGCGTCAGCAAGGGCAGGAGCAAAGCCGCGAGCGCGCGCCCGAAGTTCCACGGCAGGTCATTCTCGCCGCGGCGTCAGCTACACCGGGGCCGGAGAAGGACGGCAGCGCGGACGCTTCCGAAGTCCTGAACTCCGCACTGTGCACGGCGCTTTACGGAGACGGCAATCCCTGCGCGCTCAAAGGCAGGACCAACGCGCAGCCTGAGATTGAAGCGGTCATTGCCATTCTGCCTGACCCGATCCACACCCACCTCTCTCTTCGATTTGATCGCAGCGTGGACGCCTTGATTGCCGCCGCACAGGACGCGGGCTGGTACCTGGACCGGCAGTGGCTGCCCTGGGCGTGGATGGCCGCGGGCGAGATGGGAGACGATGCCGGCGGCAAGGACCTCGCTGAACTGGTCAAGACCCGCACCTACCGCCGCGGATTCGAAGACGTGCCCGGTTTTATCTCCTTCCGGCCGATTGCAGGCAAGCAGAGCAACCCGCTGGTGCTCTTTGTCGCGGGCGACTCCCCCATCAGCGGTCTGCTCCCACAGCAGTTCCGCAAGGCCTACGAACTCGCCCGGCGCCTGCAGCAGCCTGTCGCCGGCGGCAGCAAAGAGCTGCGTATCATCGGTCCGAGCTTCACCGGGTCGATCAGCTCTCTAGCATCCCTGCTGTCGATGCCCGGTGACAGCAAAGACGACGCTCCGTTTACGTCGATCCGCATCATCAGCCCAACCATCAGCCGCGATCTCACCGGCGTCCACTTCGACGGCCGGGAATTTGCGAGTGTCCCGACCAAAATCAGTTTTCAGTCCGAAGGCATGGCGCAGAAGTGCCGCATCCGCTCTGTGTACAACTTCATCCAGACTCAGACTGCTTCCGAGGTCCCGGATTCCTCCGAGCGAGAGATAGGGCAAAGTACCCGCATCGCGCTGCTCAGCGAAGATGAGAGCGCGTACGGACGGGTAGCCGTCACTCCTTGGCCGTATGCCGGGCACGACAGCAGCGGAGCTGGGAGCGGCAGTCCTGACGCCTGCGATCTGTCGCAGTCCGACATCCTGCACCTCACCTTCCCGCGTGACATCTCGCACCTCCGAGCCGCCTACCAGAAGAAGTCGATCTGGGGCTTCGGCAACGGATCCACCGGAGGCACCTCTCTGGGGCTGGACTTCAGCGACCCCCATGAAGAGCTCGATGCGGTCCCCAACTTCTCTGCCGGGCAGAATGCTGCGTCGCTCGAAACTACCGTGCAGCAGATCGCGCAGACACTTACCGACCGGGACATCCGCGTTGTCATGCTCAGCGCCACCGACGTCTTCGATGAGCTCTTTCTTGCACGCATGCTCGGCCGCCTGGCGCCTAACCTCTCCGTGGTCGTGCTCGACTCCGACGCCCTGTTCCTCCACCAGGGTGGCGGCGAAGACTACAACCACGTCTTCATCGCGACGCCGTTCCCTTCGCTTCCCTACAATCTCTTCTGGGCGGCTCCGTCAGCTCTGCTCAAAAACCCGTTGTGTACTCCGCGCATCTTCCCGAGCGAGTCGACCCAGGGCGCCTATCTGGCCGCTGGTTCGGTCCTGGTGGACGGGTCGTCCAACCCCGGCCTGCCTTTCGTGCGCCGGCAGTTCTGCACCGCTGAGTACACCTCGCCCTTTGTGGCGACCGCCCGCCCTCCCCTCTGGCTGGTGTCGATCGAGCATGGAGCCCTGTGGCCGCTGGCGACCATTCCCATAGCTGATGATCAGGGTCCGTCAAACATCCCCTCTGTCGCCTGGCCGCAATCGAGAGGCTACAAAGACGTGACCGGACTGCTCCGTCATCATGTGCCCGTCACCCTCTGGATGGCGCTCTTCGCAGTGCTCCTGCTCACCCTTGCGCACGTGTACGGCTCAACCGCTGTGACCATCCGCTCGCATATCTTGTGGGACTACGCCATCTCTGATCCCGAGACCCGCGGACGGCGGCTGATCGTCGAGCTGGGTCTCACGATTCTCGCCATCGTGGCCGTGCGCTTCCTGCTTCCTCCGGAGATGGACGCCCTGGTCATGCATGCACAGGCGTTCAGCCGCACTGCCGCTGGAGCCGTGGCCGTGCTGGTGCTGCTTGCGTGTCTGCAGGCCGCCTGCCTGGCGGCCGGGACCAGTCCGGTCTCGATGCTCTCCGGCCTCTTTCGTAGTCGCGTGCCACGTACCGCGCTATCGCTCCCGGTTCTAGCCACCGCAGCGGCTGGACTCGCGCTGGCGCTGCTGGCGGCCACGCTCCCCTGGCAGCTGCTCACGCAGCCGCCGGGCGACTTTGTCGGGTTTTTCGAGCGCTACCGGTCGCTCTACCCGTTTTCCGGCAGCGCGCCCACATTGCCTATCCTGCTGCTGCTGGCAGCCGTCGGATTGTCTCTGGTCAGCCGCGTGGGTCGGCTCTACTTCGCCGGACCATTGCGTCCCGTGCTGCCGGCCTCGACCCCACAGGACCTGCGCCTGCCGGCGGAGCCGTCTGCAGCGCCCATCGCCGGGCTGCTCCACCATGCGAGCGGAACTCTCCTGGAGAGCACCCTTCCCTTGTGGGTGCTGGTGGGGCTGGCGCTGCTGCTGGTGCACCTTTCGCTCGAGTGGGCCGCGCCCACCACGCTCGACGGGAACCTCTTCACTCTCGCGATCAAGAGCCTCGCAGCAGTCGTAGTCGGCTCTTTGACCTTCGATCTGCTGCGCGCCTGGCGGCTGTGGCGGCTGCTGCGAACGCTGATCTTGCGGCCGCTCGAGCGCACGCCGCTTCGGCGCGGCTTCGATCGCATCAAGGGCATGTCCTGGCACCGCATCTGGCGCACCATGGACAGCTCACCTACCTTCTCCTACCAGCCTGTGCGCCGTGCCCTCGAACTCGCGACCGGCAGCCCCGGTCGCCTGGGTCTGCTCGCCGGTGAGAATCAGCCGGTCATCGATGCATGGGCACAGGTGATCCAGACCACACAGACAGATCAACAGCAGGCCTCCGGCTGGGGTTCGGTGCTTCACTCACTCGCCGGCCTGGCCCAGCGATTGCTGCCGGACATGAAAGCGGCGTGGGCAGCGGAAACGGGCGGAGTGACCGCCAAGGACGACATCGTCGCCGAGCGCGAGAAGGACCTCGAGCCTGCTCTCGCCTCCTCAGACCAGGGGAAGACCCTGGCCGCTCAGGAGGAGTTTGTTGCGCTCGTCTACCTCCAGTACATCCGCATCGTCATCATCCAGGTCCGGCACAGCCTGTTCACCGCCGCGGCCTGCTACGTGCTCATCGCCGCCGCGATGACCCAGTACCCCATCGTCGGACGCCATGCGGTCGAGATCAGCCTGTCCCTGTTATTCGCGTTCCTCGCAGTCACCGCTGTTTCCGTCTATGCCGCCATTCACCGGGACTCGATTCTCAGCCGCACCACCTCGAGCGAACCCGGCAAGCTCGACCTGGACTTCTACATCAAGATCGCGAGCTACCTGGGCCTGCCGCTGCTGGGCCTGCTGGTCTCGCAGTTCCCTGAACTCGCAAGCACGGTGTTCTCCTACCTGCAGGTGGGCGGCGGAGCGGGAAAGTAGGCGAGTCAAGGTCCCTCAAAGCCCGGCGTACCAGTCGTAGCCGAGGTTCTCCCAGTAATCAACTGCCCGCGTGTTCGTGTAGGTGATCTTCGCGACCTGCTTGATCTGCTTGTAGCCATACTTGATCGGCATGGCCAGCCTTAACGGCGCTCCGTGCCCAATGGTGAGCGGACGCCCATGCATTTCATAGCAAAGCAGTGTCTGGGGGTGCATCAGGCTCTCGAAATCGAAGCCGCAGGTGTAATCGCCCTCCGAGGTCTCCATCATCACGTACTTCGGGTTCCCCGCGGGCGGGAATGCCTTCACGAAGTCAGAGAAGCGCGCGCCGCGCCAGCTGGTGATCTGGCTCCAGCCCTCGATGCACTTGAACTGCACCACCTGCTCGTAGCTGGGCAGCGCGCGCAGGTCCTTGAGCGAGAGCACCACGCCGGGCGTGCGGCTGGTATCGGTCGCGGGCGCCTTGGGGATGGGAATCTCGACGTCAATCTCCTGCACCACCTGGGGCCGCCCATCGGGCGCAATCGGCGCGGCGCCCGCCATCTGCACCGGAGCCGGCTTCATCTCCGGCGCCTCAACGGGCGCGGTCTTGGGGCTGGGAGCTTCCTTGGCGCTGGGCGGTTCCGCCTCATCCTCATCGCCGTTGTCGGCGCCGGACTCGTAGGTCCACAGATCGACATCCTCGATATATTGCTTGTACCCGGAAGGGTTCTTGAGACCGACCACCTGCAGCCGCCAGGTGTTCAGCTTCATCTTCGGATCCTGCCCGAAGTTGCCGTTCAGGCGCATGTTCACGGCACGGTCTTCGGAGTAGGTGGGGCTCAGCACTCGATCGCGGAACAGGGCGAGCGAAACATCGTGGTTGAACTCCATCGCGCTGCGCAGGGGCTTTAGCAGCTGGTGAGGAGCATCGGCGTGCGACAGCCAGCGGTACCCGGCGACAGCGCCGACCGTGGCGACGCCTCCGATGAGGAAGCTGCGCCGCGTACGTGAGGCCATCACCCGCTTCACCTCGCGATCAAGCTCCTCCGGGCTGCGTGCCCTGGAGGGAATGACCACCGGCCCTCGATCAGCCTCAGCCATCGGGCTCGGGATCGTCTCAGTCACCGGGTCAGCAGCGGGTTGAGCCGCCGGCACAGCGACGGACTCAGCGGGCGGCTGATCCACCGGCGCAGCGGCTTTCGCGGAATCTTGTTCCGGATGGTTCGTATCCACACTCATGACAGCGGCTCCTCACGGTTGGGCGACTCACCCGGGCGCACCAGCTCGTCGCCCGACACCATGCTGCGGAAGTTGTTCCAGCCGGCCATCATCACCTGCCACACGTGGATCACGAAAAAGCTCATAAAGCCGATGGTGAGCCAGAAGTGCTCCCAGCGCGCCATTTCATAGCCGCCGCAAATTTCAGTAAACCAGTGCAGGCTGGCCGGCTTGTAGATCGCGAGCCCGGTGAACAGTGCGCCCGCGCCCATCACGATCACGCCCGAGTACGCTATCTTTTGCGCCGCGTTGTACTTGAGCTGCGGCGGAGGCTGTTTGCGCAGGTGCAGGTCGTAGAGCATGACGTAGATCGCGTCCCGCAGCGAGGTTCGGCTGGGACACAGATCACGCCAGGCGCCGCTGATCGCCAGGTAGGCCACGTAGCACACCCCGTTCGCGGCAAACAGCCACATGAAGAAAAAATGGTAGCCGAGTCCCTTGGTCAGCTGGTAAGGCGTGCCGAGGGCGGAGTAGACCCAGTTCGGAAAGAAGCGAAACAGCGTAAACGAGCCGAACCCTATCCGGTAGACACGGCTCAGATTTCCATGCACAGGATCGGAATCCGCCCAGTAGATAAAAATCCCGCTCCAGATCATCGTGAACAGCAATGGGAAGTTGATCCAGTGCATCCAGCGAATGGCGAGCAGGTGCTTGCGGCGGATTTCGAGAGTGGGCCGGCTCGCGACGAGCGGCACCGGCTGAGCTTGCGTGACCATAAAACAGCCTCGAATTTGACTGCTACACACGATACCCGATCGGGCAGCCCGGCGGCGGTAATTTCTTACACCCGCTCGTAGTCGCCCCGCCAGGACACGATTGCCTGCTTGATCTGTTTCGGGGCAAGCTTCTCGTCGAGCGCGCGTACGACCAGCCCAGGCAACTCTGCGTCGGGAGCAAAACGCAGCGCCACCAGCTGACGCGTCGACAGCTCCCCGATGCGAGCCTGCAAAGCGGGCGGCAGCACATGAGAAAGACGGATGCGCTCCTCCAGTCGGATCACCCGGTCCTGCACTTTATTGGCATAGCTGCGGGAGAGTCCGGCGAGGATGATGAAGGCCAGCGCCATCACCACCATCCATCCGCGAGTGAAGGTGAAGTGCCGCACCGCGAAGACGATCGTGACGATCAGGTTGAGCAGCAGCACCGGCACTAACAGGAAATGGAAAGCGGGATCGAACCTTACGTGATTGGAGTAGTTCTGGCCTGTGTCGCTCATGCCCCACAGGTATAGCAGTGCGCCTGCCTGTCAAACAAGCCTTTGCCTGGGGCAACTACTGCGGAGCGAAATGATCTCCGGCAAAGCGCGGGATGCCGAAGTGTCCGCGCAGGTGCAGCAGATCGATAGGGCTCAGGTTGCCGGAGACGGCCACCAGCGCCACGTTGCTGGGGCTCTCAAAGAGCACCACGGCGCCAGTAACCTGCAGATGATCAAAGCGCACCCAGAGGTCCGTCGCGCCGTGCTCGGTGATGCCGCGGTCGATGGCGCCGCGATCAGGGGCGCTGTTGGGCGCGTCCCCGCGCGCGCTGCCGGCTCCCGGCTTCAGTACCATGTGCTCCCAGCCCAGTTGGGCATAGGCATTTCGTACACCATCCACCAGCCGCGGGTCATAGAGCCCGGGTCCGGAATAGTGGTAGTTGTGCACGGCCAGCCCGTTCAGCTTGTCGATCGCCTGGGTGACGCCCGGGTCGCCGCCCTCCCACAGTCCTCCGGCCAGGGCGAGCATGCGCCGGTCGAAGGTAAGGTCGGTATGGAGAGCCGCGGCCTGGCTCAGCGACGCCAGCTCCGGCGGTGTCCACTGCAAAGGGTCGATACTGGCGGGCGGCTGCTGTGCCGGCAGCAAGCCGGCCATCAGTGTCATCGAAAGAAGAATCAGGAGGCTGCGCATACGTGTCTATGCGGACGCGGGAAGAGGCGGAAAGTTGCGGTCCCGCTATTTGGCCTTGAGCACAAAGTGATCTTTCTCCTGCCATGTCGGACTGGACGCCGCCGGATCGGCAAGCCGAAACATGGTCGCCTTCAGTTCGTCCTTCCCCAGCAGCGACGAACTTATCTCCACACGGACGTAGTGGAAGTTGGGGAAGTCGGTGTCCTGGTAGAGATCCTGCGGAGTGCGCTCGACCTGGTAGGGATGCGCACCGCCGCCACCTGACACCAGGTAGGTGACGCCCCCGAACTCCGCCCGCTCATAGTTATGGATGTGGCCCGCGGTCACCAGCAGTCGGACTTTCAGACCGGGCTCGATCGATGTCAGGTAATCCCTGAGCGCGATCTCGTTCGGCCGGGGATTGTGGCTGACTTCGATATGCGTCTGCAGGTCGGCAACGGGTGGATGATGCAGACCGATCAGGACGAACTCCACCGTCTTCGGCAGATCTTTCAACTGCGCATCGAGCCACGCACGCTGGGGACTGCCGTCTGCCAGGTTTGACGTCGAGTCGAGCTGGATCAGCTCGATGCGGGAGCCGAGCGCCACCGAATACCAGCGCATGCCGCGCAGCTGGGGAAAGTTAGCCCACCAGTTCTCCAGCCCCGAGCCGGCGAAGAAGGAAAGCTCATGATTGCCGAGCGCCGGGTAGATACGCAGCCCTGCCGTGCGCCAGGGGGCAGTCTCGCTCTGAAACACGGCGTAATCGCCGGCGTTGCTGCCGCGGTAGGGTATATCGCCGGTAAGCTGTACCGCGTCCGGTTTCTCGGAAGCAATGCGCGCGACCAGTGCCCGCCGCGCCGAAGGATTCGCAGCTTCTGTGTCAGAGGGATCATGAAAGCGCATGTCGCCGTAGAGCACCAGGCGGACCGGGTTGCCGAGCGCCGCGTCCGGCACAGAAAAGGTGGACGGCTGCGCCGCCGCAGCCGCCGCACCCAGGAGAGCGAAACAGAGACTGCGGCGGGCGAAGCTCATCCGCGCAGTATAAAAGAAAGCCAGGGACTACTTCTGCGAAAGCTGGGGCGCTGCTCCCCTCCCCTGCCGAACCGGAGTCATCCCCGGCCTCGATTGCCGGAGGCGGTTGACGCGTTCAGTCATATCAGCCAGTCGAATGTTTTCGTACCCCTTGCGACGAGCCACGATCCTGTAATCGAACTGCACATTCGAAGTACCCGCGCCAATCTCACGCACTACGAAGGAAGTAGCTGACTGTTGTGAGAAGTAAAGCCCTTTACAGTCGCCCCTCGGCGTGAGGAAGACGTGATAGTCGGTTGTGGTGTTGACCGCCTGCGTGAATTTCGGGTCCAAGGAAACCACGGCCGAGCCTGCTACAAGTTGCCCGGTTCCAAAATCTTCAAACCAGTTTTCAGGAGCTTCGACAGCGTAAAGAGCGACTTTATGCTGATTATTGAGTGTCACCACCGCCGACTTACTCCCGCTACATGCAAGATCGCCCGAAGTATCGACATAGCAGTATCCATTATCATCCTGGCCGCCGGCCGCGTACAAAACAGTTGCACCGGTCTCGCTAGTCTGGTTGTAAGCCGAGAGCGTGGCGGCGTCCATCCCGTTGTTGATAGCTGTGATGGCCGAGTTGTCGTCAGTGGTCCCTAATACGGCAATCGCTCCAGATTGGGGAGCGCTGGTGTCGCCCCAGACTCCGGCCCCATTGTTGATATTTAATCCGGTGGTGCTGCGACCATATGCCACGCCCAGAACACCCGCATCATCTACCTCCGACGTTGTCGTGCCGTACACGCCCGCGGCGCAGGGCTCCTTATCGCAGGATGAGTTCGCAGCCGAGGCTGTTATGCCGTTTCCAGTACCGCTCTGCTTGACGGTGATGATCGGTGCCGTGCTCTTCCCCACGACGTCGAGAGTTCCTGTCGGACTAGTCGTTCCAATCCCGACGCTCCCGGTTGTGTCCTGGATAAAGATCGCCTCAGGCACCTTGTACGTGCCCATGGCTATGCCGCTGCCATAGATCGACTGAATAAGGTGACTGCTATCGCCTAAATACAACGCGGCGGTATTTCCGGTCTTTTGGAAGTTGTTCGCGCCCCTGACCAGCAGGTTTCCCGAATCGACTTCAAATTTCTGCGTCGGAGAAGTGGTCGCAATGCCCACGCTGCCGGAACTACTTTGAAAGAGCGCTGAGGATCCCAGCGTGCTGCTGCTGAGCCATTCAGGGATGTAGCCCGTTTTTCCGGTACCACTAAGCGCCGGGACCGGCGTAGTCGCGGCTTTGGGACTGGTCCCGGCGCTGCCACTATTAGCCTGGCTTGTCGACGTGGTTGAACCTGCCAGAGCGAACGCCGAAGGAGGCATACCGCCGATCGTCTGCGCATCTCCAGCCTTGAGGGCGTACGGAACGCTCACCAGCATGATGCGCGGCTCCTCTTGCTTCCCTTCCACCTGCAGTCCCAACCATCTGGCATTGCCTGAGGTAAACAACTCGGCCGGCAGTCCCTCCGTAGTCGCACCCAGCATGGTCGAATAGTGGCCGGCTGCGTCGGGGGTCACGTTCTGCGTTTCAGTCCAGAGTGCCTGGCCGCCTTCCTGCTCCGGGTAAAGAGCGAACCTGATGCTCGTAATGCGGGTGAGTGGCTTGCCGTCAGCACCGACTAAAGAGCCACTGAAGTTCACCAGTGTCGGGATCTTGACATTTGACACATTGGTTTGTTGTGCGGTGGCGATCACTGCAGCGGGAGCCACACATAGTAAGAGCCCCGCGCACCCGCAGCGTGTATAGAGTCCAGGAAGAAACATTTGCGAAAGCCTCCATGTGGCACAAGTAAGTAAGTCAACTGCATTTATTCTTCAGTTACTGCGCGCGAGTATACACGAGGCCGGCGCTGCGCTTCGTCGGGCGTGTCGCCCGTTGGCTGGCCTAGTTCGCAACGCGTCGTAGCTTCCACGTAGCAGGCACGGTGGAGGCATGCCGCTTCGAGAAATCCTGGTTCGGGTGATCTATCTGAGTGGGGAGAGACTTACGATTCCAACGGGACCGGTTTGCGAGTAGGCTGGTCTTGGCGCCGTCTGCGGGACCATTCTGCCTCGGCGACGCCGTTGCCTTGACTTTGCAAGAAGGCAAGAGCATACCTACGTGACGATTGATGATGCACATGCGAAAGTGGCGAAATTGGCAGACGCACCAGACTTAGGATCTGGCGGGGCAACCCGTGGGGGTTCAAGTCCCCCCTTTCGCACCATCTCCTCGTGTTCACACGCCCACCGCGCGAACGCGATAGTCTAGAAGCAACATGAGCAGCCAACAACAGCCCCGTCTCAGCGTCACCCAGAGTGCCGCATACCGCGAAAATTACGCCAACAGCGTGCAGGTCCGTGTCAGCGTCTGGGACTTCTTTCTCCTCTTCGGTCTCGCCCATCCCACGTCTCCAGACGAGGTGCAGATCGAGAACCAGCAAGGGATCTACCTGAGCCCGCAGCAGGCCAAGGCGCTGTTGAACGTGCTCGGCCAGAACGTGAACCAGTATGAACAGACCTTCGGCGAGATCGAGCTTGAGCCGGTTTCCTCCGCCGGCGGACCCCGCGCCGTCCAGTAGTCCGGGTTCACTGATCCATCCCCGCGAGCCCAGTTCTTCTAAATATTTCGATCTCGACCGGCCCCCCTCCATCTCGAGCGCCCATCTGCTGTGGGCATTCCTCTCACTGGCAGCGGCGGTCTGGCTTCTGCATCTGCCGCTGCTGAGGCTCCCCTACTACTGGGATGAGGCGGGCTACTACATTCCAGCCGCGTGGGACTTCTACACCACCGGCACACTCATTCCACGCTCGACGCTGACCAACGCCCATCCTCCTCTGCCGTCGATCATGCTTGCAGTCAGCTGGAAGCTTTTCGGCTATTCCCCTCTGGTGACGCGCACGGCTCTGTCCCTGGTGGCCGCATCGGCGCTCACGGCTGTCTTCCGGCTCGCCCTGGCGCTTACTCGAAGCCTGCCCCAGGCCGTCGCCACCACGCTGCTTACGGCGATCTACCCGGTGTGGTTCGCGCAGAGCACGCTGGCGCATGCGGACATCTTCGCCGCGGCGGCCTCGCTGTGGGCGCTGGTCTTCTACTTCGAGGACAGCACTCCAGACCACACTCGCGGCCTGCTTATGGCCTTCTTCTTCGCACTGGGCGCCCTGGCGAAGGAGACTGCTGTCGGCATCCCGCTGACGCTGGCTGTATGGGAGCTCATCGTGCGCGGGTCTCAGAGGAAAGCAGCGCTGCTGGTGTTGCCGGTACTGCCGCTGGTGCTCTGGTTCCTGTACCACTGGCATACGACCGGCTTCATCTTCGGCAATCCTGAATTCCTTCGATACAACGCAGGCGCTACGCTCGCCCCGGTGCGGATCTTGGTAGCGTTCGCCAACCGTCTCCTGCAGCTCTTCGCCCACATGAACTTGTTTGCGCTCACGGTGCCGGCGATTGCGTGCCTGCTGCTGCCGTCGCTGCCCGGGCGGGCGTCTCTGTCGCGCGACCATCGCCGGCCGCTCATCCTGCTCCTGGGCACGGGGCTGGTCTTCTTTTCCGTGCTGGGTGGTGCGCTGCTTACCCGCTACCTTTTGCCCCTTTACCCTCTGCTGCTGGTGCTCTCTGTCAACACGCTCTTCACCCGCCTCCAGCACTGGTACGGTCTGGTTGCCTTTGCGGCGGCCGCGTTCGTGTTGGCGCTGTTCGTCAACCCGCCCTACCAGTTTGCTCCCGAAGACAACCTCGACTACGCCGACGTGATCAAGCTGCACCAGGCGGCCATCGCCGAGGTCGAGCGTAGATACGGCCGGCCGACCATCCTGACTGCATGGCCGGTTGCCGATGAACTCACCCGTCCGGAGCTGGGGTATGTCCACAGCGGCTACCCGGTCACCCCGATCGACAATTTCTCGGTCGGGCAGATCGAGACAGCCGCCTCCGGCAGCGCCCCGTACACGGTCGCCATCGTCTTCTCGACCAAGTACACGCCGGCCCGGGTGCTGGTGCCGCTGGGCCACGCCTACCACCGGCTGGACGAGCGTTACTTTGCAGCGCATACAGATCTCAATCCCGAAGTGGTGGCGCATCTCCTCCACGGCACAGTGGTGTGGAGGGCGGATCGGGGAGGACAGTGGGCAGCCGTCCTCTCCTTCGAGCGCCCTCAGCTGGCCCTGCTCGCTGGGGCATGCCGCCGTTGAGGCCGCCTATAATGAAGCAAGCTGTGATCTCTCGCCTGAAGACTCGATGCGGTCTCTTGTTCGCCTGCGCGCTGGCGGCTTGTGCCGCCGCCCCGGCACAGCAGGGAGGTCCCGGGCGCGGCCAGCTGATCCTGGTGCTGCCGTTCGACAATCAGGTTCCTTCCCCAAATGTTGACTGGATCGGCGCTGCCGCACCCGAGATACTCAACCGCCGTTTTTCCTCCGCAAGTCTGCTGCCGATCGGTCGCGCGGATCGTCTCTACGCCCTTGATCATCTCGGCCTGCCGACCGACTTTCATCCTTCGAGGGCTAGCGCCATCAGGCTAGCGCAGGCGTTGGACGCCAACTACGTTGTTTTTGGAACCTACCGGGTCGAGGGCACGGGAGCCGGTGCGCACATTATTGCGGACGCGCGCCTGCTCGATGTAGGGGCCCTCAAGCTGTCACCATCCCTTGAAGAACAGACCGATCTTGCTCACCTGCCCAACGTCTTCAACGCTCTGGCGTGGAGGCTCACTCGCCAGCTCAACCCGGCTTTTGCCGTAGCCGAGCAGACGTTCATCTCTACCGACGCCGCGCTTCGTCTCGACGCATTTGAAAACTACATTCGAGGACTGGTTGAGCCTTCGCCGGAGGAGCGCATCCGCCACTTGCGAGAGGCTCTGCGCTTGAGCCCGGGCACGGGTGCGGACGCCTACCCGGCATGGTTTGCGCTCGGCCAGGCGGAGTTTGCCGCGCAGAATTACGAGGAGGCCGCTGCCGCGTTCGGACACCTGGCCCAGAACGATCCTGATGCCCTCGAGGCGGATTTCTACCGTGGCCTCGCCTTTTTCTACACCGGCAAATACCTGCAGGCCGAGGACGCCTTCGCCTTCGTAAGCACCCGCCTGCCACTGCCGGAAGTGGTCAATAACCAGGGTGTGGCCGCAGCCCGGCGCGGTCATGACGGCGCCCCGCTCTTCCAGCAGGCGATCACCGCAGATCCGCGCGATGCCGACTACCACTTCAACGTCGCTGTCTCCTTTACCCGTCACGGAGACACGGCGCATGCACTCGGCGAGCTGGACCAGGCTATCAAGCTGCATCCGGACGATCAGGAGTCACAGACCTTTGCCAATAATCTGCGCACCCAGGGCGCGAACGCATTTGCACCTGCCGATGCCGAACCAGCGGTACCGAACGCTCCCGGTGGCCGGTTGACTTTGCCGCTCGAGCGCATCAAGCGCAGCTACAACGAGACCGGCTTCCGCCAGGCGGCTTACGCCATGGAGCAGGTGGAAGCGCAGCGGGTTGCCACGCTGCCGGCGCCGCAGCGCGCCGCCCAGCTGGCGAAGAACGGCAATGCCTATCTGAACAGCGGACTGCTGGTTGAGGCGGAGCGCGAGTTTCAGCTGGCGCTCTCTGCTGATCCCTCCGCCGATTCATCCACGGCGAGCGCCCACGCCGGGCTTGCGCAGGTGCGGGAACGTACGGCCAACCGCGACGGCGCCCGCCAGGAGGCGCAGCTCTCGCTCGCCGCCGCTCCGAACGTGCCCGCTCACCTGGTGCTCGCCCGCATCGATCTCGCGTCCAACCAGCTGCCCTTGGCCTCGACCGAAGTGAGCCAGGCACTGCGTCTCGACCCGCTGAACTCCAGCGCTAAGGGGCTGAGGGACGCCCTGGTCAGCCGCGGACAGCAGGTCCCCCAATGAGCGACCTTAGCTTTAAAACCTCAACTAACGCTTTAAGAAAGTATCACCATCCTAAGCAAAGCGATGAACCTGCGGTTGACCTGAAGTCGACCGTGCGGCCGCACGATGTCGCGCACCCGAGACACGGAACACGCACCGCCCCCGCTCCTGTCATTCTGAGCAAGGCGAAGAATCGGCTCCGGCTGTTCCTGCTCTTACTCCTCACGGTTCCCGCCCGGGCAGCCCAGCCGCGCGTCCTCATCCTTCATCTCGACGACACCATCCAGCCCATCAGCGAAGCGTTCCTCGACCGCGGTCTTTCCCAAGCCGCTACAAGCCATGCCGACGCCCTGCTGATTGAGATCAACACTCCTGGCGGCCTGCTCTCCTCCACTCGCTCCATTGTTCACTCAATTCTCGCGTCGCCTGTTCCGGTCATCGTCTACGTTGGCCCCTCCGGCAGTCGCGCCGGCTCGGCCGGCTTCTTCATCCTGGAGGCCGGGGATATCGCCGCCATGGCCCCGGGAACCAATGCCGGGGCCGCTCACCCGGTGGTCGAGGGCGCGACGCTCGATCCGATCATGAAACAGAAGCTCGAGAACGATACCACGGCGTTCCTGCGCTCCTACGTGTCGGTCCGGAAGCGCAATGTCGATGCCGCCCAGGATGCGGTGCTGAACTCGAAGTCCTACACCGCAACGGAGGCGCTCGACCTCAAGCTCATCGACCGTATCGCCCCCGGCGAACGCGCGCTGCTCGACGGCCTGGACGGCATGGAGCTCCACCGCTTCGACGGCAAGACAACCACGCTGCATACCAGGAACGCCGAGCTGCTGCCAATCGATCTCACCCTGCGCGAGCAGATTCTCGATCGGCTCATCGACCCGAACTTTGCCGTACTCGCCCTGATCCTGGGCGCGCTGCTCATCTACCTGGAGTTCAACACGCCGGGCACCATCATCCCCGGAGCCCTGGGCACGCTGCTGGTGGTCACTGCCCTGTTTGCGCTGAACCTGCTGCCCATTCACTACGCTTCGCTGGCGCTGTGCGTCGGCGGCCTGGTGCTGCTGCTGCTCGAGGCCAAGGCCTCGACCCACGGCATCCTGGCATCGGCCGGAACCATCGCGCTGGTCTTCGGCCTGCTCACCCTGGTTGAGGCTCCAACGCCGGAGCTGAGCGTCCACTTTGCCACCGCGCTCGCTGTCGGCACGGCCTTCGGCCTGATCACCTTCTTCCTCGTGCGCATCGCCCTGCGCGCCCGCCGCAACAAGGTGCTGACCGGCCCTGAAGCCATGGTGGGCGCGGTGGTGATCGCACAGGAGCCTTTCGGGGGCGAGCGCCCTCGAGGGCAGGTGCTGGTGCGCGGGGAGCTCTGGTTTGCCGAGTCCAATGCGCCGCTCAGCAAGGGCGACTACGCCCGGGTGACCGCCGTCCGCGCGCTTACCCTGTTGGTAGAGCGGATGCCGGGATCGACTTTGGCTTCAGGCGCATGAGCGCGCTGGCGTAAAATCGGGCTGGACTAAGAACGGGGCTACATGGGAATGTTCGGCCTGATCGTCATCGCAATCCTGCTCTTTTACCTCTTTACCTCGATCAGCATCCTGCGCGAATACGAGCGGGCGGTCATCTTCCGCCTGGGGCGCGCGGTGACGCCGCCCAAGGGCCCCGGAGTCATCTTCGTCTTTCGCCCGTTTGACCAGATGGTGCGCATCTCGCTGCGGCAGGAAGTGCTCGAAGTGCCGCCGCAGGATGTCATCACCCGCGACAACGTGACCCTCAAGGTCAACGCCGTCATCACCCTGCGCGTGCTCGACCCGGCCCGCGCCGTCATCGAAGTCTCGAACTACGTCTACCAGACCTCGCAATTCGCGCAGACCACCCTGCGCTCGGTGCTGGGCGAGGTTGAGCTCGACGGCCTGCTCTCGCATCGCGATCAGCTCAACCAGAGGATCCAGACCATCATCGACTCGCGCACCGAACCCTGGGGCGTCAAGGTGGTCTCCGTCGAAGTCAAACAGGTCGACCTGCCGGAGTCGATGCTGCGCGCCATGGCTCGCCAGGCCGAGGCCGAGCGCGAGAAGCGTTCGAAGATCATCAACGCTGACGGTGAATTCGAAGCCGCTCAGCGGCTGGTCGACGCAGCCGCCCTGCTCGCCGAGCAGCCCACCACCATGCAATTGCGTTATCTGCAGACCCTGCGCGACATCGGAACCGAAAAGAACACAACCATCATCTTCCCGCTGCCGATTGAAATGCTCTCGCTGCTGAATAAGTTCACTCCCAGGACGCCCGCGGCACAACCCGTGCGCGAAACGCCCACCGAATCGGAGACCTGAAATGTACTCCACGCTTGATGGTGACCAGCCGCTTTCCGGGCGCACGCGGCAGTATGCGCAGTACGAGCCCCCGGCCCCTGAGCCAGCACAGTCGAACGATGTAACGCTTGGTATCCCGGCGCTTCTCGGGATTTTTTTCGCCATCGTGATCGTCTGCGGCCTGGCATTCGGCTTCGGCTACTCCTTCGGCCATCATGGACCCAAACCCAAGCCGGCGACTATGAACGCGGCGCCTGCTCCCGCTGCCCTCCCCACCCAGACCGCGCAGGCGGCCGAGCCGCTACCGACCCAGGCCGCGCCGCCTGCGACAGACCGGCCGGTCGGAACAGCGCCGGGCCCTGAAGTCTCCGGAGCAGCCAAACCTTCGCCTGCCGCCGCGCTCGCGGTTCGGGAAGCCGCTTCGCCTACCGGCCCCGCGGCTCTCTCCCCGGCTGAGACCGCAGCCCTGGCCGCAGCCGGCTCACAGCGTCCAAGCGCAAGCTTGGGGCCGCAGACGATGGTCCAGGTCGCCGCTGTCATGCACCCTGCCGATGCTGAATCGCTGGCCGCCGCGCTGCGCCGCGAGGGCTACAACGCCCTGGTCCGTACGGAGCCGAACGACCACTTCCTGCATGTCCAGGTAGGCCCCTTCCGTACGCGCGAGGCTGCGCTCGCCATGCGTACCCGCCTGCAGGCAAACGGCTATACCCCGATCCTGAAGCCTTAGGCTTTCGGTTCCGAGGACCTTGGTTCACCGGATTCACCGGACCACATCCATTCGGGCAGGCCGCTTTCAATTGCCGTCCGCACTGCGGCCATGAGCGCATCGCGCCCGGGAAACTGCTTGGGGTTGAGCGCGGGGTGAAAGGTCACACGCGCCGTGCCTGGCGTAAGCCGCACGCTTCCCTTCTGCAGCATGGACTCCGTCCCTGCGATCGAGACCGGTACGATCCGCGCCCCGGAGTGCATCGCGATCACAAACGGGCCTTTCTTGAACGGCAGCATCCGTCCGTCAGGCGAGCGCGTGCCCTCGGCGAAGATGGTCAGGTGCATCCCGAACCGCAGTACCTCTTCGGCCTTGCGCATGCTTTCCTTCGCGCTTTCGAGTCGTCCGTCGCGTTCGACCGGCACGTAGCGCGCCAGACGCATGGCATAGCCGAGTACCGGGATGTTCATCAGCGAACTCTTGAGCAGCATCGACGTTGGGCTGGGCAGGAGAGAGGCAAGCACGGGCGGGTCCAGATTCGAGACATGGTTGGCCATGAAGATGAAGGCCTCGCCCGGCGGGAACTCCAGCTCATACCTGGGCGTCACGCGGATGCCAGCGGCGCGCAGTCCGGCGCGCACGATGACCATGCTCCAGTGGTGCAGAAAGATGACGTTGCCGCGGAACCAGGTGACTGGAATGCCGATGATCGCCACCGGGATCGCCAGCGTAATCCAGACCGCGAGCAGCTTGATGGTGCTCAGCAATTGCGCAGCTCGGCGAGGCGGCGCGGCAGCTTCTCGTAGATGCCGTCAAAGCCGCCGTTCGAGAGGATAGCGACCACGTCGCCCGGGTTCAGCTCGGGTGCGATTGCGTCGACGATCGCGTCCGCATTGGCGTAGAGGGCCGCTTCATGACCAGCCTGCGCCAGCGCGACGATCACCGCCTCAGGATGCAGACGCTCGTCCGCCGGAATGCTCTCCTGCTTGAAGACGCCCGCCAGCACGACGCGGTCCGCAAGAGCCAGGCTCTCGATCAGCTCACGCTCGAAAACGTTCCGGCGCAGCGTATTCGAGCGCGGCTCAAGCACCGCCCACAGCCGCGCGCCCGGATAGGAGGCACGCAGGGCGCGCAGAGTTTCGCGGATCGCCGTCGGATGGTGCGCAAAGTCGTCGATCACGGTGATGCCGTCGATGACCGCGCAAACTTCAAGCCGCCGCTTCACGCTCCGAAACGTCGCCAGCGCCTCGGCAATCGCCTCAACGCTGACTCCCTGCCCGGCAGCGAGCGCCGCCGCTGCGGTCGCGTTGAGCGCGTTATGCTCGCCCGCGAGCGCCAGCGTGAACTCGCCCCAGGGCTGACCCTTCTGCAGGACGCGCCAGTGAGTGAGGTTGCCCTCGTGGTGGAGGTCGACCAGGCACCATGCTGACGAGGGATCGAATCCGTAACGTTCGACCGTACACATGGCGCGGGCGACGCATTCCGACACGTTCTCAGAGCCGTCGTACGCCACGATGTGTCCGCGGCGCGGCACCAGGTTCACCAGGCGTTTGAACGCGGTCTTCACCGCATCGAGGTCACGGTAAATGTCGGCGTGGTCAAACTCGACATGCGTGAGGATCAGCGCGTCGGGAAAGTAGTGCATGAACTTCGGTCCCTTGTCGAAGAAAGCGGTGTCATACTCATCGCCCTCGATCAGGAAGGACCGAGTATTCCGCAGCTGGAAACTCGTCCCGAAGTTTTCCGCCACTCCTCCGACCAGGAAGGACGGCGCGAGCTCCGGCCGGCTTCGCGACGCGACCTCGTAGATCCAGGCGAGCAGGCTGGTGGTTGTCGTTTTGCCGTGCGTCCCTGACACTACCAGCGACTCGCGTCCGTCGAGAAACTCTTCGTGGATGACATGCGCGAGCGACGTAAACGGCAGCCGCTGGTCGAGGACGTACTCAAGCTCGACATTGCCGCGCGAGAGCGCATTACCGATGATCACCAGGTCCGGACGCGGCTCGAGATTCGCCGCCGCAAACGGCTCGAGAACAGGAATGTCCAGCGAGCGCAGCAGGTCCGACATGGGCGGGTACGCGGCCTGGTCCGAACCGGTAACCCGGTGCCCCTTGAGCTGCAGCAGTCCGGCGAGCGAGGCCATGGCCGTGCCGCAAATGCCGATCAGATGAATGTGTTTTCCGCTTTGCATTTCTGTCTCTACGTTACGACGGCCGGCTCCAGCGTGCGTAGCACCGGCGTGTCTTCAAGCACCAGCTCGGCCTCGATGTTGAGAGGCAGGGTAACGTTAGCGCGCGAAACATGCCCGGAGCGCAGCCCTATTGCGATCGGCCCGTCCAACCCATCGAGGACGCCGAGGATGACCTGCTCCAGAAGATCAGCAGCCGCACCCGGGGACCGGCAGTCCAGCATCTCGCCGAAGATAAACCCGGCCACGCCCTCGAGCTTCCCGGCCAGCAGCAGCTGGCGCAGCATCCTGTCGACCTGGTAAGGCTTCGCGCCCACATCTTCAAGAAAGAGCAGCTTGCCTTCCGTGTCCGCAGCATAGGGAGTGCCGAGCGAGTCAGAGATCAGGGACAGGCACCCTCCATACAGCAGGCCACGCGCTGCTCCGGGACGCAGCACCCGCAGGCCCTCGGCTGCTCCGTACTCGACCACCTCTCCGCCCGTGACCGCGAGAAACGTCCGATCGTCCACCCCGTCTGCAAGGTAGAAATCACCGGCCGCCAGCGGTCCATGGAAGGCCACCAGCCCGATCTGGTCTGCCAGCCACGTCTGCAGCGCGGTCATGTCGCTGTAGCCGCAGAAGACCTTCGGGTGCTCGCGAATGAGATCGAGGTCCAGCCCCGGCAGCAGGTAATTCGATCCGTAACCGCCGCGTGTACAAATGATGCCATCGACCTCGGGGTCCGCGAACGCCGAGTGCAGATCGGCCAAGCGATCTTCCATGATGCCTGAAAAGTAGGGCGGATGCCGTCCCTGCGCGTGCTCTCCGAAACTGACCTTAAAGCCGCGCGCGCGCAGAGCCTCCGCGCCCAGGGCAAGCCGCTCCGGCTGGGCGCTGCTCGCAGGCGCAACCAGGCGCAGGTGCGCGCCGGGCCGCAGCGCAGGAGGCTTCAGCGTCACCAATAGAACTCTCCGCTGGCGATGATCTCGGCGGGGCCGGTCAGCAGCATCTCGGCGTTCCCCGCAGGCCAGTCAACCTGCTGCGAGCCGCCCGGGGCGGTGACGGTGAGCAGCCGCCCACTGCCGTGCAGGATCATAGTGGCCGCAGCGGACGCGCAGGTGCCGGTGCCGGAAGAGCTTGTCGGCCCCACTCCGCGTTCGAAAATGCGGATCTCGATCCTGTCTTTCCCGACGAGCCGCACAAATTCGACATTCGTCTGCGCCGGGAAATCCGGATGCACGCAGATCGCGCTTCCGATCTCCTGCCAGCTTCGACCCTCGACGCGAAAGCTGTCGTCCTCGACAAAGATTACAAAATGCGGATTGCCGGTCGAGACCACCGCGCCCGCAATCGAGATTCCCTCTTCGTCGAGCACCACCGTCGCATGCTCAACGCGAGGGATGCCCATCCCGGAGCTGATCTCATAAACATGGCCGTTCACTCCCAGGATGCGGCACGTGCGCGGACCCGCGTCGGTAGCAAGCGTAAACGCCTCGCCTGCGCGCGCCTGCTTCTGCCGGGCCATGCAGGCCGCGACGCAGCGCGTTCCGTTCCCCGAGATCTCGGCGATCGACCCATCGGCGTTGTAAAGCGTGATGCGGCCTGAGCGCTCGCCTCTCCAGTCGAGCAGCTCCACTCCATCGGCACCGATGCCAGTGGTGCGCGCGCAAAGCCGTACCGCGAGCGCGCGTTCCGTCGCCTCGTCCAGATCGCGGTCGCGCTCGACAACAAGGAAATCATTGCCGCAGGCATGCGCCTTCAAAAAACGAATCACGCTAGTCATCAGCAGAAGCCGGGTAGGTCTCAATAGCGTGGATCGCTGTCG
The DNA here is from genome assembly GCA_964252445.1 of uncultured Acidobacteriaceae bacterium. Classification (GTDB taxonomy): domain Bacteria; phylum Acidobacteriota; class Terriglobia; order Terriglobales; family Acidobacteriaceae; genus EB88. Next base: position 19,466 of record CAXUND010000006.1, on the reverse strand, counting down.
ATGCGCGGATAGAGTGCGTCAGGCGTTTGTGCATGGGGCGGGTGCCCGAGATCACAAAGGTAAGCCGCTCCAGTCCATCCACAGGCGCTTCCGTCTCAAGCTCCAGACGCCGCCGCTCCGCATCCATTGCCGTCAGCAGCACAGACTTCGCCCGTTCCACGTCGCTGGTGCGGACCTCGTACACCATGGTGTAAGTCTTGAGGCCGGCTTTGCCTTCGAGCAGGCCGACCAGCTCCAGCGTAATCAGGATGATCACAGTGGCGAAAGTCGCCACCATGTACAGGCCGGCGCCGCACGCCATGCCGACCGAGGCGACGGCGAAGACGGTGGCCGCGCTGGTGAGTCCATTCACCCTCGCACGGTTGTGCAGGATCAAGCCCGCACCCAGGAAGCCGATGCCTTGAACGATGTTGGCGGCGATCTGTCCCTTGTTGCTGCCTAGCGGCCCTGCGATCACCGGCGACAGAAAAGTAAACAGCGCGGACGCAAAGCAGATAAGCAGGTTTGTCCGCATGCCCGAAGCTTTGTGGTGGATCTCTCGATCGAGCCCGATCAGACCACCGAGTGCCGCCGCCACCAGCAGACGCTTGGCCACGCCACCGATGAGCACTGCCTGCTCGGCATCACTGAACTGCTGCATCCCTCCGCCGGGCTGCGTAGCCTGCAACAATGCCATCATCTCCATGGCGATCAGCGTACTCCCACGGCGCCTGTAGAGGCGTAGACGCGCGCGCAAGGCTGCCCGGTCGAGCAGACCACATCCAGCAGCGCGAGCCCGGACGGATGGGCAGCTACGGCTTTCGCAACCGCATCGCCCTCAATGGCAACGACAAACGCAGCGGACTTCGCGGGATCCTTCAGCGCAGCATTCCAGACCAGGTAGTCCGAATCATTAATCGTCCGCCGCAGCGGAATCCCGGCGCGCTCGACTGCGCCGACATGGTCCGAGGTGTACATGAGGATAGTGCCGCGCGCCGGCAGCTGAACGAGCGCCCGCGCCAGTGCTTCTTCAAATGCAATCCGGGTACGCGAGTTCGCAATGGCCTCCTGGTAGACCAGCGGCTGCGCCCGCAAAAGCATTAAGTCATTGAGCACCAGCAGCGCCAGCAGCAGGCCCAGCGCAGGCGTGGTCAGCGCCGGCCGCCTTCGGTTGAGCCACGCCGCGCCGAAAGAAGCAAGAAACGCCAGCCCCAGAGCAAAGATCGGCAGCAGCTCCATTCCGTAGCGCGTGTTGTAAAACGAGTTTGGGCGCCAGATAGGGATGAAGATCGGCACCGATCCGTAGGCAACCGAGTACGCGTAAAACGGCAGGGGGATCCACAAGAGCAGCGTGATAGCCGCGCCGCGCAGCTTCCGCGCCGCCAATGCCGAGCCGGCAAGCGTGATCACCAGCAGCAGGTCGCCTGCCCAAAGCGGAGCGCTGCCGAGCTCGGCGGCCTTGGCGAAATATTGGGCTGCCATAGGCAGGTAGTGCCAGCCGGGATAGTGCCCCGCGCCCTGCGGCGTCGTGCGCGCATCGATCGCCTTCGCCGAGTAAGGCCCGCGCATAAAATCCAGCGGATCGCCGAACTGCCTGGCATTGTAGGCGAGCCAGAAAGCCGGCGCAGCTACGACGATCGCGGTAAAGAGCAGGAACATCTCGCCCGCGGGCGAGCGGAAGCTGCGCGCCCGGTACATGGCCCACGCAACCACGCACCAGCAGGCGGCCGCAAAGATCCACCCGTCGTAGCGAGTGAAGACAGCAGCGGCCAGCAGCAGGGCCAGCGCCAGCAGGCGGCGGCCGGCGCCGCGCGCATTTGCTTCACCGAGCGCCAGCCTGATCTCCGCGACCAGCAGCGTCGCCCAGATCATCTCCGCCAGGAACAAGGGCTCGTTCATCGCGGTCACCTGCATGTAGACCAGGCCCGGGTTGAGCGCGTAGAAAGTAACTGCGACCAGGGCCGGGCCTGCGCTCAGCCAGAGACGCGCCAGCCGGTACAGTCCGACAGCGCCCAGAATGTAGGCGAGCATCGACGGCGGAGCGCCCCCGACCCCTGATTGCCAGCCCCGCATGCCGGTGACAAACGGCGCAATGAGCAGGTGCGGCAGGGGGAGCCAGACAGAGCCGAGCTGCCGCCAGCCCGGGTAGAGCGAGTCAGTCAGCCGGCGCGCGGTGTGCAGGTGCGCGACCGCGTCTCCGTAGAGCAGCAGCATGCCGCGCGGCAGGCAATAGGCGAGCGCCGCGAGCGAGACTACGGCGGCCGCGCAGGCCACCAGCAAGGACTCTTGCCTGAGTTCCGCGCGATCTGTCACCGTCATGGTTCTAAATGCGAGAGCTCGCGGAAAAGGGCAAAGCGGGCATCGATCTCGTCGCGCGAGAGCGCCTCAACGCGCTCGGTGCAGAAGCGCTCCACGCAGAAGGAGCCCATCACGCCGCCGTAAAACATGGCGCGCTTGAAGACCGCGGGAGTGACGGCGGACTGCGAAGCCAGGTAGCCGAAAAAGCCGCCGGCAAAGCAGTCTCCGGCGCCGGTCGGATCGACGACTTCAGCCAGCGGCAGCGTGGGTGCACGAAATGGGATCGAGAGCTGTTCGCCGGGAAAGGCGCGGTCGGCGAAGAAAGCAGTCGCCCCGTACTCGCCATGCTTGATCACCAGGCTCTTCGGCCCGAGCGCCAGGATTTTCTCAGCCGCCAGCACCAGGTTGCGCTCCCCGGCGAGCAGCGTGGCTTCGCTGTCATTGATGAGCAGGGTGTCCAGTCCGGCGAGCACGCGCAGCAGGTTGTCGCGGTGATCCTTGATCCAGTAATTCATGGTGTCGCCGCCCACCATGCGCACGTTCGGCATCTGCTGGCGCACGCGGTGCTGCAGCACCGGGTCGATATTCGCCAGGAAGAGAAACTCCGAATCTTCGTAAAAGGTCGGAATTTGCGGCGCGAATTTCTCGAATACATTTAATTCGGTCGTAAGCGTCTTCGGCTCGGCCAGGCTGTCGAGATAAGAGCCGCTCCAGAAGAAGCTCCTGCCCTGGGCGTGCTCAATGCCGCGGATGTCGATGTTGCGCCGGGTGAAGACCTCTTCCTCGAGGGCGGTAAAGTCCTCGCCGACGACGGCGATCACCCGCACGTCGGTAAAGTAACTGGCCGCGAGGGCGAAGTAAGTGCCGGCGCCGGCGACACACCGGTCACGCTTGCCTGAAGGCGTTTCAACGCAATCGAAAGCAACGCTTCCTACTACCAGAATGGACATCGTCTGCTTTCCTACTTAAGGGCGGGAGTTAGATATTTTTCGAAAAGCGGCGCTAATTTTTCGCGCAGGCTTACCGGGATATATTCGCGGTTGGTCATGATGGCGAACTGTGCGGCAGTCGCGCAGGCGCAGGTGCGCTCGGCCGGCAGCGTCCTCACCGCCTCGCGCACCACGCTTGAGGCATTGGCCGTGTTCTGATGCATGACTGCAATCACCTGGTCCACAGTCACATCATCGTGCCCCTCGCGCCAGCAGTCATAGTCGGTGACCATGGCGAGCGTCGCGTAGCATATCTCTGCTTCCCGCGCGAGTTTTGCCTCCTGCAGGTTGGTCATGCCGATGATATCCGCGCCCCAGCTGCGATAGAGGTTCGACTCGGCGCGGGTCGAGAACTGCGGCCCTTCTATGCAGGCATACGTCCCGCCGGCGGT
>CAXUND010000006.1:11317-15782 GCA_964252445.1 uncultured Acidobacteriaceae bacterium | reverse complement strand
CATGCTCGCAGGATGCGGCCAGCGTCGTCGCCACGCGCGCGCAGATCGGGTCGGCGAAGGCAACGTGGCCAACAATGCCGTCGCCAAAGAAAGTAGCGGTACGATCAAAGGTCCGATCGATGAACTGGTCAGGAATGACAAAGTCGGTGGGCTTATGTTTCTCCTTAAGCGAGCCGACGGCGGAGACCGAGAGTATCTGCTCCACGCCCAGAAACTTGAGGGCAAAGATATTCGCCCGAAAGTTAAGCTCGCTCGGCAGCAGCCGATGTCCGCGACCGTGCCGCGCCAGAAAAGCTACACGCCGTCCTTCCAGCGTGCCCAGAACAACCGGATCGCTCGGATCGCCAAACGGTGTGCGGACCGCCGTCTCCTCAACCTCTGTCAACCCGGGCATCGCGTACAGCCCACTGCCGCCAATGATGCCAATCTCTGCCTGCTGCAAACCTGCTCCAAGCCATGCTGAACTTTCGCTCGTCAGACGAAAGTTCAGTATACCCGCGGCGCGGGAGCGGGCAGCCGCGGCAGTCCCGCCTTCACCAATCCGAAGCTGCCGAACCAGGAGACCCATCGCCCGGTCAGCTCGGGCGTCCTCGTCCGGGCCACCTGTTCTGTTCCATCCAGCTGCGCCGCGGTCATCATCGCCTCGAGCTTCTGCGCCACCGGCAGAGGAAAGCTCTCGCTCACAAAGACCTCCCGGCCCACGGTCGAGATGAGCACCGGGCCTTCCTCCGTGGCGTAGATCCGGTTTGCCTCAGTCGACGCGGCATCGGCGATCACCTTACTGTACTTTCTCTGCAGGCCGCCGGCGTACAGTTTGGCGAACTCGACAGCCGCTTCCGGCGTCTTCCACTGCGACAGGTACATCAGCGCCACCGAGCCGGTCTTCGCCTGCTCGGCCTCGGTCTTGGCGCTGCGGCTTTGCGCGGCATAGTAGAGGCCGCCATCCCAGGCCAGCGCGCAATCAGCGCCCGCGCCCTTGCCGCCCAGCACCTCGCCCAGCATCCTTACGTCAAGCTCGCCCATCGCGCCGATATCGTAAGGCGCATACTCCGGGTCGAGCAGCGGATGTACATCCGGCATGCGCAGCAGGGTCGCGGTACGCTTCTGCTCGTAGGCCTTGGGGTTCATGATCTCCCAGCTGGAGTTCGGCGGCCGGTCCAGCGCGCCGGCAAATGCCCCAGCCACGCCGCGGTCCTTCAAGAGTGTCGCCTCGAAGACCAGCCCGTCGCGGTAAGGAAACAGCAGCGACTCCTGCAGGACCTTCGGCGCATGCAAGAGCAGCGGCGAGTCTTCATCAGCCGCCGGGCTGTCATTTACCTTCGCCACGATGTCGGGATAGGTACGCAGCGTCTGACCCGTCGGCAGCAAGCCGTAATCCAGGTAGGTCACCATCGCCTGGCCTTCAAGCACCGCTTCACGCGCCGTGTCGGTCTCATCGGTGGCCAGGTGCTTTGTGTCCTCCGCCGCATTCTGGGCGATGCCGTCGACGCTGTTATCTCCCCACTTCTCGAGGTCTACCCGCTGGTCCTGCAGCGCATGGGTCAGCTCATGCGCCAGCACCGGCTTCTGCGTGTCGGCGTCGATCCAGTCCAGCAGGTTCACCGTCTTGGTCTTGTTGTCGTAAAAGCCGGCGATCTGCTCCTTCAACAGGCTCACCAGAAAAGGCCGCAGCGCAAAGTCGCGATCGAGCAGGCCGAACTTCTTCAGCACGATCTCCGAGCGCTCCATGCGCTTGGTGTCCTTATCCTCGGCCATCTTCTCGACCAGGAACTTCGCCACCGCGTCACGCGTGGTCAGCCGCCGCTTTACCTCCTGCCTGATGGCGAGACCGGTGTCCCCGGAAGCGAACTTGAGGATGTCGTCAACCGAGCGAAACAGCTCCTTCGCCTGCGCGCGAGTGATGTGCGTTTCCGGCGCGGCAGTCTGCGCGGCTAACGCGGCCGCCCACAGCAGGGAGCCTGCGACCCATAGCGCCGGGGGAACACTGTTCTTCTTCATCAAAACTTCATCCTCGTTTCAGAACGTTTTGGCATCCTGCTTGCGCCCGCCTGGAGCAGCACTGGGCCGGAAGTATAATCGTAGTGGACGCCCAGCCCGATCAGACACCTATGAGCCAAGCAACCGACCTAGAGACACCATCGCTGGCACCGTTGCTGAGCGCCACTTTGATCTCACATCTTGGTGCGCTGACACCCACTCTCTTTTCAGACGTATCCGCAGAGCTTTCCGCACTGACGGGCTTCACCGGAAGCACAGGGATTTTTGATCGCGGCTATCGCACCCGCCTGCGGATCACCGGCACTGATCGCGTGCGATGGCTCAACGGCATGGTGACCAATTCGGTCAAGGGGCTTGAACCCGGAACCCACAACTACACATTTGTTCTGAATGCGCAGGGGCGCATCCAGGGCGACGCGCAAGTCTTTGCGCTGGACGATGCTCTGGTCCTTGAGACCGATCGCAGTCAACTGGCGCATCTGCAGGCTCACTTCGAGCGCTTCATCATCATGGACGACGTGGAGCTCTCTGAGCTGCCCGGGGCCACGATCGGGCTCGCCGGGGCGCCGATCGCACTTGACACCCCGTGGCCCCGGCCGGGCGCCTTTACCCAGGCGACCATCGCTGGGACTGAAGTCACCCTGGTCTGCCTCACGCTCCATCCTGAGCGCCCCTGCTATGAGATCTGGGTGCGTGAAGACGAGGCTCTCGCCCTTTGGAACTCTCTGGTGACCTCCGGGTGCACGCCGTGCGGCCTTGAGGCAGTCGAGTCGCTCCGGGTGCTCGAAGCGATCCCGCTCTACGGAAAAGACATTCACGAGAAACTCCTGGTGCAGGAAACCGGCCAGACCCGGGCGCTCAACTTCTCCAAGGGGTGCTATCTCGGACAGGAGATCGTCGAACGGGTTCGCTCCCGCGCCACGGTCCACCGCTCCATTCGCCAGTTCAGCCTCACCGGCGACGCACCCGCACCCGGAGCCGTGCTCTCTGCGGACGGTGCGCCCGCCGGTGAGCTTACCAGCATCGCGTCCGTCGTCCTGCCGCCGCAGTTTACCGGTCTGATCGCGCTCGGCACTGTGCGCAGTGAGCTGCTGGAGCGCAGCGGCACGCTTGTCTACCCGGGCGGCACCGCGGTCGCGCTCGACACTCCTCCCCGCTTCTGAGCGGTAGAACACCAGAAAAGGAAACACCATGCCGGAAAAGCCCCCCGCCTTTGTCGTCAACGACCGCCGCAAATTCACCGCCGAGGGCGATATTCGCGAGAGCTACGTCGCGCCAGCCCCACCCCCGCCGGTGCCGCCCGCGATCGAAGAGAGTGCACGTCTGGTGCCCACGCCCGACCCTCCGGCGAAGGTAGTCACCATGGCCTCACCCAACCGGTCAACCGTCGAAGCTGACGACCTGGAGCGTCCGGGCGCGGCGCCCGACCCCCTGGAGGAGTTGGAGGAGCGGGAGGAGCTGGAGCCGGGCTCCGACGAGCTGGCCGGAGACAACTTCAATGACGAGTCCGCCGACTCTGACTTCGCAGCAGAAGCTGCCCAGCTGGGGCCGGCTCCGACCGCCGCTGAAACCGCTGCACAGCACACTGCGTACCAGAAGTCGACCCGTGAGCTCGACACGCTGCTCGAGCAGGCCAACCCGGGTATGCCGGCGCAGGGCGCGGTCACCTTTGAGCACGTCATCCAGAGCTTTTATCTCTCGGCCATCATGGCCATGGGCGCCGGTACCGAACCGGGCAAAAAGCCGCGGATCGACATCGTGGGGGCGCGCCAGGCGATCGACATGCTCGCCGTGCTGGCCGACAAGACCAAAGGCAACCTGAGCGCGAAGGAAGAGAAGCTGCTGCAGACAGTGACCTTCGAGATGCGCATGATGTTCCTCGAGCTGACCAACGCCATCGCCAAGCAAGCCATGCAGCCGCCTCCGGCACCGGGCAGCTTGGCCGGCCGGCAGCCCGGCAGGAAGTGACGCTGCCGGCGTCGAACTCCATCACGATCACCTTCCTGGGCAGCGGCACATCGATGGGTGTGCCCACGCTCGGCTGCCAGTGTGCCACCTGCACCTCGGCCGACCCGCGCGACAACCGTACCCGGCCGTCGGTGTCGATCACCTGGCCGGGCGCGCATTCTGACAACGTGGTGCTCATCGACACCGGCCCGGACTTCCGCACCCAGGCCCTGCGTGAAGGTATTCGGCACGTCGACGCTGTCTTCTACACCCACTCGCATGCCGATCACATTCTTGGCCTCGATGACCTGCGACCCTTGAGCTTCATGCGTCCAGGCAAGATGCCTCTCTACGCCGATGACGCGACGGCCCAGGTTCTGGAGCGCATCTTTGCGTACACCTTTTCACCCGAATCCACCTATCCGACACGCGCCCGCGTTGCCCTGCACCGACTCGAAGGAGAAGAGACCGCAGAGGTCTGCGGGCTTGCCTTTCAGCGCATCCCGCTGATGCACGGACG
>CAXUND010000006.1:9396-11217 GCA_964252445.1 uncultured Acidobacteriaceae bacterium | reverse complement strand
TCGCTGCCCGGGCACATCCGCCTGGCGTATGACGGGCTGCGCATCCAGGTTCAGCTCAAGGGCAGCGGAGCGTAGCCTGTGGAGGTCTTCCGCTCACTTTCGGAGGTACCCTCAGGCGTCGGTCCCAGCGTGGTCGCGATCGGCAACTTCGATGGCGTGCACTGCGGCCATCGCGCCATCCTCCGTGACCTGTGCGCCCGTGCGCAGGCCCAGAACGCCCGCGCCGTCGCCATCACCTTTGACCCGCATCCGCTGAAGCTGCTGCGGCCGCTGCAGGCACCCAAGCTGCTCACGCCGCTGCCCGCGCGGCTGCAGCTGCTGGCCCAGACCGGCCTCTCTGCCACGCTGGTACTTCCCTTCACCGAGGCGCTTTCAGAGTGGTCGGCGGAGCAGTTCGCTGCGGGCGTGCTTGCGCGCTGCCTTCATGCGGTCGAGGTGCATGAGGGGGATAATTTCCGCTTCGGCCGCAATGCCTCTGCGGGCATGGAGGAGCTGCGCGTGCTCGGCGCCAGGCTGGGCTTTTCAGTCCGGCGTCACCCGGTGCTGATGCTGCGGCGCGCCTGTGTATCAAGCTCCGAGATACGAAAACTGATCGCTGCCGGCCAGGTCTCGCTCGCGCGTCCTCTGCTGGGCCGGCCATTCTCGGTGTACTCGACGCAGGCGCGCGGCCGTGGCATCGGCACACGGCTGCTGGTGCCGACAGTGAACCTGGCCCGCTATGACGAGCTGCTTCCCGGCAACGGTGTGTACGTGACGCGGTTGGCGATTGGAAGCGAGGCGTTCGACGCCGTCACCAACGTCGGGAACCGGCCAACGTTTGGCGAAGATTCCTTCGCGGTCGAGTCCTACATTTTGAGTTACCGGGAGGTCGAGCTCACGCCGGAGACGCCGCTCGAGCTGACCTTCCTCAAGCGCATCCGCGCCGAGCGCCGGTTCAATTCGCCGGAGTTGCTCAAAGCTCAGATCATGCAGGACGTTGCTCACGCGCAGCGGTATCTTCGCCTGATGAGCAGGTTCCAACGTGGTAGACTAAGTTAGTCCACCTGAGGTGACCGCATGGAGTTTACTGTTCACGAAGCGAAGACCCAGTTCTCGAAGTTGGTCCACCAGGCTCTCGCAGGGGAAGAAGTCATCATTACCAGCGGCAAAGAGCGGACCAAGGTCGTGAAGCTGGTGCCCTATCAGGAGAAGAAGCCGATCAAGATGGGCTGGCTCAAAGGACAGATACCTAACGTTGGGCCAGGCTCGCCGTTTTTTGATCCGCTGCCGGAAGATGAGCTGCGCCTCTGGAATGGCGAGGGCGATTGAGGTACTTACTCGACACCCATACGATCCTATGGGTGTCGACAGAGCCCGAACTGCTTTCCCGACGGGCGAGCAGGCTCTTGGGCGCGGGCGGTCACCAATTTCTCGTCTCGGCCGTCAGCAGCTTCGAGCTGGCGACCAAGCATCGACTGGGAAAGCTGATCCAGGCCGAGAGGCTGCTTCAAGACTTTGAGACTCAGGTTGAGAGTGCCGGGTTTCACTTGCTCTCGATCAGCAGCCTGCATGCACGCTCGGCCGGCGAGTATCCGCAGGCCCACAAGGATCCTTTCGACCGGATACTGGCAGCGCAGGCTTTCCTCGAGAACTTGACCTTGATCAGCGCTGACGAAGAGCTTGATACCTTTGGTGTGCAGCGGGTGTGGTGAAGCATTGTCATCCTGAGTGGAGCGAAGGATCTGCTTTTTGCTCGGCGATAACGCTGTTAGAGCGAGAAGCAGATCCTTCACTCTGTTCAGAATGACAACTGATCGGCAGTCTGCTGCAAGATCAACATTC
>CAXUND010000006.1:0-9296 GCA_964252445.1 uncultured Acidobacteriaceae bacterium | reverse complement strand
TGTCGCTTCTAACACGACGCAGGAAGTAGAGAGCGGAGCCGATGGTCACCATCGGGCTCTCAACCTGACAGCATTTCCGCCGAAGGCGCGTCACGCGCCACCAAGTGGCCGCCTCCTGCGCAGGAGGTCCTGTCCTTAACTGGTAAACTGGCGTTCTAGCCATGTTTGAAAACCTGCAGGAAAAACTACAGCGCGCCTTCAAGAATCTCCGCGGACAGGGCACCATCTCGGAAGAGAACATTGGCGATGCGCTGCGTGAGATACGGCTGGCGCTGCTTGAGGCGGACGTCAACCTCAACGTCGTCAAGGAGCTGATCGAGCACATCCGCGAGAAGGCGGTCGGGCAGGAAGTCATGACTGCGCTCTCACCGACCGAGCAGGTCATCAAGATCGTCCGCGACGAGCTCATCCTGCTGCTCGGCAAAGATACCGCACGCTTCCAGTTTGCTTCGCGGCCGCCGACGGTCATCCTCATGGCCGGGCTGCAGGGGTCGGGTAAGACGACCACCTCTGGAAAGCTCGCTGCCTGGCTGCAGAAGGGCGGCCACCGGCCCATGCTGGTCTCGGTTGACGTGTACCGTCCGGCGGCACGGGAGCAGCTCAAGGTCGTCGCGCACTCCATCAAGGCCAAGATTTACGAGGGCGACCTGAAAGGGGAAGCTCCAGGAGCAGGGCTCGTCGAGCGCCTGGCCAAGGAAGCTCGCCGCGAGGCCGTCAACACCGGATGCGACACGCTGATCGTCGACACCGCCGGGCGCCTTGGCATTGACACCGAGTTGATGGACGAGATGGCCATGCTGAAGACGCTGCTCGCACCGCAGGAGATCCTCTTCGTCGCCGACGCGATGACCGGCCAGGATGCCGTTCGCTCGGCCGAAGCCTTTCACCGGCGGCTCTCGATCACTGGGACCATCCTGACCAAGATGGACGGCGACGCCCGCGGCGGCGCGGCACTCTCGATCCGCCATGTCACGGGCCAGCCGGTCAAGTTCATCGGCTCGGGCGAAAAGCCGGACGCCTTTGAGCCTTTCCACCCGGACCGCATCGTCTCGCGCATCATGGGCATGGGCGACATGATGTCCTTGATCGAGCGCGCGGAGTCGACGCTCGACAAGAAGAAGTCTGAGGAGTTCGCGAGGAAAGCGCTCTCAGGCGATGGTTTCTCGCTGGAAGACTTTCGCGAGCAGCTGCGGCAGATCAAGAAGATGGGATCGATGCAGTCGATCCTCAAGATGCTCCCATCGGTGGGACCATTCCAGGGTATCCAGCAGATGGCCGACCAGGTGGATGAGAAGCAGTTTACGCGGGTCGAGGCGATCATCGATTCAATGACCAAGAAGGAACGCGCCAACCACGAGATCATCTCCGGCTCGCGCCGCAAGCGCATCGCCGACGGCTCAGGAACCTCTGTCCAGGAGGTCAACCAGATGCTGCGCCAGTACGCGCAGATGCGAAAGATGTTCAAGGGCCTGGGCAAGGGCGGCGGTATGCAGCGCCGGGCGATGAGCATGCTTGGCGGCATGAAGGGCATGGGCGGCCGCTAAGTCCCACTGCTGTCATCCTGAGCTCAGCGACGGATCTGGGGTCTGCTCCCCTACTGTTTCTTTTTGGATGAACCGTTCGCTACGCTCCACAAACCAAGGCAAACCGCTCCTCCGTCGCAAGGCAAAAACAGCAGAATCCTTGGCTACGCTCAGGGATGACAACGTGAGAGGCAAAGTGAGCCAGAACCAATGATCATGGCAGATACACTGCAGGCCCAGCTCGACGACATCACCGCGCGCACCCGCGACCTGGTGCAGCCGGAGCGCCTGGCTGTCGGCGAGCGCGCCGTCGCAGAGCTCTTCTCGACGGGTATCGAGTCGCGCATCCTCCCCGTCGGCGCCACCGCGCCCGCGTTCTCGCTGCCGGATGGCTCCGGCCGCACCGTCAACTCCAGAGACCTGCTCGCACTGGGTCCGCTCATCCTCAACTTCTTTCGCGGTCGCTGGTGCGCCTACTGCGCCACTGAACTTGAAAGCTGGAGAGATCTCTATCCAGTGGTCCGCGAGCAGCGAGGACTCGTCGTCGGCATCTCTCCCCAGACCATTCGCCAGAATGACTTCACGGCGACTCAGCATAGACTTCCTTTTCCGCTGTTGTCCGACGCCGGCAACTCCGTTGCTGAGCAATTCGGCCTGGTCTACCAGGTCCCGGCCTACCTGCAACACTACTACCGCAGCATTCTGGTGAATATCCCGTTCCTCAACGGGGATGCAAGCTGGCGTCTGCCCGTTCCGGCCACCTACGTCGTTGCCCAGGACGGCACCGTGCTCTACGCCCGCGCATATGCCGATTTCCGGGTCCGGCCAGAGCCCGCTGACGTACTCGCCAGTCTAACTTCCGTGTAGGCTCCGGCAGGACCGGTAGCGCGCACCCATACTCGTTTGAGTGGACGCATCTCATCGCCTACGGAGACCTTGCGCATGGAACAGGTGGAAAGGATCGTCGCTATCGGGGCATCAGTCGGTGGCATCCAGGCCGTCTCGGGCCTGTTAGCGGCTTTGCCCGCGGACTTGCCCGCTGCGATCCTGGTGGTGATCCACACCAGCGAGGAGAGTCCCGGGCTGCTCCCACAGATTTTTCGCCGGCAATCGAACCTTCCTGTTCTTTCGGCAGCGAAGCTGAAGCTGGAATCGGGCAAGGTGTATGTCGCTGTCCCCGGTAAACACCTGATCGTTGTTGACGGAGAGATCGCTGTGATGGACGGGCCGCGTGAAAACCGCAACCGGCCGGCCATCGATCCCATGTTTCGATCTGTGGCCAAGGTTTACCGCGAGCGGGCCATCGGCGTCGTGCTTACCGGCTACCTTGACGATGGAACCGCGGGTCTGGCGACCATCAAGCAGAACGGCGGCATCGCCGTGGTGCAGGATCCGGAAGATGCGCAGGCTCCCTCCATGCCCATGAGCGCCGTCGCGAACGTCAACGTGGATTATGTCGTCTCGCTTTCCCAGCTGCCCGGATTGCTGCAGCAGCTGGTCACCCAACCTCCGCCACCGATGCAGCACCCAGCGAGCGAAACCATGCAACCAGATGAAGTCCGGTCCCAACCCTCGGTGTATACCTGTCCCGAGTGCCACGGCACCCTTTGGGAGGTGCATAGCTCCGGCCTGCTGGGCTTCGAGTGTCGTGTCGGTCATACCTACAGCTCAGAGAGCATGCTGGTTGACCACACCGAGGCTACTGAGCGAGCGCTGTGGGCGGCGCTGCGCTCGCTCGAGGAAGGCGCGCAGCTCGCCCACCGCCTGATGAAGCGCTCCATCGAACTCAAGCAGCAGTACGGTGTGGAACGGTTCAGGCAGCGGGCCGAAGCTGCCGAAGAGCACATCCAGACTTTGCGCCGCATGCTCAAGCAAGGCGCCCCCGGCAGCGCGCGACCGCTGGAAGAGGAGACAGGGAGCTCCGATGCCGTCCAGTAGGCTTTTCTGACCGGCTAGCCACGCAATGCTTCAAGCACCACGGCCACCAGGCCGGGGATGTCATGCTCAGCAGCTTCGCCGGCCGGCGGCCAATTGTGTTGGCGCAGCGTGGCTGAGGTGATCGGTCCAATCGAAAAGGCTGGGAGCGTCTGCGGCCGGGACAGACCGGCAGAAGCCACGAGAGCGAGAAAGTTCGTCACCGTGGACGAGCTGGTAAAGGTGATCGCGTCCGGCGCAGCCTTCATAGCGGAAGTCAGCAGCTCCCGCGACTCTCCAGGAAGTACGGTGCGGTACGCATCCACCACATCGACCTGCGCTCCGGCGGCTCCAAGTGAGTCCGGAAGAATGTCCCGGGCGGCAGCGGCGCGGGCCAGCAGGATTCGCTTGCCGGCAACCCCAGGAGCCAGGGCCGAGACGAGGCTCTCGGCAACGAAGGGCTCGGGCACCAGGTCGACGGAAAAGCCCACGCTTTCAAGCGCCTCGGCCGTTGACCGGCCCACCGCACCCACTTGCCGCGGCTTCGCCCGCCTTTGCAGCAACGCTCCTCGCTCTCCGAGGACCCGCGCGGCATTTGCGCTGGTCACCAGCAACCAGTCGTAGGTGTCGAGCGCGGCAAGGGCGGCGTCGAGCGGCCCGTAGTCGTCCGGGGGGAGGATGGCGATCGTGGGTATCTCGATGATGCGCGCGCCCTGCGCCGTGAGCGAGCTGGAGAGAGCGCCGGCCTGCGCGCGAGAGCGGGTCACGATGATGGTGCGGCCCGCGAGCGGCCGGGGACTAGGCTCCGCGGGCATACTTCACCGCAACAATGGTCGTCATCCTGAGCGTGGCGAAGGGTCTGCGAGGATGAAAGTTGCGCAGGCGAACCTGTTCGCTGCCATCCATCAGGCTTGCTCGACTGCGGGTGCGCCCTCTAGTAGCTCCGCCGCGCCTTCAGCCAGCATGAGCTCGGCCAGGCTCTCGCCGAGGGCAATTGGCTCCCGAGTGTGCTGGTGCTCCCGCTCAACCCGGACGGAGGCCGAGCCGTCAGCATTGGTGACCACGCCGGCAATCGACCAGGCATCGGAGCCGGGTACGCGCGCGCAATAGATGCCGATGGGAACCTGGCAGCCGCCGCCCAGGGCATGGAGCGCCGCCCGCTCGGCGGTCACGGCAAAGCGCGTGTCAGGATGGTCCAGTCGGGCGACGGCGGCTTCTGTGGCTGCGTCTTGCGCCCGGACCTCGATTGCGAGCGCCCCCTGCCCCGGCGCAGGGCATAGCACTCCAGGATCGAAGCGCTCGCGCAGCCACTCCGTGTAGCCCAGGCGGTCCAGGCCGGCTGAGGCCAGCACGCAGGCCTCGACCTCGCCCGAGGCCAGGTTGCGCAGGCGGGTGTCTACATTGCCGCGGAACTCGAAAAATTCAAGGTCCTGCCGATGAGCCCGTAGCTGGGCCTGCCGGCGCAGGCTGCTGGTACCCACCCTCGCTCCCGCAGGCAGCTCTGCAAACGAAGCAAAGCGCGACGAGATGAAGGCGTCGCGTGCGTCGGCCCGGGCAGGAATGGCCGGCAACGTAAACGCAGGATCGAGCACTGTAGGCAGGTCCTTGAGACTGTGCACTGCCAGGTCAATGCGGCCGTCAAACAGCGCTTCCTCAATCTCCTTGGTGAACATGCCCTTGGTGCCGACCTTGGCAAAGGCCACCCCCTGCATGCGGTCCCCGGTAGTGCGGATGACCTCGATGGTCACTTGGTGGCCCAACGAGCGGAGCGCGGCGGCGATATGTTCAGCCTGCCACAGGGCCAGCTGGGAGCCGCGGGAGCCGATCCGGATCATCGCTTGCCCCGCGAAAAGGCCGGCTTCTCGCCGGCAACAACAGCTTCGAGCGAAGGCTCTTCCACAACGGCCGGCGAGTTCGATGGAAGGATCGGGTCGCTCAGGTGGAACGCCTCGCGAAGCGTCTCCACCGTGGCGGAATCCCCGTCCAGCGCGGCAGCCTTGAGCGCCTGCATGGGCAGGTGCAGGAACTTGTTGGCGAGCCCGCGGGTCACCGCCTCAACCGCAGCCAATTGGTCAGGGCTCAGGGTCTGCAGCCGCGAGGCAGCTTTGCGCAGCTCCGCCTGGCGCATGGCCTCGACCGCCTTTTGCAGGATTACCAGCGCCGGCACGACATCGAGGGAGGCTGAGCGCCGCTCGAAGCGCTCGACTTCCGCCGTGATGATCGTCTCTGCATCGCGCGCCTCCCGCGAACGATCGCTCATGTTCGAGGACGCGACCGACTGCAGGTCGTCAATGTCGTAGAGGAAAACCCCGTCTACCTTGTTCATCTCCGGGTCAACATCGCGCGGCACGGCGATATCGATGAAGAACATGGGCCGGTTCTTGCGCCGATGCAGGAACTGCTGGCCGTGCTCCCGACGGAAGAGAAACTCGGGTGAACCGGTTGAGGTGAGAATAATATCCGCCTGGTCCGCCATCGCATGCAGGTCTTCAAACCGCAGCGCCCGCCCGTTGAAGCGTTGCGCCAGCTCGACCGCGCGCGCATGGGTGCGGTTGGCCACCAGAAAGGACGTGGCGCCGTGCTGCATAAGGTGCCGCGCCGCCAGCTCGCTCATCTTGCCCGCGCCCACCAGCAGCACTCGCTTGCCTTCAAGCGAGCCAAAGATCTTCCGCGCTAAATCGACGCCAACCGACGCGATCGAGACCGACGATGAGCCGATCTCGGTCTCCGTGCGCACTTTCTTCGCGACCGAGAATGCCGACTGCAGCAGCCGGTCCAGCTGCGTCCGCACCGCGCCGAGCGCGCGCGCGACGGTGTAGGACTCCTTCACCTGGCCGAGAATCTGCGGCTCGCCTACCACCATCGAGTCCAGGCTTGACGCCACCCGGAAGAGGTGGCGCACCGCCTCGGCATCGCGGTACTGGTAGAGGTGCGGACGCACGGCGGCGGCGGCGTCGGGGAAATGCTGCTCGAACCAGGCTTCCATGTCCGGCAGCGTCACCTCGTAGGCAGCCACCAGCTCCACCCGGTTGCAGGTCGACAGGATCATCGCCTCGCTTACCCCCGGGTGCGCGAGCAGGGTGCGCGTGGCCTCGGCCAGCCGGTCGCCCGGAATGGCGAGCTGCTCCCGCAACTCCACCGGAGCCGTCCTGTGGTTCACCCCTGTGACTAAGAGCTTCATGGAGCAGCGAACCTGTGCACGGAGCTGAGCAGGTTCGCCGCCCACACGCTGAGCATCACCAGGAAGACAACTGACGAGAGATACACGGCGCGGCGTCCGCGCAGGCCGGTCGAGCGCCGTACAAAAAGCATGATGACGTACAGCAGCCACATGACAAACGAGAGCAGGACTTTCGGATCGGCAAAATACGCCGGGCCTACCTTCTCCTGCGCGATGAACGAGCCGATGAACAAGCCCACCGTCATGCAGCCAAAGCCCAGCACCAGCGTGGTCTGCGCGATCTGGTCCATGGTGTCAAGCGGCGGCAGCCAGGCAAGAAAACCGGGAGACTGCTTGTCTTTCAGGCGGCGCTCCTGCACCAGGTAGAGAAAGCTTGCCAGCAGGCTGAAGATCAGTGCGGCATCGGCGGCCAGCAGAGCGGTGACGTGGACAAAGATCCACCCGCCGCGAACCAGGGGTGAGGAAAACGTCACCTTGTCCGGCCCGATCGCCGAGGTCAGCACCAGCAGAAACGCCATGGGCAGCGCGAACATTCCGAAAGAGACCGTGCGGTAGCGCCCGGCAATGACCAGGAAGGCCGAGACGATCAGCAGCGCGAGCGTCGATTCGACCTCGTGCATCCCGACCGGGATCAGTCGATGCGCCCGGCCTAGCATCTCGACAAAGGAGACAAAGTGGAACAGCCAGGCGCCCAGCGCCAGGCCCATGCAGGCGCGCCGCCAGTGCACCCGGTTCCACAACACCGCAGGCAGCGCGCAGATGCTCGCCAGGCCGTACAGCAACGCCGCGACTCGGATCCAGAGTAGAAACATGCCAGAGCTGCGACGTTTCTGCCGCAAACGCTAGTATATCGGCTTGCTGTGCTCGGGATGCCGGCCAGCCGGCGATCGCTACGACAGGAAGAATCAGGGGCGCGCCTCGTACACGATGTTGAACGGTGTTTCCGCGGCCCGACGGAACCGAGTGAAGCCCGCCGCAGTCACGACCTCGCGGATCTTGGCCTCACCCGCCTGCGCGCCCAGGCATAGCTCGCCCTGCTGCGAACGCGAGCACGGTGTGCAGAGCAGAGTGGAGAACGAGTAATAAACCCTGCCGACAGGATTCAGATTGTCCTTCATCTCGTCGTTGGCGAAGGGCTCCACAATCATCCATGTGCCGTCCGGGGCAAGCGACTCGCGGACGTGCATGCCTGCTCCGACCGGGTCACCCATGTCATGCAGGCAATCAAACACCGCGACCAGGTCGTATCCGCCGCCCGGGTAGTCTTGTGCCCTTGCCACCTCAAAAGCTACTCGATCGCTGAGGCCATCGCGCGCGGCTGACACGCGTGCGCCTTCTATGGACTTGTCGTGGTAATCGAACCCGAAGATCTTCGACTTCGGGAACGCCTTAGCCAGCAGCAGGGTCGACGCCCCTTTTCCACATCCCACGTCGGCTACCCGGGCCCCGGTCTCGAGCTTCTGCTGCACGCCCTCGAGTGCCGGGATCCAGGAGGAAACAAGATTCGCCGCGTACCCAGGGCGAAAGAACTTCTCGCAGCCGTGAAAGACGCCGTCCGCGTGCTCATGCCAACCCATGCCGGCACCGGTGCGAAAGGACTCGACGATGCGCGGAACCGCCTCGAGCGAACCGAGCGCGAGCTCAAAGGCGCCCGGAAGGTAGGCCGGACTCTCCTCATGCGCCAGGGTGAAAGCCTGTTCCGCGTTCAGGTGAAACTTGCCGGTCTGGGCATCGTAGGTCACGTAGCCTCCGGCGGCTTGCGACCCAAGCCACTCCCGCACGTAACGTTCATCGGTTTTTGTCGCCGTCGCGAGTTCACCAGAGGTCATGGGGCCGGCCGCGAGCGCCTTATAAAGGCCGAGCTTTTCCCCGATGACCACCATCCCCGCATGCACAGCGGCCCCGAGGTCACCGACAAATCGGCCTACAAATGCATTGAGTTTGTCCATGTCAAGGACATCATCAGCAACAAGAGTCTGCGACGTGCTCATGAAAGCACCTCCTTCGGGACGTGTTCGGGTGAGCCGGGGCCCTCGGTGAGGATGACGGAGGGCTGCCCAGGCTTGAACGCAGCCATCATCGTCTTTGAGCAGGGTTCGGTCAAGCCAAACCGGACGAGAAACAGGATGAGCCGGCAGCAACTCTCCGGACAGCAGCGACTTGCACTTCATCAAACATTCTTCCTGCGCCACGGCAACAGCAAGGTTCAGCTGATCCATCTGCTCCACTGACAACATGGGGCGCGCAGCGTAGGATAAGCGCGCAGGGCAATTGGGTGCTGCAACAACCATCTAGGAGATCGAGACATGTCAGATTATCGCGTCCGCGCCGGCGACGTTCAGGAAGACCAGGTTACGTCCTTGTTGGAAAGCTATTCGAGCAAGCTGCCCAGCAGCTTCTTCCTGGGAGCAGCATTCGCTTCCATCGTTGGCTCATTGATCATCAAGTCTACGGGCAAGGATGAGAATGCCTTGTTCGTCGGTCAATGGGCAGCGCCGTTCCTGCTATTGGGTATCTACAACAAGATGGTCAAGCAGCACGGCTCCGACGCCGAGACCCGCAGCTAGATCCAGACATAGTTCCAGCCGAGGTCGAGCGCCCGTGCTTACCGCAAGGGCGCGTTTTGTGCGCCAGCCCTGGCTTCCCCAACCCAGCTCACCCTATCCTGAGCCTTCCCC
>CAXUND010000005.1:67358-68959 GCA_964252445.1 uncultured Acidobacteriaceae bacterium | reverse complement strand
AACCAGTCAGCTGTTCTTTGTATTGCATCTCGTAAGCCGAGCTGCTGTCGAAGGCCCAGCATCTCCGCCGCTCTTTCAACTGAAGGAACATAGCGGGAGGGCTCCGCGCCGGCGACAGGCTTCTGGTCCACCTGGATCGCGTGGCGCGAACCGAGCGTCTCGGCCACAATCTGCGCGAGCTCAAGCATACTTACACGCTCGCTCGATCCGACATTGATGGGGATAACCGCGGGCCCCTGGAAAAGAATTGTCCAAAGCCAGATACATAAGTCAGCAGCGTAAAGATAGGATCGGCGCGCGGTTCCATCGCCTTTGATGTGGATCGGTCGATCGCGGAGTACATCTCCGATGAAGTTGCCGACGGCGAAGTTGCGATCGAGTGGAAGATGGGGACCGCAGAATGCCCAGCAGCGGGCGATCTTCGCCCGTAAATCGGGCAAGAGGCTGTACCGCACGCACATCAGCTCAGAGGCGTGCTTGCTCTCCGCATACATGTTCGGCGGCTGCAGCGCATCTTCCATCACCAGGTAAGACTCCGGCATGTGGGTGAGACTGTTTGGCTGTGGTCCAGAGGCGGCGCCGGAGCTGGTATAGAGCAGCTTGCGGGTCCCATGCTCTGCGGCAAAGCTCAGGACCCGCTCGGTTCCGTCAAGCAGCACTTCGGACGTGTCTGCCGTCACTTCGTTGGCCGCGTGAATGACAAACCGGTACTCACCGGAGGGATATTTGAAGCTGCAAATGTCTCCTCTTAGCAGCCTAAGACTTCTGTTGCGGGTGAGATGCGGCATCTTTTTTCGAAAGGCCGCTGGATCTCGAGTGAGGACAACCGCATGCGCATCAAGCGCCAGCGCGGAGTTGACGAAACAAAAGGTCTCCAGCAGCCAGCAGCCAAAGAAGCCCGTACCGCCGGTGACAAAGAGTCTCTGGCCGCGCATCTCCTGCCAAAGTTCCCGCGTCCCGGCAAGAACGTGTTCAAGATCGATCGATGAGATCGGCGGCGCAGCCATCGCTCTATGCCCTCCGAGCCAGGTGTCCGTAGTGTATCCAGCCCCGTGCTGACCCCGGTGCGCTTAGAATCAACTCAACAGCATGAAGGCTTCCGCATACATCGCAGCCGTCCTGGCGAAGAAACGCGTTCCCGCGGTCTTCGAGTTGTCGGGCGGCATGATCACCCATATCCTCGATGCGCTCCACCTCGACGGCCGCACCGGGATTATCAGCATGCACCATGAGCAGGGCGCCGCCTTTGCCGCAGAGGCGGCTGGCCGGCTTAGCGGTGTGCCGGGGGTGGCCATGGCGACCAGCGGTCCCGGCGCCACCAACCTGCTCACCGGCATCGGCAGCTGCTATTTCGACTCGACTCCAGCAGTGTTCATCACCGGGCAAGTCAATCGGCAGGAACAAAGAGGGGAGCGATCGATACGCCAGCTCGGCTTTCAGGAGGCCGACGTCGTCAGCATGGCGAAGCCGATTACCAAGCGTGCGTGGATGATCGAGTCAGCAGCGGAGCTGCCAAGGGCGCTTGAGGATGCATTCGCTATCGCGGTCACGGGTCGTCCGGGACCGGTGCTCCTTGACATTCCGATGGATGTTCAGCGCGA
>CAXUND010000005.1:14990-67258 GCA_964252445.1 uncultured Acidobacteriaceae bacterium | reverse complement strand
ACAAGCCATCCCTTGAATGCGGGCCTGATCGGCACCTATGGCAATCGCTGGGCGAACCTGGCGCTGCACGAGGCGGATTGCCTGCTGGTGCTGGGCAGCCGCCTGGACGTACGCCAGACCGGCTCGCGCACGGAAGCTTTCAAGGGAACGCGCCCTATCTTTCACGTGGATGTGGAGCAGGGTGAGATGAACAACCGTGTCCACGGCTGTCACGCGATCCACTCCGAATTAGGTCCGGTGCTCGACGCGCTCAGTGCAGCCTTCAGCCCGCTGCGCGAGCGCCTCTCGAACCAGACAACCGCCTGGCGCGCCAGGATCTCCGAGCTGCGCAGCCGCTGGCCGGATACAAATGAGCTTTCCGGCATCGAGGGCATCAACCCAAACGTGTTTATGCACCAGCTCTCTCGTGCGGGGAATGCCGGGGCCTATGTCGTGGACGTCGGCCAGCACCAGATGTGGGCCGCGCAATCGCTAGAACTAAGCGCTGACCAGCGCCTGCTGACTTCCGGTGGCATGGGTGCGATGGGCTTTGGCCTGCCTGCCGCCGTCGGAGCGGCGGTCTGCCTGGGGGAACGGCAGGTAGTGATGATCGCTGGCGACGGAGGCTTTCAGTGCAACATTCAGGAGCTGCAGACTGTCGCCCGTCTTCAGTTAAATCTCAAGATGATCGTGATGAACAATCGTTGCCACGGGATGGTGCGCCAGTTCCAAGAGAGCTACTTCGAGGGGCGCTATCAATCGACCGTCTGGGGCTACACCGCTCCTGATTTCACCCGCGTTGCGCAGGCCTACGGAATCCCCGGGCGGGTCGTCGAAGAGCCGGGCGCTGTTGCGAACGCGATTGACTGGCTGCTCCGAAACACAAGCGGCCCGGCGCTACTGGAGGTGATGATTTCGCCCAAAGCGAACGCTTACCCGAAGCTCGCGTTTGGACATGAACTGGATACCATGGAGCCGCTCGCAGAAGTGACTTAGCCTGCACCAGGGCATCGATCTGCGCCGTTGAAGCTGCCACTCGCGTCGCGCTTCTCACCCCGGGGAACGGGACATCGGAAGACTAAGTAAGTGGTGGGCCCACCAGGACTTGAACCTGGAACCAACGGATTATGAGTCCGCTGCTCTAACCAATTGAGCTATAGGCCCTGCTTAACGCCCCCACACGCGACTCCTTTTCTGGTCAGGAGCGCCGTGCGCGATAGCGTAACTGAGAGAAAGTCTAGCGGATTGGCCTGATGGCAGCGAATGGCTTGCACGGAGGTGCTGATCGGAGAAGGTCGCATGAGAACGGATAAGGGATCGACCCGGCAGATGGATGAAGAGAAAGGTATCGGACCGGACGGGTGGTCGCGCCGAAAACGATTGGTCGGGGAGAGAGGATTCGAACCTCCGACCCCCTGGTCCCGAACCAGGTGCTCTACCAGGCTGAGCCACTCCCCGAACGTTGCATAGCAGGAAAGCGCACATTGAGCGGGCCCGAAACTCCACGGGTAGACCGTTCGGACTGCCGTACGCCAGAGCTTAAGTGTAACAGAGGTTACCTTGTCACGGCGGCGCCGTGAATCGACCGGCACGGAGGCGCAGGTCGTCCCTGCTCGCAGTCAAGTCCGACTTGGCCGCTTCGCGATCGCCCGTCTGCCGCCCCAGGCGATAATGACGTGTGATCAGGGCGCACTCCCATCCCATTCTCGCCGGTGTACGTGTTCTCGACGGGGGCATGGCGACCGAGCTCGAGCGCCGCGGGCTGGATCTTTCCGGCCCACTCTGGTCTGCTCACGTCCTGGCTGACGCGCCCGAGCAGGTTGAGGCCGTGCACCTGGATTACCTGCGCGCCGGGGCCGACATCCTGCTCACGGCGAGCTACCAGGCCTCTTCCTACGGCTACGCCGAGCTCGGCATCGACGACCCGGAAGCCGCTTCGGCCAGCGCGCTGCGCCAGGCGGTCGAGATTGCAGCGCGGGCACGAAAGATCTACGCCGCCGAACATGATCGCAAGGTGCTCATCGCGGCGTCTCTTGGGCCCTACGGCGCGGCGCTCCACAATGGAGCGGAGTTCCACGGCAACTACGACGTTTCCTTCCCGGCGCTGGTGAGCTTTCACGCTGAGCGGCTGGGAGCGCTCATTCACTCTGGCGCCGACCTGGTTGCCTTCGAGACCGTTCCCTCACTTGAGGAAGCACGAGCTATCCTTGCGGCTCTCGACCTTCACTCCCAACTTCCGGCATGGATTTCCTTTACCTGCCGCGACCACCGGCACACCGCCCATGGTGAGCCGGTGCGAGAGTGCGCGGCCTTGCTTGAAGCGTCTCCTGCGGTGATCGCAGCCGGCATCAACTGCACCCCGCCCGCCTACATCACCTCACTCATCGCCCAGCTTCGAGCGGCGACGGGCAAGCCGGTTCTGGTTTATCCCAACTCCGGCGAGCAGTGGGACGGCGCGGCCCGGTGCTGGACCGGGAGCGCGGACGTGCTCGCGTACGAAGAAATGGCGCGGCAATGGTTTGCTGCCGGAGCGCAGATCGTCGGCGGCTGCTGCCGTACCGGCCCGGACCACGTTCGCGGCGTCGCCAGAGCCGCCAAACGCTAAGGCTTGCCGTAGAAGCTGTAAATCGCCGAGTACGGTACGCGTGCTTCGGCCACCGCATGCTCCGCATCCCAGCCAGACGCCGGTGGCTGCCCGCCGCGGGTCGGTTCGCTCGATGGTTGCCGCCTGGGACAGCAAACCGCTGCCGTCGTGTGCGGAGGCGGGCATTACCCGTCAGGCACGAAGCCAGTAAGACGGCAAGCAGCCAGAAAGCCGCGGCGCGAACAGGAGGAATCGGCACCGCGGCAAGATGTCAGCCAGTGTGTCTCGACCCGCCGTTCTCATCTCGACCGGGCGAATGACCATGCGACAATAATGGCAACGCGATGAATGAATTGACTGCTCTCGTTGCGCCCCCAGCCGTTCCCCACCCGGCCACCATCACGCCGGAGCTCCTCGCGCAACACAGCATCACACCTGATGAGTACGCCCGCATTGAGGCTGCACTCGGTCGCACTCCCAGTCTCACCGAGCTTGGCATTTACAGCGTGATGTGGAGCGAGCACTGCTCCTATAAATCATCGCGCGTCCACCTCAAGCGGCTGCCAACGCACAGCGATCGCGTCGTTCAGGGGCCAGGCGAAAATGCCGGCATTATTGACGTAGGCGACGGCTGGGCCTGCGCCTTCAAGATCGAGTCGCACAACCACCCCAGCTACATTGAGCCCTTCCAGGGCGCCGCTACCGGCGTCGGCGGGATTCTACGCGACATCTTTACCATGAACGCGCGACCGCTCGCGATTATGGATTCGCTGCGCTTCGGACCGATCTCCGCAACGCCCATCGGCCAGGGGGCGCGATCGGACATTGCTCCTGTGCCCGGCGAGATCGTCCGCAAGAACCACTCGGTGGTGGAGGGCGTCGTCTCCGGCGTCTCGCACTATGGCAACTGCTTCGGCGTGCCCAACCTGGGCGGCGAAACGCGCTTTGAGCCCTGCTACTCCGGCAATCCGCTGGTCAATGCTTTCGCGCTCGGCCTGGTGCGCCGCGACGAGATCTTCTACGCCAGGGCGACGGGCGTCGGCAATCCGGTGATCTACGTCGGCGCCAAGACTGGCCGCGACGGCATCCACGGCGCCACCATGGCCAGCGAGGAGTTTACCGACGGCGCCGAGCAGAAGCGCCCCAACGTGCAGGTCGGCGACCCGTTCATGGAAAAGCTGCTGCTCGAAGGCTGCATTGAGGCGATGGCAACGGGCGCCGTCTTAGGCATACAGGACATGGGTGCGGCGGGGCTGACCTGCTCGACCTGCGAGATGGGCGCGCGCGGCGGCGTCGGGCTCGAGGTCGAACTCGACCATGTGCCCCAGCGGGCCACCGGCATGACCGGATACGAGATCATGCTCTCGGAGTCGCAGGAGCGCATGCTGCTGGTGGCCGACCAGGGTCGCGAGCATCAGGTGTTGGACGTCTTCGTCAAGTGGGGCCTGGACGCTGTGGTCGTCGGTACCGTCATTGCCGAGCCACGGCTGCGCATCACCCATCACGGCGAGCTGATCGCTGACATTCCCAACCAGTCGCTTACCGACGACGCGCCTTTGTACCACCGGCCCGTAGGCGAGTGGAAGCCGCCGGTGCCCGCCACTGCGCCCAAGCATGCGCTGGACCAGTTGGGATACGAGGACGCACTGGACACCCGCGACTACGGGGACGATCTGCGCGAGTTGCTCGGCGCCGCGAACATCTGCTCCAAGCGCTGGGTCTATGAGCAGTACGATTCAATGGTGCAGACCAATACGCTGCAGGGTCCGGGCTCTGAAGCGGGCGTAATGCGCATCAAGGATTCGCAGGGCTCCGGCGGCACTGGCCGGGGAGTAGCCATGGCGCTCGATGGCAATGGGCGCTGGTGCTACCTCGATCCCAACCTGGGCGCGCAGCATGCCGTCGCCGAGGCAGCGCGCAAGGTCGCCTGCTCGGGATCTGTACCGGTGGCTGCGACAAATTGCCTGAACTTCGGCAATCCAGAAAAGCCGGAGATCATGGCCCAGCTTTCAGAGGCCATCGACGGCATCGCCGAAGCGGCCGTCGCGCTCGGCACACCCATCACCGGCGGCAATGTCTCGCTCTACAACGAAACCCGCGGCGAAGGCATTTATCCTACCCCGGTGCTCGGGGTAGTTGGCATTCTAGACGACATCACCACTGCCGTACCCGCGCATTTTTCGGCTCCGGATCACGCAGTTCTGCTGATCAGCCCGGCGCAGACGGCGACTATTGAAGATCGCCTGGTTGAGTTCGGATCCTCGGAGTTCGCGAAGACACTGCTCGGCGAGCTCTGGGGCATGCCGCCCGCGCTCGACCTCGCCGTCGAAGCCGAGCTCCACAAGCTGCTGGCCGAGCTTGCCGGCGAAGGTGTGCTTCACACGGCATCGGATATCTCGGACGGCGGTATCGCCGTCGCGCTCGCAGAAGCCTGCTTCCCGAAGAGCATCGGAGTTCGGGTCGACCTTCCGGAGGGGCCCGATCTGCCTCTCGCCTGGCGGCTCTTCCACGAGTCAGCGTCCCAGGTGCTGGTCACCTGCGACGCTTCCGAAGTCGAGTTTGTGCGCGAGATCGTGGCAGATCATCCCGGTCTGCTGCTCGAGCACATCGGCAGCACGACGGAAGAGCTTTTCGAGATCAGGATCAATGGCGCACCGGTGATCCGTGAGCAGCTTGCCGGCCTGCATCACCGCTGGGAGAGGGCGCTTGAGTCCATGCTCGACGAGGTAACGGCGTGACCGCCGATCTTGTCATCGAAGGTCTGCCGGGCGAACAGGGGCGAGTGCCCTACGTCTCGCCCCTGAGATGTGGGACTGCTCCTGACGACAAGCTCCGCGAAGAATGCGGGGTGGTCGCCATCTACAACCACCCTGATGCTGCCCGCCAGGCCTACCTCGGCCTTTACGCCCTGCAGCATCGCGGGCAGGAGTCTGCCGGAATCGCTACCGCCGACGGCACAAATCTCTCGAACATCAAGGGCATGGGACTGGTCGCCGACATTTTTTCGGACCAGGTATTAGCCAAACTGCGCGGCGATATGGCTATCGGCCATACCCGCTACTCGACCACCGGCGACTCCGCACTCCTCAATGCCCAGCCTATCCGCGTCGACTCGACCAAGGGGCTTATCGCCATCGCGCACAATGGCAACCTGGTCAATCTCGGTAACCTGCGCACCAAGCTCGAGAGGGCCGGCGCCTTCTTTCAGACCACCTCGGACTCCGAGATCATCGTCCAGCTCATCGCGCACTCGAAAGAATCTACCCTGGTCGATGCCATCGCCGATTCGCTGCGCCAGGTGGACGGCGCCTTCTCGATCGTCATGATGACCCGCGACCGCATCTTCGCCGCGCGCGATCCGCAAGGTTTCCGCCCTTTATCGATGGGCCGCATAGCCAATCCTGAGGGCCCTGACACCATCGTCTTCGCGTCCGAGACCTGCGCCTTTGACCTGCTGCGCGCCACCTACGAGCGCGACGTGGCGCCCGGGGAGGTCATCATGGTCTCCGCTGACGGCATCACCTCGCGGCAGTTTGCGATGAGCGCGAAGAAATCGAGCTGCATCTTTGAGCACGTCTACTTCGCCCGCCCGGACAGCCGCATCTTCGGGCGCTGGGTGCAGGAGTCGCGCGAGGAGATGGGCCGTCAGCTTGCCCGCGAGTCCGCGGTGGACGCCGACCTGGTTGTGCCCGTTCCTGACTCCGGTGTGACCGCGGCTATCGGCTACGCCGCCGAAAGCGGCCTGCCTTTCCGCTTCGGGCTTATACGTAACCACTATGTCGGTCGCACCTTTATCGAACCCGAGCAGCGGGTCCGCGACTTCGGCGTCAAGCTCAAGCTCAACCCCGTCCGCAACCTGCTTGAAGGCAAGCGCGTCATCCTCATCGACGACTCCATCATTCGCGGGACGACGTCGCGCAAGATCGTCCGCATGGTGCGCTCTGCCGGGGCGCGCGAGGTGCACCTGCGCATCAGCTGCCCTCCTACGGTGTCGCCATGCTTCTACGGGGTGGACACGCCGAGCAAAAAGGACCTGATCGCCGCAAACAACTCCGTTGAAGAGATTCGCCGCTATATAGAGGCCGACTCACTCGCTTATCTGTCGTTGGCGGGCCTGGAGAACTGCTGCGATGGCGGCGAAGAAAACCAGTTCTGCGTTGCCTGCTACACCGGCATCTATCCCACGGCGTGGGTGGACGCGGACGAAATCCTGCCCGCGCCGGTGCTCACACACCAAGGTGCATAAACGCAACGTTAACTAGGTTGCGTCACTCATTTCGGTCAGCGCAACCAAGCGAGTGGCTCCTGCCTCTGACCCTGAGCAGGAGGAGCACATGCCAGCCAAAAAGAGTGCGAGCAAGAAGGCTACCGGCGGCAGGAAGTACAGCCCCGAGTCTTCAGCTGCGGTCGAGCGTGAGATGAAGGCCATGAAACAGGGAAAGCTCAAGAGTGGCAGCGGCCAGAAGGTGACAAATCCGAAGCAGGCGATTGCCATCGGCCTTTCGGAGGCACGTCGCGAAGGCGCCGAGCAGCCCGACCCTCCGAAGGGTACAGCGTCGGCAACCAAGGCGAAATCGGATAAGAAAGCTGCCACCAAAAAGACTGCGACGAAGAAGTCTGCGACCAAGAAGAGTGCGGCAAAGAAAAGCTCTACGAAATAAATACAAGCGCCAAAAACTCGCGCCCGGAAGTGAAGCCATGCGGCGCGCCTTAAGGGGTGCTGCCGCCGGACGCCGATCCGCTACCGCTGCCAGACGCTGATCCGCTGTTGCTGCTCGAGCCGGAGCCGCTGCCGGTGGACGATGCCGGGCTGCTCCTCGAAGCCGATCCGCTATCGCTCGACTTGGTTGCGCCCGCGGAATCGCCCGATGAGGCTGACTTCCCATCTGTGCTGCCGGAGGATGAGCCCCCTGCTGCGTCGCCGCGCGAGCCAGCCGTCGAGCCCGCCTTGCCATAATCGGTCAGATAAAATCCCGATCCTTTGAACTGCAGCGCAGGCGCGGAGATCAGCCGATCCAGCTCGCCGTGGCATTTAGGGCACTCGGTCTCATCCGGGGCGCTGAAGCCCTGGATCTTCTCAAACCGGTGTCCACACTGCTTGCACTGATACTCATACAACGGCACGGCTCGGCTCCTACTTACAAACTTACTCTTCTATTCTACTTACTCGTCGGCAGATCCAGCCGCACCATCCTTACTTCAGAGATAGCCTCGACCTCGCGCAGCGCCTTCATAGCTGCCTCTGTGACTTCGCCGTCGACCTGGATCACGGCCAGCGCCATCCCTCCCGCCGTTCTGTGCCGCTCATCCGCACGGCCCAGGGCGAAGTTGGCGATGTTGATCCTATGCTCGCCGAGGATCGTACCCACTCGGCCAATGACGCCCGGCACATCCTGGTTACTGATGGTGAGCAGCGTTCCTGTCAGTGGAGCCTCGATGTCTATTCCATCCAGGCTTAGCAGGCGGGCCGAGCTGCCGCGCAGAACCGTGGCCGACGCAACGATTGCGGTGCCCTGCGAGTGCAGCATGATGCCCAGGCCGCTCGGGCCGCCGGCCTCCTTCGTCTCGTGCAGACGAATGCCGCGCTCTTCGGCCACCGAAGCGGCATTGATTCGGTTCACGTTGCCGAGCACGCCGCCCAGCAGGCCGGTGATGGCGCTGTTGCGCACCAGCTCGGTCTTCGCTTCCGACAAGCGGCCTTGATACTCGAGTGAGATCGACTCGATCGATCCTGATTTACCGCTGACAAACTGCGCCACAAAGGTCCCGAGCCGCTCGGCCATCTCGACATAGGGAGCCAGCTCAAGATACTGCTCATGCGTGAGCGACGGCACATTGACCGCGTTCTGCACCACGCCCAGCTTGAGGTACTCGCGAACCTGCAGCGCGATCTGGATGCCGACCGCCTCCTGGGCCTCAGAGGTCGAACCGGCGATATGTGGCGTCAGCAGCGCATTTTCGATCGGAAAGTAGGGCGAGTCTTTCAGGGGCTCCTGCGTAAAGACGTCGAGCGCCGCGCCCGCCACATGGCCGGACTGGAGCGCGGCTATCAGGGCTCCGTCGTTGATCAGTTCCCCTCGCGCGCAATTCACAATGCGTACGCCCTTCTTCATGGCTGCAAGCGACGCCGCGTTGATGATCCCGGCCGTCTGCGGCGTCAGTCCCACGTGCAGGGTCAGGTAGTCAGCGGAAGGAAAGAGCTCATCGACAGTTACGAGTTTCACTTCGTTCTCGCGCGCCACCGATGCGGCCACGAAGGGATCATGCCCGATGATCTCCATACCGAAGCTGCGGGCGCGGCGCGCTACTTCAAGGCCGATACGACCCAGGCCGAGAATGCCGAGCGTCTTCGCGCGCAGCTCGGAGCCCGAAAGCGACTTTTTCTCCCATTTGCCGGCGTGCATGGTGGCGTTGGCCTTCGGCAGCTGGCGGGCCATGGCCAGCATCAGCGCGAGGGTTAGTTCCGCGACCGCGATAGCGTTCGCGCCCGGCGTGTTCATGACCACGATGCCGCGGCGCGTGGCCGCATCGGCGTCGATGTTGTCAACGCCCACGCCGGCGCGGCCGATCACGCGCAGCTTGGGCGCAGCAGCTAACAGAGCGTCATCGACCTGGACCGCCGAGCGAACCACAAGTCCGTCAGCATCGGCGAGTTCAGTCGCGAGGTCGGCGACCTGGTCGTGCGTGACAATGGTCCACTCCGGCTCCGACTTCAGCACGGCCAAAGTCGCCGGCGACACCTTCTCTGCAAGTACAATCTTCATTTCTTTCCTTCAAACTGGGTGGCCGGGACGCGAGCGCCCGGCCATGTGAACAGCCGCTGATCCTGACCGGCGAATTTGGAACCGTGGCTGCTACTTGGTTGCCACAGCCAGCCGGGCGCAATGGTCGAGGGGTCGGCCGCACGGGCACTCGGCGCGCGCTCTCGCAATCGCGGCACGCTCAGCATAGGCTTTCTGCGCCGCGACCAACGCAGTCCCAAAGGCGACGCCGGGCAGCTCGAGCACCTCGATGGCGATGTGTTCGAGCGCACCCACCAGCGCGATGGTGTCCATGTAGTCGAACAGGCCCAGGTGCGCGATGCGGAAGATCTGCCCCTTCATCTCACCCTGGCCATTGGTGATGACAGCGCCGAAGCGTGACTTCAGCTCTTTCACGATCACGCCGGAATCAACGCCCTCGGGCGCGTACACCGCGGTCGCCGCCGCCGCCGGCGCGTCAGGCGCGAACAGCTTCAGCCCGAGTGTTGACACCGCCGCCCGGGTCATTGCCGCGCAGACTTCCGCGTTGTCAATCAGCGCCTCGCGACCTGCGGCGAGGTCGCCTCCCGCCTGCGCCGCGATGTAGTCAAGCGCCGCGCCTAAACCCGCGATCAGCGACACTGCGGGCGTGTACGCCGACTCCGCGGTCTTCGCGTTCTTGCGCTCCTTGCGCAGGTCGAAGTAGTAGCGCGGGTTGAGCGAAATCTCCATTGCCTCCCACGCGCGCTCGCTTACCGCGAGATAGGAGAGCCCGGGCGGGATCATGACTGCCTTCTGCGAGCCGCCAATCAAAACGTCAACACCCCAGAGGTCCATGTCGAGGTGGGTCGTGCCCAGTCCGGTGATGGCGTCGACGACCAGCAGCGCGTGGCTTGAGTCCGACTCGCGAATCAACTCGGCTATCCCCGGAACGCAGTGACGAATGCCGGTCGAGGTCTCGGTCG
Organism: uncultured Acidobacteriaceae bacterium; assembly: GCA_964252445.1. Taxonomy (GTDB): domain Bacteria; phylum Acidobacteriota; class Terriglobia; order Terriglobales; family Acidobacteriaceae; genus EB88. The sequence goes on along the minus strand of CAXUND010000005.1, from coordinate 56,990 downwards.
CCTGCATGAAGACAGCGCGGGTTTCGATGCGCAGGGCCTTCTTGACTTCATCGAGCGAAAACGTCTGCCCATAAGGCGCCGACACAACGTCGACCATGCAGCCGAAGGCCTTGCCCAGCGCTGCCCAGCGCTCACCGAACTTGCCGGCCGAAAGCACGAGGATGCGGTCGCCTGGTGAGGTCAGGTTCGAGACGGCTGCCTCCATCGCGCCGGTACCGGACGACGCCAGCAGCAGGACATCATTTTGCGTGCCGATGAAGGTCTTTAGTTGGTCGAGGACCCGCTTGAACAGGGCGCGGAACTCGGGCGTGCGGTGGTGCATATCGGCCGCGGCCATGGCGAACTGCGCAGCAGGAAGCAGGGGCGTGGGGCCAGGGGTAAACATGCGGGTCTTGCGAATCATAGTGTTCATTGTACCGACCCTGCCACCTATAATCAGCGGTTGGAGCACAACTGTGACGGAAGAAGCAGGTCTGGTAAAGCGGATCGACCAGGATGTGATCGCGGCGATGCGGGCGAAGGACGCTGAGAAACTGCTGACGCTGCGCATGGTGAAGGCCGCGCTCAAAAACAAGGAGATTGACAAGCGCGCGCCGCTTACGGAGCCCGAGGCGCAGGCAGTGCTGACTTCGCTGATCAAGCAGCGGCGGGAATCAATCGAGCAATTTACCAAAGGCAACCGGCCGGAGCTGGCGGAGAAGGAAGCGGGCGAGATTGTGCTGATCGAGGGCTACATGCCGAAGTCAGCGAGCGAGGACGACCTGCGCAAGCTGGTTAAAGAAACACTGGCCGAGCTGGCCAGTTCCGGCGACGACTTAGGCCCAAAGAATATGGGTGCGGCGATGAAGGCGGTGCAGGCGCGCATCCAGGCAGCGGGGGTGCGGGCGGATGGCCGATTGGTCAGCGAGTTAGTCAAGGCTGCGTTGAATAAATGACTTTCTCGGCAAATGACTAAGTAGAACATTGATTTTTTCTTCTCGCCTTGTTGTTCTTCTCCATCCGCAGCTTGCAGGCGGCAAACAAGGCTCCGCGCAAAAGATCCTCGTTCGCTTGTGCCATCCGAATGTGTGTCGCGCCATGGCGGCCCCAGCCGCCGTGGACCGGAAGAAACAATTCCGGCGCTTCTGCCACAAACTCGGATCGCAATCCGGGCGACAGCATCAGGTTGCCATAGCCTTGACTGATGTGTGCTAGCGTGGCAAAGATATGGCCGCCCACGCGAAAGTCAACCGCACCCATGTGCGAGCCTTCCTCTGCATTCGGGAGGCTGAGCGCGATGCGCCGGAAATCCTCCCCCGTCATCGCTGCCGCGCAGGAAGGATGCGCACAAATGTACCCTCCGGCAGCTCTCCTTCGACTAAGTGGACGACCCCATTCTTAACGACTCCTGTTACTTCGCGAGGTAAGTCGGCGGAAGGTGGTTCCACGCTCTTAATCGCCGGCTTTGCTGACGCCGCGATCGAGTCCACCCGCACCGGACGCGCCACCGGACCGCGACCGGTGCCCTTGTCCATGGCTTCGTTTGCCAGCCGGTCGGCGTCCTTGTTCTTCCCGCGCAGCACGTGCGTGATCTCGAACTTCTTGAGCTGTCCGGCGCGCTTCTTTGCCTCATCGTAGAGCGGCCGCAGCTCCGGGCTGTTGACCCGGTACTGGCCTTTCATCTGCTTCACCATCAGCTCTGAGTCAGACACCACGCGCAGCCGCTCGTGCCCGTGCTCGAGCGCGTAGGCCAGCGCTGCCAGTAAACCGGAATATTCGGCGACATTATTGGTCTTTACGCCAAGAAACTCGCTCAGCTCCGCCAACGGGGCCCCGTGCTCGTCCTCAATCGAAACCCCGTAGCCGGAGGGCCCAGGATTGCCGCGGGAGCCTCCATCGCAATATGCGATAATTACGCCGCCGGCGGTCGGCAGGAAAGATTGCTGTGCTGATTGGTCCATTGCCCCAGTTTAGAGGAGGACCTACTCGAAGAGCCCTTGGTCGGCGGTCGTTTCGGCCGTCCGTCGCTTCTTCTTTTCCCCGCCGCCCGGCGCTTCCGAAAGCATCCCCAGCAACTCCCGCACTTCGCGGCGCAGGCGTTCCAGCCGCGCTTGCATCCGCTCCTCGGCAGCCACGTCGATCTCAGCTTCCACAGGAGCGCTCGCCACCGGTCGCCGCAAAGGCAACTGCGCTTTCTCTCTGGCAGCAGCTCCGGAGAGCGCCTGGCGCGCGCCGGGGATGGTGTAGCCTTCCTCATGCAGGAGTCGCTTGATGCGCAGCGCCATCTCCACATCGCGCTTGCGGTAGAGTCGCTGCCCGGTGCCGCTTTTTTTGGGCGCCAGCTGCGGAAACTCCGTCTGCCAGAAACGCAGCACGTAAGTCTCGACGCGGCAAAGCTCTGCGACTTCGCCAATGCGGAAGTAGAGCTTGTCCGGGATCGTCGGCGGCGGAGACGTCGATGTCGCCTGTTTGGGCATCCAGCTCCTCAACGGAAGATCGTGCCGCCCCAAGTATAGACCCGCGCCCGATGTCGAATCTTGACTGCAAATACGGGAACGGCAGTACGCTGGTGTGCGTACCAGCTTCAGGCTTCTTTTGGAGGGCTTCCCATGAACCGATCTGCTTCCTTCTCTGCCGTGGTTCTTGTCCTGGCCGCAAGCGCTCTTGCGACTACCGTCACGACCGGCTGCTACATCAAGTCGAGTAAGAACAAGGATGGCAAAGACCAGGATGTTTCTATTCGAACCCCGGTGGGCGGCCTGGAGGTGCACCAGAACCAGACGGCCGCGGCGGATATGGGCCTCGCAGCCTATCCCGGCGCGGTGATCGTCCCCGATCACGATGGGGATAGGTCTGCCGACGTGCAGATGGGCTTCGGTAAATGGCAGCTGAAGGTGAAGGCGGTCAACTACCAGTCCTCCGATCCCCAGGATAAGATTCTGGCGTTCTACCGCAAGGCGCTCTCACGGTATGGTGACGTGATCGAGTGCAATGGTGACCGGCCTGCGGGTGCTCCTGACCACACGCGCGACGGACTCACCTGTTCCGACGCGAAGGGCAAAGGTGTCAACATCAACATCAGCGATGAGAAAGGCGACTTCAGCCTGAAGGCCGGATCGAAGATGCACCAGCACATTGTGGGCATCAAGAGCAGCTCGAACTCGGGGACAAGCTTCGCGCTGGTGCAGGTAGATCTGCCCTCCGGATTGTCAGAGCTTGGGCACAGCGGCAGCAATGAGGACGAAGACAAGGCCCAGTAGCCAGGGCACAACGTACGGTAGCCGGTCACGGCCGGTCGGCTGTGACTTCCGTTGTTCGGGCAATCGAACTCGGACGAAAGGTGTTCGATGTCCGCGACTACGCTACTCGGCTTACACCACGTCACTGCAATAGCCGGCTCGCCCGAGCGAAATGTCCGGTTCTACACGCGAACGCTGGGGCTGCGGCTGGTGAAGGTCACAGTCAACTTTGATGACCCGGGCTCCTACCACCTGTACTACGGCAGCGGAAACGGCGCGCCCGGCAGCATCCTCACCTTTTTCACCTGGGCCAATGCGGCGCCCGGCGTGCGGAGCAGCGGCGAGACCAGCACCATCGCGCTCGCGATCCCCGCCGGAGCGGCTTCCTTCTGGTGTGAGCGTCTGCAGACTGAAGGGCTTACGGTACACCAGCCTCTCGGCGCGGGCGGCGTACCGGTTTTGGAGTTCGCTGATCCGGATGGTGTGGTCCTCCGCCTGGTGGAGGCTGCAGGCCTGAACCCGGCCTTGGCCTGGGCCGAAGGCCCCGTCTCCTCCGCGCGGGCGATCCACGGCCTCCATCACGTGGTGCTCGATCTGGCGCAGACCGCTGCGACGGCCGAGTTCCTGGAGGGCATCCTCGGATTTCTCCGCCGGAACTCCGGCATCGCTGACTTGCTCCGCTTTGAAACCGGGCCCGGCGGCCCGGGAGCCCTGGTCGAGCTTGCCCCTGGGACTCGGCGGCGCGGACGCATGGGTCCGGGCATCATCCACCATATCGCCTGGCGCGCTGCGAACGATCACGCGCAGGAGCAGTGGCGCCTTGCCTTACTGGCGTCGGGGTTGAACGTCACCCCGGTGCAGGACCGGCAGTACTTTCACTCCATCTACTTTCGCGAGCCCGGCGGTGTTCTCTTTGAGATCGCCACCGACAATCCCGGCTTCCTGATCGACGAGCCCTACGAGACCCTAGGCACCGAGCTGAAGCTGCCATCCTGGCTCGAGCCGCACCGCGCGCAGCTGGAAAAGGCATTGCCGAAGCTGCCGCGAGCATGATGAGCGATCCGGAACTCAAATTCCTCCACCACTTTGAGGAACCTACGGCGGCGCCGGGGGAGTCTGGCGAGCCGCCAGTACTCCTGCTGCTGCATGGCACTGGCGGGGATGAAGCAGACCTGCTGCCGCTGGGCCGGCAGATCGCACCGGGAGTCGCCCTGCTGAGCCCCCGCGGCAAGGTTCTGGAGCAGGGCATGCCGCGATTTTTCCGGCGGCTCGCACTAAACGTGTTTGACGAGGAGGACCTGCGATTTCGCGCGGCGGAGCTGGTGGATTTTCTGGCGGCTGCTCGCGCCCACTATGCGGTGGGCGAGCGCCCTATCTATGCGCTTGGCTATTCGAATGGCGCGAACATGGCGGCTGCATTGCTGCTGCTCCATCCTGAGGTGCTTGAGGGCGCCATTCTTCTGCGCGCCACCATGCCGCTTCATCCGGCGCAATCTCCCAACCTGATGGGTAAGCCTGTGCTCATCGCGCAGGGCGAGATGGACATGTATGTGCCGCCCGAGGCTGGCAGAGCGCTCGAAGATGCATTGAGTTCGGCCGGCGCGAGAGTGGAGATCTTGCGCCTGGCGCAAGGCCATCCGCTTGAAAGAGCTGAACTTGCGCCGCTCCGAAGGTGGGCTGAAAACCATTTGAGATAGCCCGCGACGAAAGACCGAAAGAGGGTCTATGATGCTGCGCATAGGGGCAGCCATGTCTCTCCGCCGAGATGATACCGGTTCCGTAATCCACAGCGATGCTCTAGCGCTGCGAGCAACTCATGGGAAACATTCGCATAGCCGAGCGCTGACAAGAGTCCTCGCTCTATCAGTAAGCTTGTTGTCCTTGGGCATGGCCCGTGCTGCAGCCGGAGATTTCCAGAATGCCTCTCCGGCCGTTGAGGTCTCGCGGGAAGTGCTGGCCAGCCATTCGCTCGAAGTGAAGGGTGACGTGCTGATGGCTCGCGGCAGCTATGCCGCCGCCCTGGAGGCATATCAGCATGTGTCTCCGCAAACAGCTGTGACGATCAACAAGATGGGCACGGCGTATCACCACCTATTTGCGCTTGATGAGGCGATGAAGAATTACGAGTTTGCACTCAAGCTCGATCCGCACTACGGCCAGGCCTACAACAATCTAGGCGCTGTGTACCACGGCAAGCAGGAGTACAACCTCGCAGAGAAAGCTTATAAGAAGGCGTTGAAGTATCAGCCTCATGAAGCCTCAACCTACTTCAACCTTGGAACGGCCTACTTTGCCGAAGGCAAGTACAAAAAAGGCATTAGCGCTTACCAGAAGGCTATGCAGCTGGACCCGGAAGTCTTCAGCACCGAGAGAAGAAACCGGGTTGAAGCAGGCAGCTCCAAGCAGCAGCGGATGGCAACGTCCTTTTACATGGCGGAAGTGTATGCAAGCGCCGGCAAGAGCGCGGAGGCGCTGGAGTCGCTGCGTAAGGCTCTCTCAGAGGGCTTCCACGATCGCAAGCGTCTGATGGAGGACAAGGAACTCGCTTCGTTGCGGAGCTTGCCCGAGTTTCAGCAGATGCTGGCGGAGGAGCATCTACAGTAAGGGAACGGCCGGACGCAGTTTTCCCCGCTCCAATGAACGGATGATGCACACGAACAACTTCGCCATGTACCCGAGCCTGCGGCGACGAGCCGTTGTGGTCACCGGCGGAGCGAGCGGGATCGGCGAGTGCATCGTTGAGGCTTTCGCGCACCAGGGCGCCAGGGTGGCGTTTCTGGATGTCGAAGACGAAATGGCGCAGCGTTTACTGTCCCGAATCAAGTCGCTGGGGCTTGAGCTGCCACTCTACTTCCGTTGCGATCTGGCAGATATAAGTGCAGTGCGAGAGACGATGGTCCGGGTCCTCGCCGGGCTTGGCGGAGTCGACGTGTTGGTCAATAATGCCGGCAACGATCTGCGCCACAGCATTGACGAGGTAACGCCGGAGTTCTGGGACAGGACGCTCGCCGTCAACCTGAAGCATTACTTCTTTATGACCCAGGCGGTCATCCCGGGGATGAAGGCGGCGGGCCGCGGATCGATCGTGAACCTGAGTTCCATCAGCTGGATGATTCCGTCGACGGGTCTGCCGGTTTATGTGACGGCCAAGGCAGCGATTGTCGGGATGACACGAACGCTGGCTCACGAACTCGGGCGCGACGGAGTGCGCGTAAATGCGGTGCTGCCGGGAGCCACCGCCACAGAGAAGCAGAAGCGGATGTGGTACACCGACGAGTACAAGGCTGAGGTGATGGCGAACCAGGCACTCAAACGGATGATCACGCCGGATGAGGTCGCGCGCCTGGTCTTGTTTCTGGCCGCGGACGACAGTTCTGCGATTACCAACCAGAGCTACGTGGTGGATGGGGGCTGGGTGTAGTCACTGTCGCGTCGCCCAAGCGAGCCCGTCCGGCTCGCCGCCTGCCTCGACCCGCCCGGAGACCATCAGGGTAGCGAGGTCGATCACTGCGACGTAGTTATCCGGCGTACATGCGACAAACGCCCGCTTGCCGTTCGGCTCGATCAGGATGCCGGCGGCGCCGTGGCCGATCCGAACGTGCTTCACCACCTCCCGGGTGCCGGCGTCGAGAACGATCAGGTCTCCGCTGCCGAGCAGCGACACCAGGACGTGCTTGCCGTCTGCGGTGAACTTCAAGCGATTCGCACCCCGCACGTCTACGTGCAGCGTGTCGACAACCTTCTTGCCCGCCCGATCGATGATCGAGACAGTTCCGTCCTGCGCGTTTGCTACCCATATCTCCTTGCCGTCCGGAGAAAGATCAAAACCCTCAGAGCCGTGCCCGACCGGGACCACGGTCTCGCTCCAATCCATGCGCCGCGCCGGCTGACCCGGGCCAGGGCCGGTAACGACGCTCGGGGGCGCGGGGCCGCCGCCTGGCGGAGGGCCCATGATGATCGGTTTGCGTTCAATGATCGACACCGTGCCGGAGCTCACGTTGGTCGCGACCAGGTGCTCCTGGTCCGGCTCTACATGGATCATGTGTGTGCGGTCCTGGCCTGTGCCTAGCACCAGGTCGACCTGTTTCGTTTGAGGATCGTAGCGGCCGATCACCTTGGCTCCCTCTGCCGTAAACCAGACCTTGCCTCCTACAAAGGCCAGACCGTGAGGTCCGGTCAGCGGACCCAGGTCGATCGGAGGCAGCGGTGCATGTGCTTCAAGGTCAAGCACCGCGAGAGTGTGAAACGCGCCGAAGCCATAATTCGAGACATAGGCCTGCTTACCGTCGGAGGAGGCGATCACCTCGTGAGGATCATCGCCAACGGGCATTCTGGCTAGAACGCGAAGGCTCGTAGGATCGACCATCGCCAGGGTACGGTCGCGTTTGGATAGAACCAGGAGGGAACCGTTGGAGACTGCCTGCGCCTTGACGGCGTCAACCGGCACTGCGAAGAGGCAGAGCGTGAACGCCCAGACCAGGAGGCGGAGCGAAGAGTTCATGCGTTCAGAGTACGCCGTGCAACAGGGTAAACGCAGCGGGTCTACCTGAAACGAACCGACGCTCCAAGCACCAGCGCCTGGGTGCCTACTGTCAGCCGGCTGTTGTCAAACTCGCCTGAAAGCAGGCTACTGACGCCGACCCGCGCTGTCTGGTTGAAGTTATAGGAGTAGGCGGCGCCGAGCTGCATTGTCTCCCGCCGATAACCCAGCCCGGCCGAAACCGCGTTCTTGGTGACGGCACCTGTCAGCGGGGTCACCGTGCCGTTTGGAACCAGGCTGCTGCGGCGGGTGAAGCCGCCTGCGAGCCACAGCTTCGGCGTCACCAGGTAGTCTGCCGCGACGCGCCCCAGAAACTGGTCGCTCCACTTCAATGGCACTTGATCGGCAATCGAACTCGATCCTAAAAAGTTATTGATGTCTGCATTAGTTCCATGTGCAAGGCTTACCGGCAGCTGGTCGAAGGCGCAGCGGAAGTTAATCCAATCTCCCTGGAACGCCAGGCTCACGCGGGGCGAAGCCTGCCAGCGCGAGCCGGCGAGCACCGACTGCGGCAGCTTGACCCTGACCTTCGCGGTGTAGGTATATCCGGGCTCGAAAGGGATACCTGCAGCTAGAAACTGCGCGCCCAGGTTGCCGGAGGCATGGCCACTTCCGTTCACGGTATAGGGGGAGCTATAGGCTGCATGGAGCTCGACCCTCCGAGTCGCGCGCGCCGTCAGACCGGCGCTGCCTCCCCAGCCAAAGCCGCGCGTATGCAGCGCCAGGAGCGTCTTGAGGCCTTTTAGCTGCGGGTTTGTCTGGAAGATGAACGGGGCGACGAGCGTGTTCTCGTTGTAGACCACTCCTATGGTGCCGCCGGCGGAGATGCGGGGCGAGATCACGTAGCCGAGTCCGCCCGCCGCGCGGAAGACAAGAATCTGCGATGTTTCCGCTTGCGAGCCGTAGTCGGCGCCGGCCGCGCCCGGCGCGTCCGCATAGCGCCAGTGCACGGAGGAGAGGAAGTCGGGCGTAAATCCCAGGCCGCCGCTCCAGCGGCTGTGTCCGAACGGAGCACCTATGCCGCCGAACGGCACCACTCCGGGCCGCAGTCGCATCGCGGAGCCCGCATTGGTTAGGTTGGAGAAGCTGCCGGTCGCCAGACCGCCAAATGCCACGCCTTCGGCAACCGGCGCCGCGAGTGCGGTCAGGCCGGCCGGGTTCAGTGCCACGGCATCGCTGACGCGTTCGGCGCTGGGCGAGTAGATGCCGCTGTGCGCTGCGGTCTCGGGCGAAACGCCGCCGTGAAAGAAGTCCTGCGCATGCGCGAGCGTAGGCAAGAGAACCACCACGCAGAGGAAACAGCTTGCCCGCTTTACCACTGGCACCACCAGTCCCCGTTCGTCCAGATGTGTCCGCAATCCTCCTTGCTTATCGACCTAAGCCGCCCCTCTGTTCACGATCGGCCAATTATTTCTTCTACTCGGATCGAACCGCGAAGTTGCTCCGTCCGGTTTTCGGCGAGACTTGATCCTGCGGATCCGGTGTCGGGACGGGCCCATGGAACCATTACCCGGTCAGGTCGTCGGGTGCAGCGTGTCTGTAAGATAGAGTGCGTGCCTGCGACCACCTGCCACCGCTGTTCTGCCGCTATTCCCTCCGGTTCTGCGTTCTGCCCGGAATGCGGTGCGCCGCAACTGCGCATACAGCCGGCAGACGATGCCCAGGGGGTCGATCTCCAGGCGTCGGCTGATTACGCCCATGCGCAGCCGGTGCGCTGGCATTCCGCCATTCCGGTCGCCGCCATCATCGCTCTGCCGGTCGGGCTGCTCTGCTCATTCCTCGCCTACAGCACCCTGTGGGCCATGGCGGGCGCGGTCTGGACGGTGGCCATTTACCGGCGTCGTGTTCCCGGCCGGCTCAGCTCCGGCACCGGCAGTCGCATCGGGATCGTGCTTGGTGTATTCGCGGCTCTTATCTCCACAGCGACGGACGCTGCAAGCCTCCTGATTGATCGTTACGGCCTGCACCAGGGCACGGAGATTGACCAGCGCCTCCATGATGCTGTGCAGACCGGCATCGACCGCGTTCTCGTCTCCAACCCTGCGGCGGCGACCCAGCTGCCCTGGTTCTTCAACTTCTGGCTCTCACCGGACGGCCACGCCGCGATTATCCTCATGTCGGCGGTGCTGTCGGCCGGCTCGATGCTCGGCTTTTCGGCGCTGGGTGGCGCACTGGGCGCCCGCTACTACGGCCGCCGTGCTCGCCCTGCCTGAACTTGCGAGCCGCACTTCCCCTCCGTATCATCTCCGAAGTATCATCCCGCGAGGAACGGGCCCCGATGAGCGCGATCGAAAAACCCGCCAAGATGCTCCGCGAGAAGGGCCGCATCCTTTCCGCCTCCGAGATTGAACGCACTCTGGTCCGTCTCGCGCACCAGATCATCGAGAAGAATAACGGCGGCGAAAACCTGGGCCTGGTGGGTGTCAAGCGCCGCGGCGTGCCCCTCGCTCAGCGGCTGGCTGCGCTGATCTCGAACATAGAGAAGCATCCTGTTGATTGCGGCGCGCTCGACATCGAATTCTACCGTGACGACCTATCGACGCATGGGCCACGACCCATCGTGCACGAGCAGGCGATCGGCTTCAACATCACAAGCCGGAACATCATCCTGGTGGACGACGTGCTCTACACCGGTCGCACGGTGCGCGCCGCGCTCGATGCGCTCTTCGACCAGGGTCGGCCCAACCGGGTGCAGTTGCTGGTGCTGATTGATCGCGGCCATCGCGAGCTGCCGGTCGAGGCGAGCTTTGTCGGGCGAACGGTGCCAACTACCAGCCGCGAGATCATCGAGGTCAAGCTGCGCGAGGTCGATAACGATGAGCAGGTCATCATCGTCGAGCGCGCAGCGGATGAGCGGGAGTCGGCGGACCGCGTCGAGGTTGTGCCTGCAGGGTCGCTCAAATAGCTTCCGCCCGACCAATGCTTGTGACTACGCCGGTCGCGGCCGCCGGCTCTCTTCTTTCTGTTGATGACCTCACGATCGCGTCCATCAACCGCATCCTTGAACGCGCCACGCTGCTCGAGGAAGAAGACCCGCCGGCGCGTGCACGGCGATTGTACAAACGTCGCGTGGCGCTGCTGTTTTACGAGTCGAGTACCCGCACCCGCACCTCATTCGAGCTTGCCGCCAAAGCACTGGGCGCCGACACTACCCTGGTGAGCTCGCTGTCGTCGAGCATCGAAAAGGGCGAGTCGCTCAAGGACACCGGCATCACTCTTCGCGCGCTCGGTGCCGAGGCGATCATCCTCCGGCATAATGCGTCCGGTGCGCCGTGGCTGCTGGCGCAGCACACCTTGCTGCCCGTGTTGAACGCGGGAGACGGCATGCATGAGCATCCTTCGCAGGCGCTGCTCGATCTGCGAACCCTGCTTCGGCGACTGCGCTTTGGCGACACCGTCTCGCCTACAACGCTCTCAGGGCTCACGCTTACCATCTGCGGCGACATCCTCCATAGCCGCGTCGCAAGGTCCAATGCCCTGCTGCTGCCGCGGCTTGGCGCTCGTGTGCTGCTCTGCGGTCCCGGGCCACTGTTGCCCGATCTGGCCTCCGGCATCGGCAAGGGCGTCGAAGTTGTGCGCGACTTCGATGCCGCACTGCGGCAATCGCAGGCGGTGATGATGCTGCGGATCCAGAAGGAGCGGCTCGCCGGCCTGCACCTCGATCTTGAAGAGTACAAGGCCAACTACCAGGCGTCCGTAGAACGCATGGGACGCCACCCGAGGCTCCTGGTCATGCATCCAGGACCAATCATTCGCGGACTTGAGATCGCAAGCGAAGTGGCCGATGGTTCGCAGTCGTCTGTTGAGGAGCAGGTGCGTCACGGCGTCGCCATCCGCATGGCGCTGGTGGAGCTCGCGCTCATCCCTGGTCTGCGCGCATGAAGCCGACCGTGATCCAGGGCGGCCGCGTCCTCGACCCGGCAAGCGGACTCGACGGCCCGCGCGATTTGCTGCTGCGCGGCAGCCTGATTGAGGCAGTCGAGCCTCCTGGTGCATTTCGAGCGCTCGATGCCGACGTGGTCGATGCGTCCGGCCTGTGTGTCGCGCCGGGATTGATCGACATCCATGTGCACCTGCGCGAGCCCGGGCAGACGTGGAAGGAGACGATCGCGTCCGGCACAGCAGCCGCTGCCGCCGGCGGGTTCACCTCCGTCTGCGCCATGCCGAACACGGTGCCGGTGATCGATACGCCCGAGCTTGTGCGCTGGGTGCACGCGCCCGAGCGCCAGGCCGCCATCCGGGTCTTCCAGATCGCCGCGGCGACCAGGGGATCGATGGGGGAAGAGCTGACCGACTATGCTGCGCTGAGGGCTGCCGGTGCGGTGGCTGTTTCCGACGACGGCAAGCCGATCGGTATCGAAGGCGGAGGGGATGCGATCATGCGGGCGGCTCTTGCCGAGGCGGCTCGACAGAGTTTGCCGGTGATCCAGCACGCCGAGGACACGCGCCTGACCGGAGGGTGCTCGATGAATGCCGGGTCGCTCCAGTTCCGGCTGGGGCTGCGCGGCATGAGCGTCGAGTCCGAGTCCAGCCTGGTCGAGCGCGATCTCCGACTGCTGGGGGAACTGGAGCGCGAGGGCCTGCGCCCGCATCTGCACGTAGCGCATCTGTCAACCGGCAGGGCGCTCGATGCCGTGCGAGCCGCTCGCGCTCGAGGGCTGAACGTTACCTGCGAGGTGATGCCGCACCACTTCGCCCTGAACGAGGATGCCGTGGCCGGGTACAACACACTGGCGAAGATGAACCCTCCTTTGCGCGCGGAGGAAGATCGACAGGCGATGATCGCCGGCATCCTGGACGGGACGGTCGACTGCCTGGCCACCGATCACGCTCCCCACGCAGCCCATGAAAAAGAGCAGGAGTTTGAACGGGCTCCGAACGGTATCACGGGTCTTGAAACTGCGCTGGGACTGGCAATGGCTGTGCTCCATAAGCAGCATGGAATGCCGCTCGCCCGGATGCTGTCCCTGCTGACGGAAGCTCCTGCGCGCGTCCTGTCGCTGGCCGGGCGCGGCACACTTGGCGCGGGCGCCGTCGCGGATGTACTGATCTTCGATCCGGAGCGCGCGTGGGTGTTTGAAGCGAGGCGCTCTAAGTCGCGGTCTCGGAACACTCCGTTTGAAGGATGGACGATGCAGGGCAGTGTCCGGATGACCATCAGCGAAGGGCGTACTGTTTATTCGCAGGAGTAAGCTGCATTGACTGGACAACAGCACAGGCGCATGATTTATGCGCCTTTTCCACTGCTGCCAGTGTCAATTAAGCTGCCTACCTAATAAGCACGTAACCCAGAAACGCGGCTAAGGCAGCGCGTCAAACCCTTTCGCCGCGTTCTTACCTTCATAGGTTGAACCTATGCCTGAGCCGTTGCTTCGTTCTGCGGCGTCGGCACTGACGCAGTAGGAGCCTTGCTGCTCGTCGCGCGTTTTGAAGCAGCCTTTCCCTTGCTAGAGGTTGCCCGGGTAGATGCTTTGCCCGCACGGGTGCGCCGGTCAAGCGCCGCGGCCGGCTTGGAGCGAGTCGTGCCTGCAGCTGCTCCCCGCGTCTTCTTAGACGCACTTGAAGAGGTCCCCTTCTGTGCGGCCCAGCGGGCCTTCTGCGCCGCGGCAATGCGAGCCTTGCCTTCAGGGCTCATCTGGCGCTTCGGCTTCGCGCCTCCGGCAGAGGCGCCTGCACGCGCAGTCTTGCTTTTGCCCGCCGGCTTATTTGTTGATCCTTTCGGCCGCCCACGCCGCTTAACCTCTCCAGCTCCGCCAAGCAGTTCTCGCGCCTGCCGTAGCCGAGCTATTTCTTCATCTAATGCTGTAATCAATTCCTGTACTTGCATATGTCCTCATTCCTGATCTCGTGATGGGCGAAAGAGCTTGCTTGCAATTTTGATTTCCTGCTTAATTTCGATGCAATTGCCGAAAAACATCTCTCACTTAGATATCAATACTCTTGCCGCATCATGAATGCAAACTCATTTATCCCAAACGAGTTGTATCAAGTTCTTTGTACGGCACTACTGCAGTCTCTGCGCTTCGAGAGAGTCAAAGGTCTGTAGTGAAGAAACTGCATAGCTTGAGAGCAGGTCCATGTTCAAGCGCTCTTGCAAGGACTTACTGATCTGGTGGCGAGGGTCACTCAATGGATGTCGGACTTCTTAGGCAAGAGTCGCCGTCCGCGACGCCTCCCCTAACTCCAGGGCCGCGCAAAAACGAACGCGAGGGCTCATCGCCAGGTTTTTTCGCACCAAGGTACTCAAAAGCGTCTTTTTCACTTGACTGTTACAAAGGCTTGCTTTAATTCGACCTGCTGCTCTTGCTACCCCCGCGGTGCGGCATCGTTGCCTGCTCTTCGCCGAGCGGGCTGGGGTCAGGTCAGACGCATAACCACATCAAGGATCAGTCATGAACAGTCAATTATGGAGAAAGGGCTGTGCCTCAGTCGCGCTGGTCGCGATGTTTCAGCCCGGTTTCATCCTCGCGCAGTCTTCTGCTGAGGTTGCCCGCACCGCGCCCCCGCTTCCATCGGCCCGGGAGATGGTCAGCATTGCTCCTAAATCGAGCGATGCTGTTCAGAGATACGTCATTAAGCCGGTCGATGAACTGAGCATAGCCGACGAGATCAAGCTGTATCTCCTGCGGCTGAGAATCAAGTACGTCTTCGTGCTCTTCCAGGAGAACCGCTCATTTGACTTTTATTTCGGTTCCTATCCGGGCGCGGATGGTCTGTATTCGAAGCCGCCTTCCCAGACACCCGGATTTGTTCAACCTTTTGTTGACGCCAACGGAAACGTCACAACCATCACCCCGTTCAAGATCCCGATGACCGTCACCGACGTCAACGGTAATACCGTTCCTATTTATCCCGCCGACACCGATTCCGTGAACCACTCGCATGCCGGATATGAAACGAAGATCGATGTGCAGAACGGCGTTACCCTCAACGATGGCTACGCCCTTACCGAGGAAGGTGTGACCCTCTCGGGCGGTGTGCCCTCCAAGCTCCCGAGTGAAGCAGCGGTGCAGAAGGGCGAGCTGGTCATGGCCCACGTCGACTGCGACACGGCGCCTATCATGTGGAACTATGCGGACCGCTTTACGCTCTTCGACAACTTCCACCAGACGGTTCTTTCTGCTTCGACCCCGAATGCGATCGCAATGGTAGCCGGACAGTCAGGGGAGACGCAGTGGGTCAAGCATCCTGACGAAAGCACCAAGAGCATAGCCGCGGGCATGGGCACACCGACCAACATCGGCACCAACGGCGTGCCTGTGGTGAGCGACGGCGATCCATTCTGGGGCTCGCAGCTGGACACCTTCGGGAGCGGTCAGCCTGCGAATCCTCCCTCTGCCACCCCTGAGTTGAATCTGACCTTCGCCAGCCTGCCGCTTTCCTTCATGGGCTCTGCCATCGACCAGACGACCCAGCAGGACCGCTACCCGGGCATGGATCTGACGGACGTCGAGAAGGACATCACCGAGATCGCGGGCAACGGCGTAAAGCCGACAAACTGGGGCTGGTATCAGCAAGGCTATGATCACGAGCTCGATGACACCACCGCCACTGCCTCGCACAATGACTACATTCCGCACCATAATGGTCCGCAGTACTTCGGATACGTCTCGAACAATCCGGCGGTGACCAGCCACCTGCACGGGCTCACCGATTTTGCGTCTGACGTGTACTACCACAAGCTCCCGGCTGACGGCGGCGTGTTCTATGTTCGCGGCGGCTACAACAACATCGAGGGTTTGAATCCGGTCGATCCGAACCCGAAGCTTGCCACCGTGTTCAACGGCAGCGACGATCACCCAGGCTACTCTGACCTGCAGATTTCAAACGCATTGCTGGCAGATGAGATCAACCTGATCACCTCAAGCGGCTACTGGGATCAGAGCGCCATCATCATCACCTACGATGAGACCGACGGCCTTTACGATCACGCGCCGGAAGTCATTCGGTCCTATGATCCCTTCGGCGAGCCACTCGACCAGGGCCCGCGTATTCCCACCATCGTGATGTCTCCCTACGGCGTTGTGCACTCCATCTCGCATGAGCCCGCGGAGCACAGCTCCATCATCAAATTCATCGACCTGCTCTACGGCCTGACGCCGCTGGCTGATCTTCCGGAGGAAGCCCAGGCACGCACTGACGGTCAAACGCTCTATGGCCAGAGCAACCTGGGTCCGGCCGATGACAAGACGGCAGGGGTCGGCAATCTCTTCAGCGCCTTTGATAATCTGCGGCTGCTCGGTCTGGCGCCGCCGCTGCCTGCCGTCTTCGCTCAGATCCCGGAGCCGCTGGTCACCAGCCTGCCTCAAGGGAACAACCAGGGCTGCAGCTATCTGCAGATCAAGCCCACGGACGCGGACTTGCCCAACCCCGTCCCCCTCGACTTTAACCCGCGTCCCACCGCCTCGCCCGGTATTCCGACCTCGGGCACCTGGACGCCGTAATTGCCTTCACCTGGGACAAAAAGGGGACCAGAATTTCTGGTCCCCGCACTTTTTCTGGAAGACTCGAGATCATGCCCTTACGCTCATCGTTGTTTCTCTTGCTGTTCGCGGTTGCCTCGCTCGCCTGTCGTGCTGATCTTCATCCGGCGATCGTCCAGCCGCCAACGCCGACCATGGATCGTATTCGCGCCGCCCACTCTTTGAACTGTGCGGTGATCAAGGAAGAGGAAGACTACTCGCGCGCGGAGGATCATGGCAACCGCGCGGCCTTCGACATCGACATGTGCAAGGCGGTGGCCGTAGCCATTCTCGGTCCCGGCGCGCCATTCATTATCAAGCCCTACCCGGACGAACCTACCGCGCTCAAAGCGTTGCGCCAGTCAGAAGTGGACCTGATCGCGTCGGCAAGTCCGCTGGTGAATTCCAGCGTGACCGGCATCGGATTTACCCGTCCGACGTTCTACGACGGACAAGGACTCATGTTTCCGAACAATCCGGCCATCCACTCTCCGAGCGATTTTGCGGGTAAGAAGGTTTGCTTCCTGCTGAGCACGAACTCAGAGACAGGGCTGCACGATTATGCGAACCGGCAGCATATCAACTACATCTGGTTCGCGTTTTCTGAAGCAGGCGAGATGGATGCCGCCTTTTTCACCGGCAACTGTGACGCGCTCTCAAGCGATGTAAGCCAGCTGGCGAATGTTCGCGCTCACGACCGTGCCCGCGCGATCGACTTTACCATTCTACCGGAGCTGATACGCAAGGACCCGCTCGCACCTGCCTTCGATGCCGCGGACACGCGCTTTGCCGCGGTTGTGACCTGGACGGTCGAGACACTGATCGAGGCAGAAGAGCTCGACGTGACCCAGAAGAGTATCGATGCGATGCTGTCGAGCGCGATCGAAGATTCTGAGGTGAAAGACCTGTTAGGGCACAAGTACGGAACCGGAGCCCGGCTGGGCCTGGATGACCACTGGGGCGCAAACGTCATCAAGGCGACCGGGAACTATGGGGAGATATTCGACCGCGACTTAGGCCAGAACTCGCCCCTCAGGCTTGATCGCGGAGCCAACCGCCTGTGGACCAAGGGCGGGTTGATGATGGCTATCCCTCCATCCAACTAAGCCGCGGGAGTCTCTTGAAGCTTAAGCCGGGATACGAATTTCACGCGGCTTCGGCTTTTAGGCGCTCTCCGTTGAAGTAGGCTATCGTCGCATCAAGGACCGGCTGTAGACGCCCCTCCATCACTTCTGAGAGCTGGTGCAGGGTCAGTCCGATGCGATGGTCGGTAAGCCGGTTCTGCGGGAAGTTGTAGGTGCGGATCTTCTCGCTCCTATCTCCCGTGCCGATCTGCTGCTTGCGTACTGCAGCTTCAGCCTGGTGCTGTCGCTCCTGTTCTACCTCGTAAAGACGTGAACGCAGCACACGCATGGCCTTTTCGCGATTCTTGATCTGCGACTTTTCGTCCTGGCAGCTGACGACGGTGTTAGTCGGCAAGTGGGTGATGCGAATGGCCGAGTAAGTTGTGTTCACAGACTGCCCGCCCGGACCGGACGAGCAGAAGGTATCGATGCGCAGGTCCTTGGCTTCGATCTTGACGTCCACTTCTTCGGCCTCCGGCAACACGGCAACAGTGATCGCTGACGTATGTACGCGGCCCTGCGTTTCTGTCTCGGGCACACGCTGCACCCGGTGCACACCGCTCTCGTACTTCAGCTGCGAATAGACCTTGTCGCCTTCGACCAGGAACACAACATCCTTCAGGCCGCCGACAGAGGACTCCGTGGAGGAAAGAATCTCGAATCTCCACTTCCGCAGTTCGGCGTAGCGGGTGTACATGCGGAAAACTTCTGCCGCAAACAGCGAAGCCTCGTCGCCTCCGGTGGCTGCCCGGATCTCGACAATGACGTTCTTGTCGTCATTCGGATCCCTGGGGAGCATCATCAGCTTGAGCTCAGCCTCGACTGCTGGCAGGCGCGCTTCGAGTGAGGCGATCTCCTCCTGGGCCATAGCGCGCATATCCGCATCGTCCTCGTTGGCCATTACCGAAGCCTCGGCCAGGCCGAGCATGATGGTGCGATACTCCTTGTATTTTTCGACCAGTGCTTCGAGGTCGCGGTGCTGCTTCGCGATCTTTGCGTACTTCTGCTGGTCCGAAGTATTCTCCGGCAGAGCCAGCTGCTCGCCCAACTCTTCGTATCGCGCGGCAATCTGCTCCAGGCGCTCAAACATGGAACTCCCCCGATAGGTCTCTAGTGAAAATGGATGTGGTACGAGGCAGGACGATGCTTACGCGGCGGGAGCCGCTACAGGAATGCGTGCATCATTGATCCAGTATAACTAACCTCCGCGGCGTGCCGGGGCACGGAAGTAAGGCGGACCGCGCATCTATCTTCGAGTATGGCTGCTTTCACACCCTTCGCCGAACTGTGCCAGCGACTCTCGCAGACGACGAAGAAGCTTGAGAAGCGCCGGTGGATTGCGGAGTATCTGCGCCTGCTGCCGCTAGAAGACGCTGCGCGCGCGGCGCTTTACCTCTCGGGCACACCCTTTCCCGAGACTGATCCGCGCAAGCTGAGCGTTGGCGGAGCACTGCTGGCGAAGACCATCACGCAGCTTGCCGGAGTTTCGCCTGAAACGCTGCACCAGGCCTATCTTCGCCATGGCGACCTTGGCTCGGCAGCATTCGACCTGCTGGCTCCGGCGACTCCGTCTGTCACGCTCGCGGACGTGGACGCATTGCTCGCGGCGCTGGCGCTCGCGCGAGGACCTGTACCGCGTTTGCGCCTGCTGCTCGAGACGCTGGCTCGCGCGACGCCACTCGAGGCGAAGTACATCATCAAGCTGATCTCGGGCGACATGCGCACCGGGGTCAAACAGGCTCTGGTTGAGGAGGCGATCGCCGAAGCCTATTCCGCGCCTGTCGAAGGCGTGCGCAGGGCAGTGATGTTGAATGGCAGCCTGGCGGAGGTGGTTGGCCTCGCGGCTAGCGCGACGCTGGAGACTGCGCGCATGCGGCTCTTCCACCCACTTGGTTTCATGCTGGCGAGCCCGGTGGACAGCGTTGAGGAGGCGCTGGCTCGCTTTGCCGAGGAGATTGTGACCGAGAAGCTCGAGCAGGGCGCGGCAACGCCTTCCGCCTCCGCGGAACAGCTCCTGCGGGAGGCGCAGATAGAAGATAAGTACGACGGCATGCGCGCGCAGCTGCACTGCGGTGACCGCGCCGAACCGGGCAGGGTCGGCCTGTTTTCCCGCAATCGAGAAGACCTGTCCGCGAGCTTCCCGGAGCTGATCGAAGCATTCGCAGGCTGCCTGGATGCCGCGATCCTTGACGGGGAGATCCTGGCCTGGGATCCCGCGACTTCGCGTGCGAGGCCGTTCGCGGTGCTGCAGCAGCGGCTTGGGCGCAAGCGGGTGACTGCGGAGATGCGCGAGCAGATGCCGGTGGTCTTCATGGCTTTCGACCTGCTGTACGAGGCGGACGCCGGCGCCGGCCTGATGTTCGACCGGCCGTTGAGCGAGCGCCGGAAGCGCCTTGCCTCGCTGGTGGCGCGGGTTGCGCCTGGCACTGCCGGCTCCAGCACTGCGGCTGCACAGCCGGGGCTCTTCGCCGAAGCATTGAAGCCGCGAGGTTTTCCACGCCTGGTGCTTGCGCCCGCCATATCGCTGACGAGTGCGGCGCAGCTGGACCAGGCTTATCTCGACGCCCGTGCGCGAGGCAACGAGGGTGTCATGCTTAAGGCCCGCGCCAGCCTCTACCAGCCGGGCCGGCGAGGTCTCGCCTGGCTCAAGCTCAAGCGCGAACTGGCGACGCTTGATGTGGTCGTGACCGGCGCGGAGTTCGGCAATGGTCGGCGCGCAGGCACGCTCTCGGACTACACCTTCGCCGTGCGCGACGGCCAGCGACTGCAGAACGTGGGCAAGGCGTACTCGGGGTTAACTGATGTAGAGATTGCCGAGCTCTCCGCCTTCTTTCACGAGCACACCCTTGAGGACTACGGCAGCTTCCGCACCGTCGAGCCGCTGCTGGTGCTGGAGGTAGCTTTCAACAATGTCATGCGTTCGGAGCGCCACGCCAGCGGGTTTGCCCTGCGCTTTCCTCGCATCCTCCGGATCCGCAAGGATAAGCCGGTCGACGAGATCGACACCGTGGAGCGGGTTGAGGAGATTTACAACTCGCAGCCGGATAAACCTGCTTCTTAACCTGTCGGCGGACCTTGAAAGCGAATGAACAGGATCAAGACCTCTGCACTTCTGCTCGGCGCGACACTGATCACCAGCGCCTGCAAGACGGCTTCGCAGCCCCAGCCCCCACAGACACGCAGCAGCTATCAGCGGTCGACCGGCGATGAGGATTACAACCGCGCCTACCGGATTGAGTCGCAGCATCACCATCATCACGCAAAACGCGACCCGGCCTCCAGCGATATCTGGACCAGCTACGACCGTGCGGAGTCAGCCGATGAGCCCCACAATGTTGGTAGCGAGCCGGCTTACCTTCGGCGCCCGTACGATTATGGAAGTGCCAGCGGCAACAGCCTACCGGCGCTCCGTTCCGGTCCTCACCACGCCAGCCGGATCCTTGCCGCGCCGCCAGGCACCTTCGATCTGTATTTGCTCAATCTTTCCTGGTCGCCTGAGTTCTGCCATGGGCATCCCACTGCGGCCGAGTGCGGCCAGCGCCGCACCTTCACGCTGCATGGGCTATGGCCGGAGAATCGCGACGGTACTTACCCGGAGGATTGCAGCGAAGCTCCGGGCCCCGCCGACCCCTCTGAGTACGCCGACATCTACCCTGACGCCTCGCTGCTCCAGCATGAATGGCAAACGCACGGCACCTGCTCCGGCCTCGGAGCTGATCAGTTCTTCGCCCTCGCCCGCCGTGCCGAGCAGTCTATCTCGATCCCGGCGGAGCTCTCTGAGCTGACTCGCCCGACTATGCTCGCACCGGCGCAGATTATTACGTTGTTCTCGCAAGCAAATCCGACCATCCCCGCCAACAGCCTCGCCCTTACCTGCGGCAACAACTATCTCACCGCCGTAGAGGTTTGTCTGGACAGGAACCTGAAGCCCGAGAGCTGCGTAGCCTTGAAGACCTGCAAGGCAAGCCAGATCCGCATAGCCGTGCCACAGTGACAGCCATTT
Source organism: uncultured Acidobacteriaceae bacterium (assembly GCA_964252445.1). Lineage (GTDB taxonomy): Bacteria > Acidobacteriota > Terriglobia > Terriglobales > Acidobacteriaceae > EB88. The sequence goes on along the minus strand of CAXUND010000005.1, from coordinate 35,643 downwards.
GGCAGATGCGCCGCTGACTCCTCAATGAAGATTTACGCGACCTCATGTACGCTGGCGCGATGCATATTCTTTCGCGCCCGGCACTGGTGGCCAACCATCGCATCCATTACGGGTCCGGCCCGTTCCAGTTCGGGGACCTCTGGCTGCCCGGGAGTCGCGGTCGATCTCCGCTGGTGGTTTTCTTCCATGGCGGCTGGTGGGAGTCTGAGTACGATCTGGGCTATGCCGGATACCTGTGCGACGCGCTTAAAAACGCAGGCATCGCTACCTGGTCGGTCGAGTACAGGCGGGTAGGTTCCACCGGGGGTGGTTGGCCGACGACCTTTCAAGACGCGGCCGCCGGGTTTGACCACGTGGTTGCGCTCAGCAAGAGCTATCCGCTCGATCTGTCGCAAGTCATTGCGGTGGGTCATTCGGCGGGCGGCCACCTTGCCTTCTGGATAGCCGGCAGACAACATGTTCCCCCGCAAAGCGAAATATTCAGACCGTTGCAGGGCGTCCACCTGCGAGGGGTTGTGGGACTTGCCGGTGTGGTCGATCTTCGGCTGGCAGTCGAACTCGCAGGCCATTCCATCTTTGCTCACGACCGCGACGAGGTGTATGCATTGATGGGAGGCAGCCCGCGAGATGTGCCCAAGCGATACCAGGCCGGCAATCCGGGTGATCTGCTTCCGCTTCAATCTCCGCAGTTCTTGATACAAGGTGGAGATGACGAACAAATTCCACCTGAACTACCTGACCGATGGGTAGCCATGGCGAGGCTCCGTGGCTCTCAGGCAGCGGCAACCATCATTGCCGGAGCGGATCATTTCGACATCGTTGATCCCGAGAGCAAAGCGTGGCCAGTGGTCTTGCAGAAGATCAAGATGGCTCTCGAGAGTTAAGTGGGTCTTGTTACTCCTGATGATGCTTCTTATCGATGATCACACTGCCTCGACGGTAAGTGCGGGGCGAGGCGGAAGCCGCAAGGTCATGGCTATAAGCGCTGCGAGCACATACATGAGTGCGAATATCCAGATGACGCCGGAAACACCGACCCGGGGAAGAAATATCCCGGCGATGGCAGGTCCTAGCCAGATGCTGGTTCCGGAACCAAGATTCATGATGGACATGGCCGCTCCGCGGGACTCGGGAGCAAGCGTCGCCATGATCGCGCTCAGCGGCACAAAGCCTGCCAGGGTCGCGCCGTACGCCATCGCGGCAAACATCAGCACCAGATAATTTCTTCCGAAGTGGTCCGGAATATAGAAGAGGCCAAGTGTCGCCACTGCGCAGCCGCAGGCCCCGACCCAGGTAATGGTTCTGCGCCAACCGATACGGTCGCCCACATAGCCCCAGATAACGTTGAAGACCACGTTGGTGGCAAACATCACGCTCAGGACCTGGAGCCACTCTCTCAAGGAAAAGCCAATGGTGTGGATGTAAAAGATAGGCAGAAAAAGAAGAAAGCCGAATTCTGAAGTGGTCGTGATGATGGCAATCAAACCGCCGAGCCCGACCTGGGGCTTCTTCCAGACGATCGAAACGCCAGAAAAAAGGACGGCCAGCGCATTGTCTGTTCCCGTCTGCAGCCCCTTCAGGCCGCGCTTTTCGCGAACGCCAAGCAGCGCGATCAGGCCGCCGACCAGAACAAAGACGGTTGACAGCCAAAGCGACACATAGCCGCCATAGCGCGGAACCGAGAAGCTCGCGAGCAACGAGCCCAGTGTAGGCAGACCGGCCGTCCTTGCGACCCAGAACCATCCCACCGCGGTGGCGAGATAGCGATGCGGAGTCACTGCCGTGACCCAGACCAGGAACGCAAAGGCAAAAAGCGGGTAGCCGAAGCCACGAAGCATGTAGCTGATCGCGATCACCATGTAGTTCGCGTGAGCCATGCCGATCAGCAGAAAAGGGATCTCGCAGACCACCCAGATAAGCAGACCCGCCCACATGACCCTCTTAGGGCCGTAGAGATCCGAGAGCGTCCCGCTGAGCCAGGCAGCCACAGCCGCGGTAGCACCATAAAGGGTGAAGACGAGTGCAACCTTGGCCGCGGTGAAGTGCATATCCATGAGCATAGGGGAGAGAAAACCGGCCTCCACCCCGTCGCCGATCATGAACAGCAAGAGGCCGAGATAGCCTATCGCGAGCTGCGGATGAAGGCCGGCCTTCTCAAACCAAGTTCCTGTTTCGTTCAAGGGTTCGCTCACAGGACCGACTTGCCCGTCGATGAGAGATATCGACGCATCGTGGCTGCTGCGCTATCTCGGGCGAGCAGGTCGAGAGCTTCACTGACCTCGGAAACGAAGACCGCGCTCGAAGGAAGCTGTTGCCCGAAGATGGAGGTGACGGCCAGCATCGGCCGTGGGTCGGTGCCGGCGGTTCTCGCTCGTTCTCTCAACTCCACACCTCGAGCATCGATGATTTCCAGAGGCTTACCCTGCTCGTCGACGCCCTGCTTTAGATAATGAATCCAGCTGCCGATGACCAGGCTGAGCAGTCTGGTGGAAGAGCCTTTTTCGAGCAACTCGGCAATTGACGGCAGGATCCACTTAGGGATCTTGGCCGAACCTTCGGAACAGATGCGGGTAACCTGATCGCGAATCGCTGGATTGGCAAAACGTTCAATCAGGGTCTTCTTGTAATCGCGTACAGAAACGCCCGGGATATGTGGGACGACTGGAGTCACTTCCTCCATGAAGCTCTCGATGAAGGAGATGAACAGAGGGTCCTGCATTACCTCGTGGACGTAAGTGTAGCCGGTGAGAGCGCCGAGGTATGCCATGGCGAGATGACTGCCGTTAAGCAGTCGCATCTTCATCACTTCATAGGGCGCAACGTCGGCTACCAGCTCTGCTCCGACCTTCTCCCAGCCTGGTCGGCCGCTGCAGAAGTGGTCTTCAATGACCCACTGGCGGAAGGGCTCCGTCATGACCGGCCAGGCATCGTCGATGCCGAAGTCCTTGCGTAGAGCCATCCGGTCCTCTGATGTGGTCCCCGGGGTAATGCGATCCACCATCGAATTCGGGAAGGTCATGTGGTCGGCGATCCACGGCTCCAAAGTGGGGTCCTTCAGGTGGACAAAGCTGAGCAGAACACGCTTGGCCACGTCGCCGTTGCCCTGCAGGTTGTCACAGGACATAAGGGTAAACGGCGGCAGCCCTCGGCGGCGTCGGCGATCCAGAGCTGCCGCCAGGTAACCGAAGGAGGTAACAGGTGATTCGGGATGCTGAAGGTCGTGCTGGATCTGAGGGTGATCCACAATGAACTCACGCGTGGCTTCGTCGATGAAGTAGCCACCTTCGGTGATCGTGAGGGAGACGATCCTCGTCTCTGCGGCGGACATTCTCTCGATGGCGCGCTCGCGATCTTCCGGAGCAAAAATGTAATCCACCATCGAGCCGATCACGCGAGCGTCCTGAGCCTGCGCGCTCTTCTCGACCACGGTGTAGAGATAATCCTGTCCCGTGAGAGCGTCGCGCATGCGCTCATCACTCTTCATCAATCCTATGCCGCACTCGCCCCACCGTGGCTCGCTATCCATGTGAAGCAGATCGTCGAGGTAGACAGCCTGATGCGCTCGATGGAACTGTCCAACACCGATGTGGACTGTATTTTGGACCAGGACCTTCCGGTCGTAGCCGGGAGTGCGTACATCCTTGTGCAGCGTCGACAGTGAGGCAGTGTCCAGCCTCACCGCGCTATCTATATCACTCATGCATCCCGCTTCCCAGGTCGAAGCCCTAAGCATAGCGTGGTGAATTGACTCTGACAAGCGCAGCCCAGGCGGGGCACGGGAAACCTGCACCTTCCCATGCGGAAGCTCTTACCGGCAGCTTCCGGTGCGCGCGGTCAGACCTCCTTCAGGATCACGCCACCCCTGCAACCGCCGCCCGCGTGATCAGGATACGGAGAGCACCAAAGAGCCTGCCATGTTCGCGCGAGGTCCAAGCCATTTCTTTCTCCTATAGGATTGCGCTGATCACTGAGCTTTTCCCATCCGGGATTGCGCTTCGTCCAGATCTTTCTGCGCACCAAGCAAGTAGCTGTCCTCAGGGCCCACGTGGGAGGACAAGTATTGGTACCCGATCAGCGTTTCCACTCTTGCTTCCGGGAAGCGATGTTCCCGCAGCAAGACGCGACCCAGTTTTACATGAAGGCAGGCTGTATTGAGGTTATCCGCAGATAGAGCCGAGTTATAGACCTGCAAAGCTTTGCGGCACATCGCCTCAGCCGCGGGATAGTCCCTGCGGTCGATGTACACACCCGCCAGATTGGCGTAAGAGAGACCAACGAACTGATGATGCTCGCCATATGCATTGCGCCAGATAGCTAGGGCTGCTCGGAAGTCCTTCTCTGCTTCGTCATCGAAATTTTGAGTTGATGCCAGTACGCCGAGCTGGTTCAGTGCCAGTGCCACAGCCGTGTGGGATGGCCCGTGCACCCGCTGCTGGATGTCAAGGGCCCGTTGAAGAAGCGCGCGCGCTTGTTCGTACTGTTTGCTCTTGATGAGTGGAGTGCTGAGCGCGGTCAAGTCTTCGGCTACTTTTGGGTGGTCCGGACCGTACCAGGCCTCATCGATGGCCAGAGCACGCCTAAAATACGACTCCGCCATTGCATACTGAGTCTGGTTCTGCGCGATCTGTCCCAGGGTATTCAGATTTTCTGAGACTGCGGGATGGTGTTCGCCGAAGAGCTTTTCGTGAATGGCCAAGGCTCGTTGGTTTAACTCCTTGGACCCGTCATAGTCGCCGGTGTAGAAGTCAACCTCTCCGAGTTGCGTGTAGTCATCCGCGAGCTGCGCTGTTGGTGCGCCGGAAAGAGCCCCCTGCTTAACTGCCGCCTCTAGCAGTCTCCTGGCCTCAGAGTAGTTGCCCTTGAGGCTGAGCACCGAGCCCAGCGCCCAAAGAGCATGTTCGATGGCGAGATTATCCCTGGGTGGGGCTTGCTGCTGCAGCGCCAGACTCAGGCGAAGCAGCTTCTCTGCGTCATCCATACGGCGCTGATCCATACGCAGCAGCCCGAGCGCAAGCAGGCTTTCGGCATAGCGAGGTTTCCTCGTCCCAGTAATATCTCGCCTCAATGCCATAGCCCGTTGAAACAGGGCCTCTGCTTTATCAAGCCGGCCGAGTTGCTGATAGACGCCACCCAGTGTCGATAGCATGTCGGCCTGCATTTCTGGATCCTGGCTGAGACTTTCAGCTTCCGTCTGACCCCTGTCCAGAAGTTCGGTCACCTTCATATCCGCAGATGGGCCCGTGCCAGCGTCTCCTCCAGCAAAAAGATTTTCAGTGAAGTGCTGAATTCGCTCGGTCCTCGCCGCCTCCGCCACGGCCGCGTTGCGGGCGCGGGCCAAGCGCACGGTGAAGAAGACGGTTGCAGCGATGAGCAGGAGCAGGCCGGCGGCGGTGCTGCCGAGCGCCAGTCGGTTCCTGCGGATAAACTTGCCGGCCGTATAGGTGAGGCTGTTCGGCCGTGCTTCCAGCACTCTCCCGTCTAGGTAGGCGGAGATGTCGCGGCTCAGCGCGTCCACGGAGCGGTAGCGATGGCCCGGTTCCGGTTCGAGCGCCTTGAGGCAGAGGACGTCCAGGTCGGCCCATTGCCGGCGGCTCAAGGCTGTGTTGCCGGCGTTGCGCGCAAAGGCGGACGGCCTCGCAGGCAGCCGTCCCGCGCGGGCTTCCTCCGGGTCCGGCAACTGCCCGGTCAGCATCTCGTAGAGCAGGATGCCGAGCGAGTAAACATCGGTAAAGACTCCTACGTCGTCGCCTGAATACTGCTCCGGCGCCGCGTAGCCGGGCGTCAGCAAGCGTAGCCCGGCGATGGTGCGCTCGGTGCGATTCACCTCATGCGCTATCTGCTTGGCGATACCGAAGTCCAGCAGCTTGACTTCCCCTTCTCTGGTCACCAGCACGTTTGAAGGTTTGAGGTCGCGGTGGACCACGGCATGGGCGTGCGCGTACTGCACTGCCTCACACACCCGCTGGAAGAGCAACAGGTTGTCTCGAAGCCCCGCGCCGCGGGTGCGAAGATACTCGGTTAGAGGCTGCCCGTCAGCGTACTCCATTACGAACCACGGCGTGCCATCTTCCGTGGTGCCCGCGTCATACAGCCGGGCGATGGAGGGATGGTTCAGCTTGACCAGCGTCTGCTGCTCGAGTGCAAAGCGTTGTCGCCGCATCGGCGATAGCCACGAATCCCGCAGCAGCTTGATCGCGACCAGACCGCCGATGTCTGCGCGTTGGGCGAGATAGACGATGCCCGTGCCACCTTCGCCGAGCATGCGCACCAGCCGATAGGGTCCGATCTGCCGCTCGACCAGCGAGCGCAGATGATCGGACCGCAGAGCCTCCTCGGCGACCTCGTTGAGGTTGCCATCAAGCAAGGAATGGCCGTTCGCGTCCTCTGCCAGCAGCGCCAGCACGCTCTCAGCCAGCAGCACGTCGCCGCCGCAGTGCTCTTCGATGAAGCGGCGCTTGCGCGACTCAGGCAGGTCTGCCGCCTGCGCAAAGATGGACTGGACCCGTTCCCAACGCTCGGCGCCAAGCATCTCCATGGTCAGGCTCCCACTTTGCTCAGGCCGCGGGACGCCTCAAGGCCGGGCTGTCGCCGCATCTCGCAGGCAAGCCAGGCCCGGGCAGCCCGCCACTCGCGCATGACCGTTGCCTCAGAGATGCGGAGCGACTCTGCAGATTCGGCCCAGCTCAACCCGCCGAAAAACCGACCCTCAACCAGCAGTGCCTGCCTCGGGGAAAGCTTCCCCAGCGCGGTCAAAGCCAGATCGAGCGACAGGAGTTCCTGCAAATCTGCCTTCGGGGCTATCGGAGCGAACGATTCGTCGAAGGTCACCCGCACCTGGCCGCCCCCGTGGATCTCCGCCTGACGTCGACGCGCGGCCTCCACCAGCACCTGGCGCATGGCGCGCCCGGCAATCCGGCGGAAGTGCAGCGATGAGGTCTGCGCCACTTGGGGCGATCGGGCCAGCTTCAGCCAGGCCTCGTTCACCAGCGTCGTCGGAGTAACGCTTGCCTGCCGTTCGCCGCGCAGCACCGCTTTCGCCAACCGCTTCAGTTCCTCGTAGGCGAGGCTGAAGACTTCATCGAGTAGCTGCTGCTCGGCGCCTGACGACAAAGCCGCCCCCGCGTTCCAAGGTGAGTACGCCCGTAACCGCCCCACGGATGCTAGACACAATACCAAAGTCACAAACAGGCAGTCGCCCTATTTTGGAGAGTGGTGGCGGTGACAGTTTTCCTGCGCGTTGCGCGCAATGCGTAGTAAGCGTCACTCCGCCACCATCAAGGCCGGACTGTCGCCGAGACAAATCACCCCGGAGATGGAAATGGTAATCCTAGCGACAACTTCCGCACACGACGCCGCTGCTCCCCCACAACTCGGGAGCGCAAGGAGCAACATCCGCAAGCAGTCAAGGCGCATGCCTCCTGCGACACGGATTTCTCGATTGTTCTACGTGCTTTGCATTTGCATGCTGGCGCTGGCCGGCTCAAGCGCTGCAGCGCCTGCGCAGACCTTCCAGAACATCCCCGCGCTTAGCTTTACGAAGACAGCCAACAGCACCAGCAACCCGTTGCCGCAGGTGCTGACCGTCGCAAGCACGGGAGCGAGCTTCAACTTCTATGCGACTGTGATCAACGGCACGGGAGGAAGTTGGCTCACACAAAGCACCAACAGCAACTACTCACAAGCTACGCCGTTCGGCGTGACCCTGACCGCAAACCCGGATACCAGCCTGGCGCCCGGAACCTACACGGCACAACTTAGCCTTACGCCCTCCGGCGGATCAAAAGCAACGCTGATTCCGGTCTCGCTCACCATTGAGCCTTCGTCAGCCACTTACTTTGACGAACTGCCGGGCGCACTTACATTTTCCTTGGTCAAGAGTGGCACAGCGCCTCCGGCGCAGATGCTTCCTATCCGCAATGCCGGGTCTGGCACGTTAAGCTGGAGTGCTACTGTAAGCACCGCAGACGGTGGCCGCTGGCTCAAGCTCTCTGCGTCCAGCGGCACGGCTCCCTCGGCACCGTCTGTCAGCATCAATCCGGCCGCGCTGCCGGACGGTGGTCAAATCATCGGCACGTACACCGGCGAGGTGCTGCTCAAGGCCGGAAGTGATTCAGTGACCATCCCGATTACAGTCGCAGTGGGCGACACCGGCGATAACAGTGTTTTCCAGCAACTCAATCCGTTGACTTTTACTAAAACGGTAAATAGCACCAGCCAGCCGCTTTCGCAGACTTTCACTGTCGCGAGTACAGGAAGCAACTTCAACTTCTATGCCACCGTTATGAACGGTACTGGCGGTAGCTGGCTTACCCAAAGCACCAACAGCAACTATTCGCAGACGACTCCTTTCGCCGTCACCGCGACTGCTACTCCTGCGAGCAATCTGGCAGCCGGTGTTTACACCGCGCAGATACTTCTTACTTCCAGCGGAGGCCACGAATCGGTGGTGATCCCGGTCACCTTGATCGTCAACCAGCCCTCTTCCTTCGCGTACTTTGACGAACTGCCGGGTGAGTTTACCTTCTCCATGGTCACGGGAGGCACTGCTCCGCCGAGCCAGATCCTGCCCATCCGCAATGCAGGCTCCGGCTCGCTCCAGTGGAGTGCCTCGACCAGCACCGCAGACGGAGGAAGCTGGCTTAAGCTCTCCGCAACGAGCGGCACTGCGCCTTCGAGTCCGAGCATCAGCATTGATCCGTCCAAGCTTCCGAATGGCGGTCAGATTGTTGGCACCTTTACCGGCCAGGTGCTGCTGACCGCTGGCGCGGATACGGTCAGCATCCCCATCAGCGTTTACGTCGGCGACTCGGCCGGCAATCCTGTCTTCCAGCAGCTCAACCCTGTCGACTTTACTAAGACCGTAAACAGTACCAGCCAACCGCTTTCACAAGTCGTGAATGTCGCGAGCACAGGCAACAACTTTAGCTTCTACGCGACTGTAATTGAAGGTACAGGAGGCGCCTGGCTCACCCAGAGCACCAACAGCAACTATTCGCAATCGACGCCGTATGCCATAACACTCACGGCAAATCCTGCTACCAACCTTGCTGCAGGCGTCTACACTGCGCAAGTCCTGCTTACTTCCAGTGGGGGTCACGAGTCGATGTTGGTTCCTGTCACGCTGACGGTAAGCCAGTCCACTTCCACCACTTACTTCGATGAGCTGCCTGGCGAACTTACCTTTTCCATGTTCACTTTGGGAACAACTCCGCCCGCGCCGCCCACCCAGGTGGTGCAAATCCGCAATGCAGGAACCGGCACACTCAACTTTACGGCGTCCACCAGCACTTCTGACGGAGGCAGTTGGCTCAGCGTTTCTTCTGCCAGCGGGACAGCCCCCTACCTGCTCTCAATCAGCATCAATCCTGCCTCACTGCCGGAGATGGGTCAGGTGGTTGGCACCTTCACCGGGCAGGTGCTGCTCACAACCGGCAATGACTCGGTCACTATCCCCGTCACTGTCGCCGTGGGTGACGCGGGCAGCAATCCCGTCTTCCAACAATTGAACTCCATCAACTTCATCAAGGCGGCGACCAGCACCAGCCAACCTCTGCCGCAGATCATCACCGTTGCGAGCACGGGAAACAGCTTTAGCTATTACGCCAGCGTCATTCCAGGAACAGGGGGCAACTGGCTGACTCAGAGCACCAATAGCAACTACTCCCAGCCGACAGCGTCCTTCGTCACTCTCACTGCGAATCCTGCGACAAGCCTCGCCGCAGGCATCTACACGGCCGAGGTTCTCCTGACGTCCTTTGGCGGCCATGAATCGATGGTCGTTCCCGTCACCCTTACAGTGGCCGCGCCCACTTCGGCGCACTTTGACGAACTTCCCGGTGGTCTGACGTTCTCAGGTCAGCCAACCGGGGCAGCGATCGCAGGACAGGTGCTGAATATTCGAAATGCCGGACCGGGACTGCTGGACTGGATGGCTTCGACGAGCACCGCTGACGGTGGCAAATGGCTGACTCTGAGCTCCTACTCAGGCGCAGCTCCCTCGAACCCGACGGTCACGATCATCCCTGCGAATCTCCCCAACGCCGGGAAAGTGGCGGGAACCTTCGTGGGCCAGGTGCTCCTTCAGAGCGTCAATGGCATGGTCACTGTGCCGATCACCGTCACCCTCGGCGACTCAGTCTTCCATCAACCGGCAGCGCTGAGCTTCAGCATCAATTACGGGGGTTCTGCGCCTGCTTCACAGACGCTAAACGTCGCTTCTACAGACACAAACTTCAACTTTTATGCCGCGGCGGTGAATGGTACCGGAGGCAACTGGCTTTCGCAGAGCACCAACAGCAATTACTCACAATCCACACCGTTCACCGTCACCGTTTCCGCCAACCCCGCCGCAAAGCTCGCTGCCGGCGTGTACACCTCGCAGATCGTGCTTCAAAGGTCTGACGGCTCAGAGGCGGCAATCGTGCCCGTCACCCTTACCGTCAAGAGTTCCACCGCCACCGCAACTCCTCCCTTCCCCCCGCCGGGAGGCACTTCCTCGACCGCGCAGTCCGCCAGCATCACCAGCGCCACAGCCGACGCGGAGATCTACTACACAACCAACGGATCAACACCAACGACCAGCTCCACCGTCTACACCGGGCCAATTACCGTATCGACCAGCGAGACGTTGAAGGCAGTAGCCATCGCGCCTGGCTACCCGCTCTCGGGCGTAGGGACCGCCACCTATAACCTAGGCGCGTCTGCGGCAACGCCCGTTGCCACCTCGACCATTACCATCACCGAGGCGACCAGCGGCGTGACCGTCTACTACACCACGGACGGCTCCACCCCAACCAGTTCCTCCGCTAAATACACGGGCCCCATCACCATCTCCGCCAGCACGGTCCTCAAGTTTATCGCCATAGGATCGGGCTATAACCCGTCACAGGTGCGTACCGTGTCCACTACGATCCAGTAGCATGACCATCACGCATCCTGCTCAATGGCAACGCCCCACCTCACCGGTGGGGCGTTGTCCTTCTCTTTGCTTAAGCTAACGGTGGGTTTGTGGGGTTTAGCTCAGCAAACACGTTTCGAGCGGCGTCGACAGTAATCCGAATATCCTCGTCCGTGTGAGCGGCGCCGAGGAACGCCGCCTCATATTGCGAAGGCGGCAACCACACTCCCAGATCGAGCATTGCACGATGGAAGCGTCCGAACAGCGCCATGTCGGACTTTGCTGCCGAGGCAAAATCTGTCACCGGTGCGTCGGTAAAGAACCAGGTAAACATCGCGCCCACCCGGTTTGTGGTCACGGCCACACCGGCCTCGTGGGCCGCCGCCGCGATCCCGTTGGCGACTGCTGCGCTCAGTGCTTCGAGCCTCGCATACACCGCGGCCTTGTTCGATCTAAGGTGTCCAAGCGTGACCAACCCGGCAGCCATCGCCAGGGGATTGCCGCTCAGCGTACCCGCCTGGTACACCGGCCCGAGCGGCGCCAGCAGGTTCATGAGCTCCGCCCGGCCGCCGAAGGCTCCGCAGGGAAGTCCACCGCCGATGATCTTGCCCAGAGTGGTCAGGTCAGGGGTGATTCCGTAAAGCTGCTGCGCCCCGCCGTAAGCTACACGGAAGCCGGTCATCACCTCGTCGAAGATCAGCAGCGCATCGTCCTGCTCCGTGATTTTGCGCAGTGCGGCAAGATAGCCGGGCGCAGGCGCCACCGTTCCCATGTTGCCGACTACCGGCTCCAGGATGATGCACGCAATCTGCCCTGGCCGCGCGGCAAAGGCCGCTTCGACCGCAGCCACATCGTTGTAGGGAACGGCGAGCGTGAAATGCGCAATCTCCTCGGGGACGCCAGCCGAGCCGGGGATCCCGAAGGTCGCCACGCCGGAGCCGGCCTTGACCAGCAGCCCGTCCGAATGCCCATGGTAGTTCCCTTCAAACTTCAGGATGTACTTGCGCCCGGTAAAGGCGCGCGCCACGCGGATGGCGGACATGGTCGCCTCGGTTCCTGAAGACACAAAGCGCAGCTTCTCGATGGATGGGAAGCCGTCGACCACCAGCTCCGCCAGGTCGCCCTCGGAGGGCGTAGACGCGCCGAAGCTCGCGCCATTCGCGGCTGCGGCCTGGATGGCCTCGACCACCGGCGGGAACGCGTGGCCCAGGATCATCGGTCCCCAGGAGCCAAAGTAGTCGAGATAACGGTTGCCGTCCGCGTCCCACAGGTACGCGCCCTCGGCGCGAACCACGAACGGCGGCGCGCCGCCGACAGCAAGAAATGCTCGCACCGGCGAGTCAACGCCGCCCGGGAGAAGGCGTTCGGCGCGTTGCTGTAGGGCGGCGGAGCGAAGGGTTGGGCGCGTGGGCATTTGCCCAGTATAAGAGCGGGCGCCGCACGCAGTTCCAGAGGTGAAAAACCTGTTCAGGTATCCTCACAACGGAGACCAACACCACAACGGAGATGCACACCGATCTCGACCAGTTTGACGGCGAAGCACTGCGTACCCGCTTCTGCATCATTGGGGCAGGCATCGCCGGGCTGGTGCTGGCGGAGCGGCTGGTAAGGCGAGGCTTCGAAGTGACGGTGCTCGAGGCTGGAGGCCTCGAGATCGAAGCGCGCAGCCAGAGTCTCTACCAGGCAGAGATGGCCGAGGCCGTGCATACCGGGACCACGCAGGGGCGCTTTCGCACTCTGGGCGGATCGTCGACCCGCTGGGGCGGCCAGCTGCTGCCCTACACGGACGATGTCTTCGAGCCTCCGGCAGGTTGTGTCTCGGCAAGCTGGCCCATCGACCAGGGCGAGCTCGCCGGCTACTACCCTGAGGTCCTGCGCATTATGAAAGCCGGGACGCTGCCTTTTGAGGACACGCTGCTGACCGCGCTCGGCCACCCTCCACAGCCGTTCTCCCCTCAATTGCGGGTGCGCTATTCAAAGTGGGCGCCGTTCGGCCGCCGCAACCTGGCGCACACGCTAGGTCGCGCCTGCCTTGCCCATTCGCGGGTCCACATCTACACGCACGCGAACGTGGCTGAGCTGGTAGCTGAGCAGGGGCGCGTCACCCATGCGCGAGTACTTGACTATCGCGGACGCGCATTCACTTTTCCGGCGGATCATTTCATCGTCGCCGCGGGAACGATTGAAAGCTCGCGGGTGCTGCTTCTGTCGCGGACGCTCCCGAACGGGCATGATCTCTTCGGACGCTTCTTTCATGACCATGTCTCGCTCCATGCGGCCGTGCTGCCCGCGCCCGCGCGGCGGCAGATTATGAGGCGCCTCGGTCCCTTCTTCGTCGATGGAGTTCTTTACACAGCGAAGCTTGAGGCCGCGCTACCACTTCGGATCAAGCACGATCTGCTCGCGGTGATGGCCCACTTCACCGTTGAGGAGCCGGAAGACTCAGGCATCTCCGCAATGCGCAACCTGCTCACCTCCGTGCAGCGGGGCGAGCTGAAGCAGGCGCTCACGCGCAACATAGCACCCATGCTGCGGGGCGTGGGCGACGTGCTTCGGCTGCTATGGGCCTCGAAGTTTCAGAAGCGGCGAGCGGTCTCAGAGCGCGCTATTGTCCGCATGAACATCGATCTCGAACAGCCGGCGAGACTTGAAAACCGTATCCGGCTCTCCGAGAATCGCGATGCGCTAGGACTGCGTAAAGCTATGGTCGACTGGCGGATCGGCGATCGCGAGTATCGCTCCGCAACAGGATTTGCGCGAATCATGAGACAGGAGCTTGAAACCGCCGGCTTCGCTCCGCTTGAGTGGACTCCGGGGCTGCTCGAAGGAGAAGAACGACCTGCGATGGCGGATACCTATCACGCGATGGGAGGCCTGCAGATGGGAACGGATCCGCGTCTGAGCGTTGTCGACCGGGACCTCAAGATGCACGGGATCGCAAACCTGCACGTGGCCAGCTGCGCCGTATATCCTTCGGGCGGCAGCTCCAACCCGACCTTCACGCTGATGGCACTCGCCCTTCGGCTGGCTGACCACCTTGCCACTGCTGCCGCAGCAGGCTGAGCTCGTCTGGCGTAAAGCGGCATAGCTCCAGCGCGCGGACGTTGCTCCACAGGCTCACGGGCCGCATCATGGCCGGGACAACCGCGGAAACGCCGGTTCCGCGCAGGATAGCGTTCAGCACGATCTCGGGCATCAGCTGCGGATCGTTGGGGACCAGCTTCTCTCGGAGCGTCGCAGGCAGGGCATCGCTGGTGCGCAGCGCTTCAATGGCGGCAGCTGTGGCGCTTACACCTGCCGCCCCACCAAATGGATGATTGGCCACCAGCAGCAGCTTCTGCGCGGACGGAGCGGAGGTCTCGGCGACGAAGCTCATCGACTCGACGTTCAGTGCGAACTGAGCCGTGGTCAGCGTCGCAGGCCTGCGGAGAAAGGTCTCGGCAATGACGGCGTGATCGCCGGAGATGCCGGCCATAAGAACTTTCCCGCTCTCGACCAGCCTTCCCAACGCCTCGAGCAGAGCGTCCTGATCAAGCACTTCGCGCGTGGCGGCGTGGAGCAAGAGCATATCGACGTAGTCGGTCTGCAACTCGCGCAGGCTGGTCTCAAAGGAGGTGCGCAGGACCTCGACCGAAAACCGGCCTGCCTGTACCTGGCCGGCCGCGGCCTTGCGGGCGCGGGTGCGGAGTGACGGGAACAGCCGGATCGCCGCCTGGGCTAGAGGCTTCACGCGCTGCTTCCAGCTACCGCGCGGCGGCGGGAGGATGCCGAATTTGGTGCAGATGACGGCCGAGTGCCGGCGACCCTTCAGGAACCCGCCTAACAGTGCTTCGCTCTCTCCGTAGCCGTAGGAGCGCGCTGTATCGAAGAAATTGATGCCCGCGTCTGTAGCGGCAGCCAGTGCGCGGAGCGAGTCGCGCCGGCCGACCCGGCCCATGACGGCAGCGCATCCAAAGCCCAGCTCGGAGAGCTCTGCGGCGCCTCCACCCGACGGCGCCCGAAACGGCACGAAACGCATAGCCAACCCTACACCATGGCTGTGTTCCGGCTCATTGGGGTGCTGGCGCAGGGGCTGATCCGGATTTCCTGGTGGGCTTGGCTTCATGCTCGACCGGAGCACCCGGCTCCGCGACCGCCTGGCCTTTCAGCGCTTGCGAGTTGCCGCTGTCGGACTCGGGCGATGCCATCCCATTTACGGTCTCAGCCGGCGAGTTTAGCGGCTTGTTAGTCTGTCCGCCGGACTCACTCTGCGTGGCGCCGCCCTTTTGCGCCGGGGTGTAGGTCCTGCCGTCATCCTTCGACTTGGAACCGGATTTCTGACAGCCGGTCACGACTAAAACAGCTAGGAGTGCGGAACATACACGCGGTGAGATACGTGTCATCGTGGGTCTCCGGCGGTAAGGCAGCCTTATCGGTTGAGATGCGGCGGCTAACGGCCGCCGAGGTATTGCTCGGCGCCTCGATCGGTCTTGACGGCAGCCGGTGTGCCCCCGGGCACGTCAGGTGCGTAGCCGGTGTCGATCATCCCCAGGTTTCGCGCAAAGCTAAGCTTAGCCTCGTTGTACTGAAAGACGGCATTAACGTACTGTTGCTGTGCCTGCGCCAGCGTGGACTGCGCCTGCGTTGCCGGCAGGTTATCCTCAATCCCCGCCTGGAAACGGTCCGAGGCCTGCTGCAAGGCGGTGGTTGCGAGCTCAACATTGCTGCGGGAGACCTTGACCAGCACCGCCGCGGTGTCGAGGTCGATCATGCTGTCGCGCACCTGCTGATCGATCTGTGTCCTCAGGTTGCCGAGCTGCGCGCGCACATTCCGGACCTGGTACTCCGCCGTTTGCGTGTCGCCGCGAAACTTTGCTTCCTGGAAGACCGGGATGGTCACTGTTCCGGTGGCCGCCCAGACATCGTGATAGACTCCGCCGTTGGTTCCCTGGATCCCGTAATCGCTGTTGAAGATCACGGACGGCAGCCGCTGATGGACAGCCGCTTTGCGCTCAAGCTCCGCAGCCCGCAGTTGTTCTACCAGCGATTGATAGTCCTCGCGGGCGGCGATCGCTCTGCGATTGGCTTCCTCCGGCGTCATGGTTTCAAGGTCGGGATAGGGGGCCGTGTCGGTAAGCTGCAGGAGCTGCTCGGGCGCGAGGCCGATGGTCCGGTTCAGCGTGATCACGGCCTTTGCCAGGGCATTCTCCGCGTTGATGACGGTCTGCTGCTGGGTCTGGTACTGCACCCGCGCCCGCAGCTCGTCGAGGTTGGCTGCCACTCCGGCCTTGTGCTGCTCGACTGTTTGAGAGAGCACGGCTTCATCGGTCTTCAGCAGCGATCGAGCATAATCCACCTGGGCCTGGTCGGCCACCGCCTGCAGGTAGGCCGTGCCCACCGTAAGCACCACCTGCGCCCGAGCGGAACCAGAATTCAGCACGGCTGCTTTTTCTGCATGCTTGAAAGCGAAATACAGATTGAAGCCGGAGAGATTGAAGAGGTATTGCGAAAAGTTCGCCTGACCCTGAGTGGAGTTCACCTTGACGATGAAGGGGAAGGCGGTTGTGCCTGTGCCGGCGCTCGGACCTAGCAGCGTGCTGAAAGCGGGCAGCAGAGAGGGCCGGAAGCCTTCTGCTTCAAGGTTGTACTGGTTCAGCGCGCGCGAGCCCTGGATGTCAATACTTGGCGAGATGACGGCGAACAGTTGAGATCGGGTCGCCTTCTGCTGCTCCTCCTGCTCGCGGGCGTAGATCAGCCCCAGGTTGTTCTGCAGCCCCATGCGCAACGCATCGTCAAGCGTCAGGCGGCGCGGCTCCGGAGAGGCCGGAGCCACCCGCACGCTCCCGTTGTAGGGGTTAAAGAGCGAACTTACGCCTGGGGATGACGACTGCGCCCCTGCTTCCAGCGCCCAGAGGAGACCAAGCGCCAGCAGGACGTATGATGCGACGCGCGCTCGGCTAACAGAGTTCAGAAGATGTGCCGTCCTTCATCTCAGATCAGATCCGTGTGTCCCTTAGATTGCAGAACCGGGTGGAGGTTTCCAAATAATGCAGTCGACACTTGAGTCTTGGCGGGTGACTGCATCTGGAATGAAGCCGTTATCCTTTGTCCGGCGTACTAGTTACAATGGTCACCAGTCTGGAGTTTGTAGGCGACACGCTCATCTTTTGTAAGCAACAGGCTCATCTATAGGGCCATCGTACTGGACAGTGCAGAAGAGGCAGCTTTTATGCTGACTTCAGCCAAAGAGTGGTACCCCATGTTGAAAGAGCAGGAAAATGAATTGAACCGCGATGGGGAACCCGAGAGCGCGTACGGATCGCGCGATCAGGGCACCGGACGGAGCGGGAGGGCCGAGGATGGTTTCGCGTCCAGTCGCCCTCTCCCTCGCGTTCTGCTGCTCGCAGGCGATCTTTTCTCTGTACATAAGCTGCGCGTGCAGGCCCGCCAGGCGGGACTCTCGGTGGTCTTCGACTGCGTCACCAATGGGCCCGATCTTCTGCAACGGCTGCGGGCTGAGCCCGACATAGCTGTGTGCTGCCTGCGTCGTCTGCAAGCGATTGCGCTTCCGGGCCACAGTGCGTCCGAAGATGAGGCTATGCCGCAGGGACCGAAGGCCCTGGCGGAGGTGCTTAAGGCTCATTCCATTCCTATGGTCCTGGTCGGCGGAGACACTGCGGACGAGCAGTCGATGTTGGACCAGTTGAGCGGCGAGTTTGCCGGCTCGCTGCGTCGTTCGCAGCTGGACAGGCTGCCCACGATGATTGAGCGCATCTGCATGGATCAGCAGCTTCGCCGTGAGCAGGCGAGGATGGAGAGTGAGGCTGAGCAGCTGGCGCAGGTGCTGCGCGAGAGCCAGAAACTGCTGACCGTAGGACGGCTGGCAGGGGAGATCGCGCACGAGATCAACAACCCCCTGGAGGCGGTCACCAACCTGCTATACCTGATCGATCTCGATGCTGACCTGGCGCCGGGTACCCGCGAGTACCTGCGCACGGCGCAACAGGAGCTTGACCGGGTTGTCGTGATCAGTAAGCAGACCCTGAACTTCTACAGGGAGACGCAGGTGCCCCAGCGAGTACGGCTCTCCGACCTGCTGGAAGAAGTGCTGGTTCTTTACGGGCGTAAGCTGGAGCTGAAGAAGATAAAGGTGACCCGGCAATATCGTACCCAGGAGTGCGTCACCGTCTTTCCTGGAGAGATGCGGCAGATCTTCTCCAACCTGGTTGCCAATGCCATCGATGCCGTTCCAAAGGAAGGCAGGCTTCATGTGCGCATCCACACCGGGCGCAAGTGGTCAGATGCCGGGGTACGAGGCATCCGCTTTACCTTTTCTGACAACGGCAGCGGTATGACCGAAGAGGTGCGCCGTAATCTCGGCAAGGCTTTCTTCACCACCAAGGGGACACGTGGAACCGGGCTAGGCTTATGGGTCTCCAAGGCCATCATCCAGCGTTACGGCGGCGACCTGCAACTGCGCTCTAGCGTAGTCTCGGGCCGCAACGGGACCACCTTCTCCATCTTTCTTCCTACCAACCTGCGTCCGCACATCGTCGAGCCACCGCCCGGTGGTAGGCAGCCCTCGATCGAAGAGTATTCAATCCGGCGCGCCAGGGAGGGCCTGACACTGAGCGCCGCTGCGGATACAGGCGAGCCCGATATGAAGACGCTGCGCTTCAAAGCGTAGCCCGGTCACGCCCGGTGACGCGGATAGTGTCGCCTGACGGGTTACACTACCGTCTGGACCACGTCCGACACCTTATGCTGACTCTTCGTTACGCCGCGTCCGCTCTGCTGTTTGTGACACTCGCAGCCGGTACAAGTGCTGCACGAGCTCAGTTTGCCGGGCCCCAGCCGCCCTCGACGCAGGTTCACAACGCCAAGCCACTGCGTCCGCCTGCCGGCGCCAGGGTCGCCATTTTCGAGTTTGAAGACATGGAGTGCCCGGACTGCGCGCGCGCCAATCCTCTGTTGAAGGAGGCGGCGGCAAAATATCGCATCCCATGGGTACGGCACGATTTTCCGCTTCCGTTTCACACCTGGAGCTTTGACGCCGCAGTGAACGCACGGTGGTTTGACATCAAGGGCAAGCAGATTGGAGACGAGTACCGCGACTCCGTCTTCACCGACCAGGCGGCCATCCAGACGCAGGACGATCTGCATGCCTACACTCAGAAGTTCGCTGAGAGTCATCATCTCGCGCTCCCCTTTGTGGTCGATCCCGAGGGCAAGCTGGCCGCGGCCGTGAAGGCCGACTATGCGCTGGGCCAGAGCATCGGCATCCAGCACACGCCGACGATCTGGGTGGTGACCAATAAGACTTCCGGGACGCCGTTCGTCGAGGTGCTGGATCGCACCCGTCTCTACGAGCTGCTGGACGAAGCCGTCGCCGAGACCCGCTGACTCATACTTACCTCCGTAACGAGACATCTGTTTCGCAGGCCGGTAGCTTGAGAGCATGTTGTCGCTGCTTGTGATGCCGGCCATGCTGGCGCTTGCCCTCGCGCAAGCCATTCCGGCTGCGCCCGCGGTCAAGAAACCCAAGCCTCCTAAGCCGCCCAAGGTGCATATTGTGGCGCTTGGCGCCGGCAAGAAGGTGCCATATACGCGCCAGGGCGATCCGGCCGGCGCTTCTGCCGAAGACAAGGAGCTGCACGTTCGCCCGCTGGTGGTCGACGGCAAGATCAAGGAGTGGACAGCCGGGGAGCAGCACGATGTCACCGATCGCAGCTTTGCCGTGCGCCGGGTGATCCGGCTCAATGACGCGCTGCCCACCGACAAGGTTGAACACTGGGTCTGGCAGAGGGGCCCGTGGCTGCTGGTGGATCGCGCCAACGGACACATTACTGCGCTGAAGCTGCCTGACTATGATCCCGCGGTCTCGGAAGTGGCCTGGTTCCGCGACCTGGCCGCCTATTGCGGGCTCAACACCAGCCGCAAGCAGCTGTTCGCCGTGGTCGCGCAGGTCTCGGCACGCAAGCCGCTGATCGCGAAGAAGCTGGCTCCCTGGGATCCTGCACAGCAGACGAGCTCGGCCTGTGCGCCTGCCGCCTGGCAGCGGGAGCCGCTACGAGTCACGTTTCAGCCGACGGGCTCGGCTGCCGAGAGCTTTGACTTGTCCGGCTCCTCAGCGGTGCTGGTCGAGGACGGCGATGTAGAGCCGGAGAAGCCAACGCCCTAGCAGCCTTACTCCAGGACTACCATAGAAGCATGGAAAGCTTCGCCACCCTTCTGGAACAGGCAGAGCAGGCGCACGGGCACTTGTGCGCCGGGCAGATCCTCGGTGTGCGCATGGCCATGCTGGGCTGTGCCCGTCTCGGCGTCGACGCTCCGCGCGGGGCCGACCGCAAGCGCCTGGTGACGTTCATCGAGATCGATCGCTGCGCAACCGACGCGATCGGCGTAGTGACCGGCTGCCGCCTGGGCAAACGGGCGCTCAAGTTTATGGACTGGGGCAAGATGGCCGCGACCTTTGTCGATCTTTCGACGAGCCGGGCCATCCGGATCGCGGCGCGCGAGTCATCGAAGGCGCTTGCCCGCGAGATGTATCCGCAGATGGAGAACAAGAACCAGCAGCAGATGCGCGCTTATCGCGAGATGGCCGACGCTCACCTCTTCACGGAGGAGTGGGTCGAGGTCGAGCTGACGCCAAAGGAGTTTCCCGGCTACAAGGGCGAGCGGATCAGCTGCAGTGCGTGCGGTGAGGGTATCAACTACGAGCGGTTTGTCGTGGGCGCCGCCGGGGAGACGCTGTGCCGTGGCTGCGCTGCTCCGGCG
>CAXUND010000005.1:5725-14890 GCA_964252445.1 uncultured Acidobacteriaceae bacterium | reverse complement strand
CGGGCGGCAGCTTCAGGCGCGGGCGGCAGCTTCGCGCCGCGCAGCGAACTGCGCCACCAGCTCTGGCAGACCGAAGGCCAGGCCAGCGACCAGCACCGTGGAGATCACATCGTTGCGGTAGAACGGCAGCCCTGCGAGGATGCAGGTCTCAAGGCCTGCCGCGGTGTGCGGGTAGAACGACCCGGCACCCGCCCACAACGCGTAATTACTCACAACAAAGAACGAGGTCGACGAGAGCAGCGCCGCGCCGATGACCCGCGCAGCCGAATGCGACTGACGCAGCACCAGGTATCCGAGCACCACGGCGAGGGCGTACCAGGCCCAGGTCAACAGGTAGGCGCCGACATGGAAGGGATAGCGATAGGCGTAGACCGTCAGATAGTAGTCGCCTGCAGCCAGCAGCGTGACCGGCAGCACCGCCTGCCAGACCGGGCGGCGCGCGCCGAAGTACAGCAGGGAGCCGCCCACCGCGGTGAAGCTGAACCAGGGGTGCGGGAGCACGTGGCTCAAAAGCGCAATCAGGACAAGAGCGTAGGCGAACATGGGAAACCTCGAGAGACGTACGTGTGCCGGATGATCCGTGGCCGGAAGAGGCAGGGTGGAAGCGGCCTTCCTCTATTGTCGGGAGCGGGCCCGCCACGGTCAAGCTCCATCTGCTCCACACGCCTTATCTTGTCTCCCGCTTTCGGCGAAGGACGTTATTTCTGTTCCCGCCCGTTCATAAAGCTTGCGTCCACCTTCCCCTCCGGGCTGACCGTGACGTAGCCCGCGAGCGCTGCGCGGCCGCGGTCGCCCGTGCTGCCGCTCACCACCGGGTAACCGAATCGCATATCGCGGAAGGCGACCGTTCGGTAGCCGGGGGGCAGCGGCGGCTCGCCCGGCGCGGCCACGTTGCCAAGGTCCTCAGTGATCGGCCAGCTGGACCAGTCCAGGTACACGCGCCCCAGGTACGCTTGTTTTGCAGTGGCCACCGCCTGTGTTACCGGCGCCTTGTGAATGGTGTTGTCATAGGCGTCGGTATCAATCTCGTCGGTGCGAGTGTGGACGGTGGCGCCCTGGTAGGCGTCGCGGGTTTCAAGCAGGGCGTGCCAGACGAAGGGGTCGAGCGGGTACGGCATCGCGGCCACCCGCAGGAGCGGCTCCCGCGTAGGCGGCGCGTTGCGGATGAGGGCAATCGCGTGTGCGTGCTCGGTATTGCGCAGCGCATAAAGCGAGGCTACGCCGATCAGCGCGGCGATTGCCCAGCCTCGCCCACGGAAGACCGTGCGCCGGCGAGTCATCTCGCTGTCCACGAGGCCGAGCAGAGCGGGCACCACCAGCGCCGCGATCAACATGGCGAAGAGGATGGGATCAAAGATGTAGACGATATCCCACGAGTACCAGCGCGGATTGAAGGGGAAAAACGGCCGCAGACCGTAGTTGTTCGTGAAGTCGAGCAGCAGGTGGCTCAGGTCGGCGATCAGCGCTGCGACCCAGAGGAGGAGCCAGCGCGGAGGGATGGCCGGCGGTTTTCGTCGGAGCCGATGAATTCCGTAGACAAACGCGGTCACAGCGAGCGCCATAAAGGGAGCGCCGATGAGCGTGTGCGTGATGCCGCGGTGATGCTGAAAGCCGGTGATCGGTCCGCCGAAGGACCAGAACACGTCGAGGTCGGGCGCCTCGGCCGCGAGCGTCATCGCGAGCGTCGCGTAGGCGGTCTTGCGATTGAAGCCGGAGCGGCCCAGGCATGCGCCGGTAAGGAAGTGAGTGACTGGTTCCATCTGTTCTCACACCGTAGCTGCCGCGACCGCGAAAGGCAACCGCCGCTTTATCATCGAGCTATGGCTGACGTGGCAAAGAAGATCGCGGCGCTGCGAGCCGAGATCGAACACCATGAGCACCTCTACTACGTGCTCGACGCGCCGGAGATCGACGATCTGGAGTATGACGCGCTGCTACGCAAGCTCAAGGAGCTTGAGGCCGAGCACCCCGAGCTGGTGACGCCGGACTCGCCGACGCAGCGGGTGGGCGGCAAGGCTAAGGATGGCTTCACCAAGGTCGCGCACTCGCGGCCGATGCTCTCGCTCGACAACGTCAACTCCGAAGAGGAGCTACGCGAGTGGGACGCGCGCGTGCGTGCGCTTGCCGGCGAGAACGCCGCGGTCAGCTATGTCTGCGAGTACAAGCTCGACGGCCTTTCGATGGCGCTTCACTACGCAGATGGACGACTGCTGCGCGGACTCACACGAGGCGATGGAACTATCGGTGAAGATGTGACCGGGAACGTTCGCACCATCCGCTCGGTCCCGCTGAGCATCGCGCCGAAGAAGCTCAAGAACGGCGGCCTGCCTGCAGATTTCGAGGTCCGGGGTGAGGTGGTGATGCCGTTCTCCTCGTTTCTCAAAATGAACGAGGAGCGTGAGGCGGCGGGGCAGGCGCCGGCGGCCAATCCGCGCAACGCCGCAGCGGGCACCATCCGCACACTGGAGCCGAACATCGTTGCCTCGCGCAGGCTCGACTTCTACGCCTATTTTGCGCTCGATGTCTCGGGCGCAAGCCTGTTTGCGGAGCAGGGAGAGGCGCTCGATGCGCTGACCGCCGCAGGCTTCCGTGTCAACCCACATCGTGAATCGATTGCCGCGCTCGACGGGCTGATGGCCTTCATCAGCAAGGCGGAGGCCAATCGTAGCAGTCTCGGTTACGAAATCGATGGCGTGGTCATCAAGCTCAACTCGGCCGAGCTGCAGCGTCGCCTCGGCTACACCGGCAAGGCTCCGCGTTGGGCGGTCGCCTACAAGTTTGCGTCTCGCTTTGCGATCACCCGGGTCGAGGACATCAAGGTCCAGGTGGGCCGCACCGGTAAGCTTACGCCAGTGGCGTGGCTGGCACCGGTGGTCGTGGGCGGCATCACCGTGACGCGGGCGACGCTTCATAATGCAGACGAGATCGAGCGCCTGGGACTGCTCATCGGCGACTTCGTGCGGGTCGAGCGGGGTGGAGATGTGATTCCGAAAGTAGTCGAAATCGTCACCGACGCCGAGCACCCTCGTGGGGAATGCGGCTTTGAGTGGCCGAGTGCGTGTCCGGTGTGCGGGGCGGAGATCAAGCGCAGCGAAGGGGAGGCCGACTACCGCTGCGTCAATGTTGATTGCCCGGCGCGCATGGCGGAGAGCCTGCTGCACTTTGCTTCGCGCGGGGTGATGAACATTGAGGGGCTGGGCGATGCGGTGGTAGCGCAGTTGCTCGAGCGCAAACTGGTGCGCGGCATCGCTGACATCTATGCGCTTGATGAAGCCAAGTTGCTCTCGCTCGAGCGCATCGGCAAGAAGACCGCGGACGCGCTGCTGGGCGAGATCGAGCGCTCCAGGAAAGCGCCGCTGAATCGCGTTCTGTTCGGCCTTGGCATCCGCTTCGTGGGCGAACGCACCGCGCAGGCGCTGGCCGAGGAGTTCGGGTCCATGGATGCGCTGATGAGCGCGACGGCGGAGGAGTTGGAGCGCGTTAAGGATGTTGGGCCGCGGGTCGCCGCCGCCGTGCGCGAGTTCTTTGACGAGGCGCAGAACCGGGAGCTGATTGAGCAGCTGCGCGCCGCCGGACTCACGTTCACCGCGCAGAAGCGCAAGCGCTCGTCCGAGCTTGAAGGACTGACCTTCGTGCTGACCGGGACCCTGCCCACGCTCTCGCGCGAGGAGGCGAAGGAGAAGATCGAGGCCGCGGGCGGCAAGGTCTCGGGGTCCGTAAGCAAGAAGACGAGCTATATTGTCGCCGGCGAAGACGCCGGGTCGAAACTCGACAAAGCGCGGCAGCTCGCGCTCCCGATCCTGGATGAAGAAGCGCTTCTCAAGTTATTCGGGTGAGAAAACCACCGAAAGTTGGGCGGGACCTATTTGCTCCAGCATGAGTGTCGTCTTCCACTTCGTTCCGTGGACAGTTCTTACTTGACCGAAAGAAAGTGGCGGCCAACATGCTCGTTCCTACTCCAGCACCAAATAGCTTCCGCGCTTACTGACGCGATCGGCGTTTATCAGGACTTTGATCATCAGGTTCTGAACACCAGACTGTTCACGTGCTGCTCGGTACAACTAAACTTGCGTCATGGTTCGACTAATCGAGATGAGGCTCTCTAAGAATCCGACCTTGTTTCTCTGCGTGTTCGCGCTGCTGTCCAGTGCCCGCCGCACCTCCGCACAGAGTACAAACTCAAGCCCTCTTGATTTGTTTTCTAAGTATCAAGTAAGAAGCACCTTCAAAGGTAAACCGGCACCACCGATCCTTTCCTTGCCGGACGCACATGAGTTTCGGACGAGAATCCGTGAAGGCGTCGCGAAGGGTGTCGTCTTCGCAGGTCACTACGAAGTGGCGGTGTGGGGATGTGGTTCTGGGTGCCTCACATTTGCCGTGATTGACGCGTTCACGGGCAAGGTGACTTTCTTTCCCGCGACGGTGTCGCAGAATCGAGAAGCGGGCGAACGTCTGACATATAAGCGAAACAGCAAAGCCATTCACATCATCGGCAGTTTGAACGAAAAAGATTCGGCTGACCGTTGGTATGTCTGGGATGGGAACTCGTTCAATCTGATCTCCAAGCGACCTGCCATCCTGGTGGATGACAATGGAGACCCGTTGAAGCCATAGAGAACCCAAACTACTGCGCCTTCCGGACTCCAGGGATTTGTAACGATAAGTCGGCTTATCATCAGCAATCCATGCAGGACGGGCGACGGTTGCAGTCGCACCGCCTTGGCACTTGGCGCTCAGGCTCATCTACACACGATGAAGTCACGGCGGCCATGGTCTCGCGCTTACTCCCGGGGCGCGAAGTAACCCTTGCGCGCGCGCACCTGGTAGCGCCGATCTAAGCAAAACAGGTAGATCGTGCGAAACGAGCCGTCCGTCTTGAAGTCGGCGGGCTTGTAGACCAGCGCATACTGCGAGCGCAGCTCTTCCTGGATCTCGGCAAAGCTGTTGGGCATGTCCTCGATGCGCGTCGGGAAGAAGGCGCGTCCGCCAGTCGCGTCCGCCATCTTCTGCAGCGTGTCATCGCCGCGATCGCGGCTGGGGCTTACATTCGTGCTGATGGCGTAGATGATGGTCTCCGCTCGCTGGCATTCCTTGACGGCCTCGTCCATGTAGGCGTGCGACTGGTTGTCATCACCATCCGAGACAACCACGATCGCTCGCCGAGCCGGCTCACGGTTGCGGGTGATATCGAGCAGCTTGCTGTGGCACGCGGTGTAGATGGCGTCGAACATTGCCGTGCCGCCGCCCGGGCGCAGGGAGTTGATGCCTGTGGTCAGCAGGTCGAGGTTGCTGGTCCAGTCCTGCTTGAAGTCGGGGGTGACGTCGAAGCCCTCGACAAAGGCGAGGTCCGACTTAGGCCTGAGAATCTGTAGCAGAAATTCGGTCGCTGCCTGCTGCTCGAAGCTGAAACGCTGCCGGATGGAGGTACTGGTATCGATGATGACGCCGACCCGCAGCGGCAGGTTCGTCTCCTGCGTGAAACGGTACACCTGCGCTGGCGCCTTCTGGTCGTCAAGCAGAGCAAAGTCGCTCTGCTTGAGATCGCGGATGAAGTGGCCATGGCGATCGGCGACGGTGAAGACCAGGTCGACCTCGTTGACGCCGACGCGGAGAGTATCGGCCGGGCTGCCCGGTGCCTGCTGCATGGATGGGTCACCAGGCGCTGCTGGTGGTGCAGGCGAAGCGGCCGCAGCCGCAGGTGACGGAGCAGAAGGTGTCTGGGCGAAGACGCTTATGGGAAGGATCAAAGCGGCGGCAATGCGAACGAGCAGCGAACGAGCGGTCATGACGATGCCCCATTCTACAGTTTCGCTTCCTGCTTTAACCCGCCTCTTCGACCAGCGCCAGGAAATGCACCAGCTCCTCGGGCAGCGGTGCCGCGAGCTTGAGCTCCGCCCCGGACCGCGGATGCTTGAACTCGAGCTCCGCCGCGTGCAGGAAGTTCCTCTCGAGCGCGACCATTTCCAGCGAGCGGCGCTTGCTCTTCTTGATCAGCAACTGGTGGGCGTCTGCACGCACCTCGCGGGGCGCTCCGTAAAGCGTGTCGCCTGCCACCGGGTGGCCGATCGAAGCCATGTGGACGCGAATCTGGTGGGTGCGCCCGGTCTCAATGCGCACGCGAACCAGGGTGAATTTGCCAAAGCGGGCGCTGATGCGCCGAACCACCTGGTAGTGCGAGATCGCGGAACGGATGGCGCGGCCGCCTTCTTTCCCGTTGACCGCCCGTCGCGTGGTCATGCGTGTGCGGCGAACCATGTCTCGCGAAATAGGCGCGGTGATGGTGCCTTTGTCCTGCTCCAGGTGCCCATGCACCAGCGCGATGTAGGTCTTCTTGAGGGTGCGCGTGGCAAACATCTCAGACAGCTTCAGGTGCGCGGCATCATTGCGAGCGACAATGATCAGTCCGCTGGTCTGCTTATCCAGCCGGTGCACGATCCCCGGACGCAGCTCGCCGGCTGCCGTTGACAGCTGCGCGTAGTGGTGCAGGAGAGCGTTGACCAGGGTGCCGGCATTTCGGTCATCGACGTCATTTTCGCCGTCGTCAGAGTCTGAGCGGCTCGAGGCGGCGGCGTGCACCAGCATCCCCGCAGGCTTGTTGATCACCGACAGGTCATCGTCCTCGTAAACAATATCGAGCGGAATGTCTTCGGCCACGGCCCTGAGCGGAGCCGGCACCGGCTCGCGCAGTACGTCGATGTGCTCCCCGCCACGCAGCTTGAGCGAGGGCTTGGCGGTCGCGCCGTCGACCAGTACGCTCTCCTGCTCGAGCATCAGCTGTACGCGCGCGCGGCTTACTCCTTCCAGCTGGGTGACCAGCCAGGCGTCAAGCCGCAGGCCGACAGCGTCTTCCGGTACGTGGTGGAGCGAGGCGGGCATCCAAACTTTAGCCTACATGCTGAAGCCCTTTTGAGGTTGCACGGGGAGCACGGCAAACCGCTACTATGAACGAGGCATGAACAAGCTACGCGTAGGAGTTCTTTTCGGCGGCCGCAGTGGCGAGCACGAAGTTTCGCTGCTTTCGGCGGCCTCGGTGCTGAAGGCCATTGATCGCGACAAGTATGAGGTGACACCCATCGGCATTACCCGGGAAGGGCGGTGGGTGACTGACGGGCTGGCGGAGCGGCTGCTTGCCGGCGGTACCGTGAATGGCGGCGGAGCCCAGTCGGTGCTGGTGCCGGCGTCAACCCCGGGTTCGGCTACGCTGATGTCGGTCGAGGCCGAGACGCCTGAGCCTTCCGGCCCGGGACTCGCGCTCGACGTCATCTTCCCGGTGATGCACGGCACCTACGGCGAAGATGGCACGATCCAGGGTCTGCTGGAATTAACCGGCATTCCCTACGTGGGCGCGGGTGTGCTCGGCTCCGCTGCAGGCATGGACAAGGATGTGATGAAGCGGCTCTTTGCCTCGGCCGGTCTGCCTATCCCAAAGCACTGCGCCTTTCTCCGCGCGGAGTGGAAGACGCGGCCCGAGAAGACTGTCTCCAGAATTGAAGATGAGCTGAAGTACCCGCTGTTTGTGAAGCCGGCCAATGGCGGCTCCTCGGTGGGCATCAGCAAGGCGCACGGACGGGACGAGCTGGGACCAGCCATCACGCTTGCCGCGCGGTACGACCGCAAGATCGTCGTCGAGCAGGGGATTGGCGGCCGCAAGAAGCAGGGGCGGGCCCGGGAGCTTGAGGTCGCAGTGCTCGGCAACGACGCTCCGGAAGCTTCGGTTGTCGGTGAGATCGTGCCCGCGAAGGAGTTCTATGACTACGAGGCCAAGTATGAAGGCCCGGGCTCCGAGCTGATCCTGCCGGCGCTGCTCACCCGCCGGCAGTCCAATGAGATCCGCGAGATGGCACTGACCGCCTACAAGGCGTGTGAATGCGCAGGGCTCGCCCGTGTCGATTTCCTGATGGAGCCGGAAAAGCGCGGGAGAGTCTTCGTGAACGAGATCAACACGCTGCCGGGCTTCACGTCAGTGAGCATGTACCCCAAGCTGTGGGCGGCTTCGGGGCTGCCGTACCCGGCGCTGATTGACCGGCTTATCCATCTTGCGCTTGAGCGGGAAGCCGAACGCGCCGAGACCAGCTACACGCGATGAGCCCCCCGGCAGGGAACAGAGCAGCGGCAGGGAACCCTTAGGCCGATTTCAGTGTCTAATCAGGCGGAGGCTTCCGCATGACGTTGCTGGATGCACCGGCTTATAACGCGCGCCGCGCTCAACTGGTGCGGAACAGCCTTCTCGGCGTTCTCGTCTCTATCCTGCTGCTGGCGGTGCTGGCCTGGATCTTCTGGGATTGGCCGGAGCAGCATCGCGTCAACCACTTCCTCGCGACCGTCGAGTCCGGCGACCTGAACAAAGCGTACGGCGAGTGGAACCACGACGAGGACTGGCAGAAGCACCCGGACAAGTACAAGGGCTACGACTTCTTCACCTTCCAGAAAGACTGGGGCCCGGCGTCGGACTACGGCAAGATCCATGCGCACAAGATCATGATCACCAAGACGGTCGGCAACGGCGTGGTGATGGGCGTCGACATCAACGGCGGCAAAACGCCGATCTTTCTGAGGGTGGATCACAAGACCAAGACGATCGGGTTCTCACCGGTCGAGCTGTATGTGGGTCCGGGCTAGGCAGCCTTGCTCCCTAAAGCTATATCTCAGTCCCCGGCACCCGCTATCGTGCTGATCACGGGCACAAGAAGCTCCCCAGATCGGCGTGCCACTCGTCCAACTTGCTTGCTATGACGATGGCCTGAGCCTGCTCCATGGTTATGCCTTTTCAGTAGTCGCGAGTGTCAGCCAGTGATAAAAAAGTAGGGACACTCGGTTAGTCGGGTGTCCTCATTCCCTTACTCACTCCCAAGCTTATACTGCGGCCAGTTCCTCAAGCTTCGCGATATGCGGAGCCAGCAGCTCCTCGCTGCTGATCTTTCCGTAGCTCACATCACTGCTGCTTGCCGGTGAACTCCACCGTCACATCCGTGATGCCGATGAATCCCAGAACTGCCTTCAGATAAGGCGACTCCATGTCGTAGGAAGCCATAAAGGCGTTATCGTAGCGGCCGCCTGCGGCGATGGCGATGACGACCTTCTTGCCCTTGACCAGTCCCTCATAGTTCCCGTCCACTATCCTGAAGGTCTTACCGGCGCGAACGATGTGATCGATCCAGGCCTTCA
>CAXUND010000005.1:0-5625 GCA_964252445.1 uncultured Acidobacteriaceae bacterium | reverse complement strand
TTCGGCTACCAGATGCGGCAAGTCTGGCGTGCGGTGCTAAATCTGTGTGAGAACACAGAACAGCCCGACAACAGGCTAATGCACTGTACGCGGCGATCCTTGCAGCTGCTTTACACTGCTACACGCGGTCGGTAGACTTGGAGTTTCGGGAGCAGGGATAGGTGTGCGTTCCGAACAAGTCTGGCCGACATCTAACCCATAACTGAACGAGCACTAAATCGAGGAGAAGCGAATGGCGGGAGTAGAGGAAAAGGTTAAGCAGATCATCGTTGAGCAGCTGCAGGTGGATGAAGCGGAAGTGACCCCTGGAGCGTCGTTTCAGGAAGATCTGGGCGCCGATTCGCTCGACGTGGTCGAGCTGGTGATGCAGTTCGAGGAGGCGTTCGACATCGAAATTCCGGATGAGGAAGCCGAAAAAATTAAGACAGTGAAGGATGCAACCGATTACATCGAGAAGCATGCGAAGGGTGGCAAATAGCCTTGCAGCGCCGTGTTGTCGTAACCGGCATCGGGCTGATCTGTGGTGTAGGGAACACCGCGCCCGAGGTCTGGCAGAGCCTGCTCGCTTCAAAGAGCGGCATCGCGCCGATTACACAGTTTGATACAACCGGCTTCCCTGTGCGCTTTGCCGCAGAGGTAAAGAACTTCGATCCGCTGGCATTTGTCGACAAGAAGGAATCAAAAAAGATGGGCCGCTTTACCCATCTGGCGCTGGCGGCGACCCATGAAGCGATGACCCACTCCGGCCTTAAAGTCACCCCGGAGAACGCCGACCTGGTCGGTGTCCACATCGGCTCGGGCATCGGCGGCTTCGACGTCATTGAGCGCGAGCACAATGCCTTCCTTGAAGGCGGCCAGCGCAAGATCTCTCCTTTCTTTATCCCGGCAGCCATTGTGAACCTCGGAGCCGGACACGTGTCGATCCGCTACGGCGCCCGCGGTCCGAACCAATCTTCTGCGACTGCCTGCACGACCGGCGCGCATGCGATCGGGGACGCCTACCGGGTCATTGAACGCGGGGACGCGGATGTGATGATCGCGGGTGGTACAGAAGGCGCGATCACCCCCATGTGCGTCGGCGGTTTCGCGGCAATGCGCGCGCTCTCTACCCGCAATGATGATCCCGCAACTGCTTCGCGTCCATGGGACAGGGATCGCGACGGCTTCGTAGTCGGCGAGGGTGCCGGCATCCTCATCCTGGAGGAGTTCGAGTTCGCAAAGGCGCGCGGCGCTAACATCCTTGCCGAGATCGTCGGCTACGGCCTCAGCGCTGACGCCTTTCACATCACCGGCATGCCGCCTGATGGCGACGGCAGTTTCCGCGCGATGAAGAACGCCCTGCGAAGTGCCGGCATCTCCCCTGAAGAAATCGATTACGTCAACGCGCATGCGACCAGCACAGCGCTCGGTGACAAGGCGGAGAGCGCATCCATCGAGAGGTTGTTCGGCGACCGGGCCACAGAGGGAGAACTGCTGGTGAGCTCCACCAAGTCGATGACCGGGCACCTGCTCGGCGGGGCCGGCGGTCTCGAGTCAGGCATCGCTGTGCTTGCCCTGCTGCACCAGACCGCGCCGCCGACCGCAAACCTCGTCAATGTTGACCCCGATTGCCGCTTGAACTACCTGGCGGACGGACCGAGATCCGCGAAGCTCGACTACGTGCTTTCAAACTCCTTCGGCTTCGGCGGCACCAATGGATCGCTGATCTTCAGGCGCTGGGCGGCTTAGCGGCCCGGGATCGCTCGTCCTTCAAAGAGAAGGCGGCCAGCCTAGCTGAACGCTGCGGCTGCGGTCTTAATCACCACGATCAGCAGCCACCAGCCGACCACTGCCGTAGCTGCGGCTCCCCTGCTTACCTTGGCCAGGATGGCACAGCCGATCACCAGCAGCGCAAGCTGCCAGAAGACGAAGATGTCGAGTGACGTGCCGAGGGCAGCCAGCCACTTGGGTGAATCCGAGGCCAGGTAGTAGCCGAGGTTGGTCCCTACCGGGTTTGAGAGGAAGAACGAGTCGCCGCTCAAGCCGGCAAAGAGAGCGGCTATCGAGAGCACCGTCTTGATCAGCAGGGGCAGCGCGGCGTACATGTAGAGCGCGAACAGCTGGCTGAACTTCGCATGGCCGCCGAAGCCGAAGTTGAGCGTACCCAGAAGCACTGCCGCCGAAACGGCTGCGATCAGCAGGACGATGACCGGGATCCCGTAGGTGATGCCGGCGGTGATCTTGCTGCCGATTGCCTTGGCCGGACCTACCTGCCCGGGAGGCATGTTGGCAAACTGCTCCTGCTGCTTAGGGTTCTGCGCTAGGATGCCGTCATACGCCTTGGTCCAGCCCACCTGCTTCTGCACGGTCAGGCCAAATGCCAGGCTGCTGATCACGAAGAGCACGAATGGCAGCCACCAGCTGGTGCTGCGCAGCAAGTCGGTAAAGGTGCGTGTCGGCGCCACGAAAGTATCGACGACCCGCTGCACAGGGCTCAGCGCCGGAACAGAAGGAGACGAAAAGTCGGGAAAACGCGCTGCGGAAGCCATCGATTCTCTCCTGGGGTGCGAACAGCGAAAGTCTACCTGCTCTTCGCGCCCTCATGAAAGAAAGTTTAGCTGGCGAAGGCAGCTGCGCCGGCTTCGGCAACTTCGTGGTCTTGGACGCCGGACCCTCCGCTCACACCGATCGCTCCTATGACTGCTGAGCCGGACTTGATGGGAATGCCTCCGGCGAAGATCATGATGCGGCCGTCGTTTGAGGCGTGGATGCCGAAGAACTGGTCGCCGGACTGCGAATTGGCTCCAAGATCTTTGGTGGTGATGTCGAAGGCGCGCGCGGTAAATGCCTTCTTGATCGAGATATCGA
The DNA here is from genome assembly GCA_964252445.1 of uncultured Acidobacteriaceae bacterium. Taxonomy (GTDB): domain Bacteria; phylum Acidobacteriota; class Terriglobia; order Terriglobales; family Acidobacteriaceae; genus EB88. The sequence goes on along the minus strand of CAXUND010000005.1, from coordinate 2,778 downwards.
CAGAGCCGAGCCAGGCGCCGTCCATGCGGACATGGGCGATCAGGTTTCCGCCTGCATCGGCGACAGCGATGTTCATGGGCTGGCCAATCTCGGCAGCCTTCTTTTCTGCGGCAGCAATGATGGTGCGCGCGTCGGCAAGGTTCAGGGTAGCGGTGGTGTTGGGCATATAGCTAAAGAGTAAACCCCCGTGCGCCGCAGGCGCGTCTGCACCCCGCGAAGTGGGCGCCTCCCGCGCAGGGGTCTTGCCTTTGTTTATTGCAGCAGCGGCGGTATGTCGCTGTCGCCCTTGATTTCCTCCGGTGGGATGACGACGGCGGCGGCAACCTTGTCCTGGACTTCGAGGTTTAAGAGCTTGACGCCCTGGGTGGAGCGGCCCGCGGCGCGAATGGTCTTGGTGTCGATGCGTATGATCTTCCCGTACTGCGAGATGACCATCAGCTCCGACGTTTCATCGACCAGTTGGATCGCGTTGACCTTGCCGTTGCGGGCGGTCGTCTTGAGGTTGATGATGCCCTTGCCGCCGCGCGTCTGCAGGCGGTAGCTGTCGACATCGGTGCGCTTGCCGAAGCCTTGTGAGGTGACGGTGAGGATCAGGCACGGTGTGGTCGCCCCGGCCTCATCAACCTTGCGCTCAGCCGGAGTGACCGCGATGCCCACCACGTAATCCTTCTTCGCGAGATCAATGCCGCGCACGCCGTAAGCAGGGCGGCCCATCGAGCGAACGTCATTTTCCGAGAAGCGGATGGCCATGCCCTCGTGAGTGGCGAGGAAGACTGCCTGCGCGCCATCGGTGATGCGTACGCCGATCAGCTCGTCATCCTCGTCGATGCCGATGGCGATGATGCCGCGCGCCATGACGTTCGAAAAGTCCCTGAGCGGAGTCTTCTTGACCACGCCCTTCTGCGTCGCGAAGAAGACGAACTTGCCCTCTTCCTCGAGGTTGCGCACCGGCAGGATGTTGCGAACCGTCTCGCCCGGCTGCAGGTTCAGCAGGCTGGCCATGGACTTGCCTTTGCCGACCACGCCTACGTCGGGGATCTCATAAACCTTGAGCCAGTAGACGCGGCCCTTGTTGGTAAAGCAGAGCAGGTAGCTGTGGGTCGAGTCGACAATCAGCTGCGAGACGAAGTCCTCCTCGCGCGTCTTCATGCCGATGCGGCCGGTACCGCCGCGCCGCTGCTGGCGGTAGATCGAGATCGGCGTGCGCTTGAGGTAGCCGGAATGCGAGACGGTGACCGCGACCACCTCGTCGGCGATCAGGTCTTCGAGCTGCAGCTCGGCCGACTCGTCCAGGATCTGCGTGCGGCGGGCGTCGCCGTACTTGTCGCGGACCTCTTCGAGCTCCTTGACGATCACGGAGCGGAGCTTTGGCTCGGAGGCGAGGATCGACTCGTATTCCGCAATGTTGGCGCGAACCTCGCCGAGCTCACGCACCAGTTCGTCGATGGAGATCTGGGTCAGGCGATAAAGTTGCAACTCCAGAATGGCGTCGATCTGGCGATAGCTCAGGATCAGGGTCGCCGGAAGGATGGTGATGCCGTCGGAGAGATATTTCGCCGGGTCGAGCGTCACGCCTTCGACTGCGTTGCCGCGAACAGTGACTGTGCGGCCGGAGAAGAACTGGAAGAGATTTTCACGTGCATCGGCGCGCGAGGTCGATCCGCGGATGATCCGGATGACATTGTCCAGATGATCGAGGGCGATCTGGTAGCCGAGCAGGATGTGCTCGCGCTCGCGCGCCTTGCGCAGCAGGTAGGCGGTGCGGCGCCGGACCACATCGACACGATGATCGATGAAGTGCCGGATCGCGTCCGGCAGCGGCAGCTCCCGCGGCTGGCCGTTGACCACCGCGAGGAAGATCATCGAGAAGCTTTCCTGCATCTGCGTGTTCTTGTAGAGCTGGTTGAGCACGATCTGCGCTTCGGTGCCGCGCTTGAGCTCGACGACAATGCGCATGCCGTCGCGATCGCTCTCGTCGCGGACTTCGCTGATGTCGTCGATAATTTTTTCGTGCACGGTGGCCGCGATGCGCTCAATCAGCTTCGACTTATTGACCTGGTAAGGGATTTCTGTAACCACAATCGCTTCGCGACCCTGCGAGATCTTTTCAATCGCGCACTTGGCCCGCATCAGAAAGCGTCCGCGACCGGTCGAGTAGGCGTTGGCGATACCGCTGCGCCCATAGATGAAGCCCCCGGTGGGGAAATCAGGCCCCTGCACATGGCGCAGGACCTCGAGCAATCCGGCCTGCGGATTATTGACTAGCTCGATGGTCGCGTTCACGACTTCGGTCAGGTTGTGCGGCGGGATATTGGTCGCCATGCCGACGGCGATGCCGTTCGAGCCATTAACGATGAGGTTGGGAATACGCGAGGGCAGCACCGCCGGCTCGAGCGTCGACTCGTCATAATTAGGGACGAAATCCACGGTCTCCATGTCGATGTCGGCGAGCATTTCGCCCGCGATGCGGGCCATCTTCGACTCGGTGTAGCGCATGGCCGCGGGCGGGTCGCCGTCGATGGAGCCGAAGTTTCCCTGGCCGTCGACCATGGGGTAGCGCAGCGAGAACGGCTGCGCCATTCTAACCAGGGTGTCGTAGATAGACGCGTCGCCGTGCGGATGGTAGTTGCCCATCACGTGACCGACAACCTTGGCGCACTTGGTGTACTTCTTGTTAGGCTGCAGGCCCATGTCGTGCATGCCGTAGAGGACGCGGCGGTGCACTGGCTTGAAGCCGTCGCGGACGTCCGGAAGCGCTCGGCCGATGATCACCGACAT
>CAXUND010000004.1:0-69679 GCA_964252445.1 uncultured Acidobacteriaceae bacterium | reverse complement strand
GAATCGGTAGGTTGCGGCCTCATGCAGGCCGGCCTTGGCGCCGCCACCGAACTCGCTCATGATCAGCGGCTTGCCCAGCGGGTCGGTCCAGGTATAGCTCGGGATCTCTGCCGGCGTCCCCTTGTACCAGCCGAGATATTCATTCGAGCCGATGACGTCGAGATACTGGCCAAGCGGATCATCAAGTACCGCATGCGTACCGTCGAAGTGAGTGAGCAGGGCCGAGGTAATCAGACGGGTCTGGTCGTCGGCTCGCGCTTCGTCGGCCAGCCTATGGATGAAATCGGTTCGAGGCTGGCTGATGGGCGTCTCGTTCGAGAGCGACCACAGGATCACGCTCGCCTTGTTGCGGTCGCGGCGGATCATCTCGTGCAACTGCTGGCTGGCCGAGCTGAACGCTGCGGGCGACTGCCAGTCGATCGACCAGTAGACCGGGACCTCGGACCAGACCAGCAGCCCCAGCCGATCGGCTTCGCGGGTGACGGTTTCCGGATGCGGGTAGTGGGTGAGGCGAACGAAGTTGCAATCGAGTTCCTTCGCCCACCCCAGCAGCGTTTTTGCATCTTCTTCGGACCAGGCCCGGCCCGGGCGCTTGGGGGCCTCGGCGTGCATCGAGACCCCACGCAGGAAGATCGGCTTGCCGTTCAGCAGGATCTGATCGCCCTGTACCTCAATCGTGCGGAAGCCGATCTCGTCTTTGAGGGTGTCGTCGCCGGCCTTGAGCGTGATCTGGTAAAGCTTTGGGTGATTCGGCGACCAGCGTTCAAGATCAGCGGCTTCAAAGGAGAACGCCGCACGACCCTGCGCGTCCAACCTCGCCTTTTGTTCTACATGGAGCGATGGAATGCTGAGCGTGATTTCCTCACCAGGCTGCGCGTTGGTGACGTGCGCATAGCCTTCAATGCGGTTGCCCGAGGCCTTCCGGAGCGCGAGGCCATAGTCATCGATGTAGCTCTCCGGAACCGAAACCAGCGAGACTTCCCGGGTCAAGCCGCCGTAGTTCCACCAATCGGTCTTGTTGGTAGGGACACGGTCCCGCTCCCGCGTGTTGTCGACCGCTACGACGATGAAGTTTTCACCGTCGTGCAGCGCCGCCGTCGCGTCACAATCGAAGGGCGTAAAGCCGCCCTCGTGCTTGCAGATCGAAACATCATTTACCGAAACAGCCGCCTCGTAGTTCGCGGCGCCGAAGTGGATGAAGGTGCGGGTGTGGGGCTGTGGATGATATGTGAAGTCGCGCTGGTACCACAGCAGGCCCTCGTAGTAGAGCAGCCGATCCGCCTGCGAATTCCAGTCGCCGGGCACCTGGAGCGTGGGCGACTGGGAGAAGTCATACTCCTGCAGCGCCCCTCCCGGGGTGGGATGCGCGTTCTTCATAAAACCCGACGGGCTGGGCTCGGGCGTCAACTGGGGCCATCCACCCCAGCCTCCGCGGTAAGGGTCGAGAATGTAATGCCAGGCACCGTTCAAGGACTGCTGTGGGCGATGGTCAACGTCCACCAGCAGGGTAGTCGTCGGCGTCTCCGCGATGGCGATCAAGGAGCTCGACACAAGGGCGGACAGAAGAATGAGACTGCGAATCATGGCTGCGATGGTAACCCGATCAGCAAACGTTTGGCTCGCGCGCTCAGCGCGGCTCGGCCAATGCCGCCCTGAAGGCATTCGCCTGCTCAAAGGCAGCCTTGAGCTCGGGCGTCTTCAAGTTTTCACGCAGGTGAGCCAGCTGCTGCTCGAGCGCCAGGAGAGCCGCGGCAATGTCCGGCTGATTGGTGTGGGCGATGTCGCGCCACATGGAGTAAGGGCTCTGGCCCAGGCGGGTCATCTCCCTGAGAGCCCGGTTGCCGATCTGGTGCAGATCGGCCTTAAGAGCAGGATCGTCGGCAAAGGTCTCCTCAAGCAGAGAAGCGAGCGCCGTTGCTACCAGCTGCGGCAGATGCGAAACCCAGGCGCAAAGCAGGTCATGGCGGTCAGGCGCGAGGTCAAGGGCGCGCGCACCCATCTTCGTGACCCAGCCGCGCCAGTCCGGCGCGAGTGGGTGCCCGGGTTCCGCAACAGGCGTGAACAGCCAGACGGCACCGTCAAACAGCTTCGCATCAGCGTTTGCCGCACCCGACACTTCCCTGCCCGCCATGGGATGTCCGGGGAGATAGCCGGGCTTGCCGGGCGCATTGTAGGAGGACCCGGCTCGCCGGCAGAGGAACTGCTTGACGCTGCCGACATCGGTGACCAGCTGGTGCGGATGGAGAACAGGCGCCAGTCGCTCCAGCCAGTCGGCGATAGCGAAGACCGGCCCGGCCAGCAGGATAAGGTCTGCCACGCGCGCTGCGTCGATCGCGTCCGGGACGCATTCAAGAGCACCCATCGTGACTGCATCCGCGAGCTCGTGCGGCTTCGGGTCCCAGCCAGCGACAGCCCCGACAAAACCGCCTGCACGCAGGCCGAGAGCAACAGACGTGCCGATCAGGCCCGTCCCCAGGATGAGGATCGACCGGATTTCACGCGTTTGCTCTGCTTTTTCGCTGCTCACAACTCCTCCCCAAAAAGAAGAAATGTCATCCTGAACGAAGTGAAGGATCTGCTGTTGCCTTGCCTCTCGCTTAGCGACCGGCGAACAGCAGATCCTTCACTTCATTCAGGATGACACCGCGTTCCCTGATAACAGGGTGATTCTCCTACGTCAGTCTCCGTCCAATCGCGGGCGCAATCACCCGCAGCTCATTCACCAGCTTCTCGTACTGCTCCGGGAAGAGCGTTTGCGCGCCGTCAGAAACCGCTTTCTCTGGGTTGGGATGGACCTCCATCAAGAGGCCGTCGGCACCGGCGGCAATCGAAGCTCGCGCCAGCGCCGGGACCAGGTCGCGCCGGCCGGTGCCGTGCGACGGGTCGCCGACGATAGGCAGGTGTGAGAGCGACTTGACCACGGGGATCGCCGAGACGTCCATGGTGTTCCGCGTGTACGTCTCGAAGGTGCGGATGCCGCGCTCGCAGAGGATGACATCGTAGTTGCCGCCCGACATGATGTATTCAGAGGACAGCAGCAGTTCTTCGATGGTGGCCGAGATGCCGCGCTTCAGCAGCACCGGCTTGCGAGTGTGGCCAAGCTCGCGCAGCAGGTTAAAGTTCTGCATGTTGCGCGCGCCCACCTGGAAGCAATCAATGTAGGGGAGCATGATCTCGATCTGCGAGATCTCCATGACCTCCGAGATGACCAGCAGCCCGGTCGACTGCCCGGCCTCCTGCAGCAGCTTGAGGCCGTCAACGCCCATCCCCTGGAACGAGTAGGGCGAGCTGCGAGGCTTGTAGGCGCCGCCGCGGAGAAATGTTCCGCCGCCGTTCTTGACGATCGCGGCCGAGAGGAAGAGCTGCTCGCGCGACTCGACCGCGCAGGGCCCGGCCATGATCACAACTTCTTCGCCGCCGATGGTAATGCCGTTGGGGAAGGTGACAATGCTGCCTTCCGGACGGAAGCTCTTGCCCGCCAGCTTGTACGGTGACGAGATGCGGTGCGCGCGCAGCACGCCCGCGAGGACCTCGAAATCCTTCAGGTCAAAAGCCTCAGGGGTGCCCACGCCCGCAAGGATGGTCTGCGTAGCGCCGGTAGTTCTGTGGACCTTGAAACCGAGATCGACCAGCCGCTCCATCACGTGCTCAATCTGCGCGGCGGTCGCGTTTTCCTGCATGGCGACGATCATGATTGCTGTCCTTCCCCGGTCGCATAAGTGCCCGCTCCGGTCGCCGCTTCGCGGTCTGCCTTGCGTGCCGACGCGAGCTCTTCCTGCTGCAGCGAGCGCATCACGTCGATGATGCGCTCGTAGATGTGGGTCAGCTCGATGTCCGGCAGCGGGCCCTGGTTGGCGGCGCGCACGTTGGCGAAGATGGTGGCTTCACGCCCCGGCTCGTACACCGGCAGCGATGAGCTTTTCTTCAGCTGGCCGATGCGCTGGGCGGCCACAGCACGTTTGCTGAGGAGCGCGACCAGCTCGCGGTCGAGCGCGTCGATCTCTTTGCGGAATTCTTCAATGTCCATACACGATCCTCTTGGTGTGACAACGGCGCGGCGGTGCCGGGCTGGTTCGATCTCGGGGGCAGAGGGCGTTTTCAGCGGGCCAGCGCAGCAGCAGGGCGCAGGCCCCCGATAAATCGCGCGATGGCGGCGGCCGCAAACTCGCGGGGCGAGGCCTCAATCAGCGCAACAATCGCCGATCCGATCACCGCGGCGTCAGCAAACTGGCCGACGTCGGCGACGTGCTCGGCGTTTGAAATGCCGAAGCCGACGGCGATCGGCAAGTCCGTATACTTCCTCAGGCGGGCGACCAGGTGCGCGGCGTCCGACTCAACGGCGGCGCGGGCGCCGGTGATGCCGACCCGCGAGATCGCATACACGAAGCCCTTCGATACGCGCGCGATTGCCTCCAGGCGCGCGTCCGGGCTGGTGGGCGCGGCGAGAAAGATCGGCGCGAGGTGGTGCTGTTCGAGCAGCGGGAGATATGCACCCGCTTCCTCGACAATCATGTCCGTCAGCAGCACGCCGTCGATACCCGCAGCCTCGGCATCCGCCGCAAAGCGGGCCATGCCGTACTGCAGCACCGGATTGAGATACGAAAAAACGACCAGCCCGGCGTCCGGCCGCGCTACGCGCAGATCGCGCGCGAGATCGATGACGTTGGCAAGAGTCGTCCCGTTGCGGACCGCGCGCTCCGAAGCACGCTGGATCACGGGTCCATCCGCGAGCGGGTCAGAAAACGGCACGCCTAGCTCCAACACGTCGGCGCCGGCGTCGATCGCCGCTAGCGCAATCGCGCGAGTAGTAAAAAGGTCCGGGTCGCCGACGGTCAGATACACGACCAGCCCCGGCTTCTGCTGAAAACGAATTGCCATCGATCCTCTAAACCTAAGACCCCAACGCGGGAGCGGCCGCTCACGCGGCGTTTTTGCCAGAAGATAGGGGGTCTTGTTCTTACGCTCCTTGCAGCTTCAGTTCGCGGGTGAGTATGCCAAGGTCCTTGTCGCCGCGGCCTGAAAGATTGACTAACAGTATGTCACGCGGGCTCAACGTTGGGGCGAGGCGCATGGCTTCGGCGATGGCGTGCGCGGACTCAAGCGCCGGGATGATGCCCTCCGTCCGCGAAAGGGCCACCGTGGCCTTGAGCGCCGCTTCGTCCGACGCTTCGACATATTCGGCGCGGCCGGAGTCATGCAGCGCTGCATGCTCGGGTCCCACGGACGCGTAGTCCAGGCCAGCCGAAACCGAGTGCGTCAGCGCGATCTGCCCGGCCTCATCCTGGAGAACATAGGAGTAGGTGCCCTGGAGCACGCCCGGCGAGCCGCCCCCCGAGGTCTTGAACCGCGCCGCATGCGCGCCCAGTGCCGGGCCGCGCCCGCCGGCTTCAACCCCGATCAGGCGAACGTTCGCGTCCGGGATGAACTCGTAAAATGCGCCAATCGCATTCGAGCCGCCGCCGACGCAGGCGATGATTGCCGACGGCAGGCGATCTTCCTTCTCCAGGATCTGCCGCCGCGCTTCCTTCGAGATCACCCGGTGGAAGTCGCGCACCATGGTCGGATAAGGATGCGCGCCGAGCACCGAGCCCAGCAGGTAGTGGGTGGTGCGGACGTTGGTGACCCAGTCGCGCATCGCCTCGTTGATCGCATCTTTCAAGGTTGAAGAACCTGAAGACACACCGCGGACGTCCGCCCCGAGCAGGCGCATGCGGTAGACGTTTAACTCCTGCCGCCGCATGTCCTCCTCGCCCATGTAGATCACGCAGTCCATGCCGAACAGCGCGCACACGGTCGCGGTCGCAACGCCGTGCTGGCCCGCGCCGGTCTCCGCGATGATGCGCTGCTTGCCCATCCGCCGGGCGAGCAGTCCCTGCCCGATGCAGTTGTTGATCTTGTGAGCGCCGGTGTGCAGCAGGTCTTCGCGTTTGAAGTAGATGCGCGCGCCGCCGAGTTCCTCCGTCAGTCGCTTGGCGAAGTAGAGCGGCGTGGGGCGGCCCGCGAAGTCAGTCAGCAGTGAGTCAAGCTCAAGGTGAAAGGCCGGGTCAGCCTGCGCGGCGGCATAAGCTTCTTCAAGCTCAAGTAGGGCGGCCATCAGCGTTTCGGGCACGTAGCGCCCACCGTAGGCGCCGAACCGCCCGGGAATAGCGCCAGCTGCCTTTTCGGGAAGGATCTCTGGGGCAATGCTCACAGCGTCTACCTCACTCTCGTATGCTTCTTCAGGTTACAAGATTCAGCCCGACTCTCGCGGAAGCTGCCAGTTCAGCTCGCCTTCCGCAGGGCTATCGCAAAAACTACATCCGCGCGTCACTCGGATGGGGTAAGCTCTATAGCGCCTGATAGGCCAGGCTGAAAGTGTCTTCTGTCTCCCCCACAGTTCTTTTCGCTGGCATGCTGGCCACAACAAAACTTTGGAGGAGTAAGCGATGCTATGCCCGGCCTGCCACAATGAAATTGATCCACAGAGCACCTTCTGCAATCACTGCGGAGCACCCGTCACCGCGGCAGCCGCGGCACCGGGCGCCGGAGCCGGCTACACCTCCGTGCCGCCCGGCTACTCTGCCCAGCCAGCCTACTCTGCGCCGCCCATCGCTGGCAGCGGAGGCATCTCTGCCAATGCGGCGTCGGCCATCGCCTACCTCACCATCATTCCCGCAATTATCTTCCTCCTCCTCGAGCCGTACAGCAGGATCTCGCTGGTACGCTTTCATGCCTGGCAGTCAATCGGCCTGACCGTGGCAGCCATCCTGCTTCAGATCGTGATTGCCATCTGCGAGGTCGCGCTTCACTTCATTCCCGGAATCTTTCTGATCTTCAGCCTGGTTCATATGGTCGTCGCTCTGGGCTTGCTCCTGGTCTGGCTCTTCGCCATCCTCAAGGCCAGTCGCGGCGAGTGGTACAAGCTGCCTGTGATCGGTGACTTTGCCGAAAAGCAGGCTCGCGGCACCCGTTCCGTAGTTATATAGCCGCATGCACCGCTGGCAAGCGAGGCGGGTGCCGCAAGCACACCAGCGAGGTCGAGGTCGCTCGCAGACTCGAAGTAGTCGTCGATTTCCGTCCTAGACCGCGCCCGTTTTGCTCACCCCGGTGGCGAGGGTTGGATCGGAGGCTACCTCTTGCCCTCAATCTCGTCCGCCAGGGCTCCAGCCCCGTAGAGATTGCGCAGCCCGTTGAGGATCGCGGCACTGTGAACGGCCACCGTCCGGTTGCGCGCGCCCTCATAGACGAAGTCGCCGGCCAGCGACTCGATATTACCGTCAAAGACAAGCCCGACCAGATCGCCCTTGCGATCCACAACCGGCGAGCCGGAGTTGCCGCCGATGATGTCGCACGTGGCCACAAAGTCGAGCGGAGTTGAGAGGTCAAGCGTCTTCTCAGCCGCCGTGTAGCGCGCCGGCAGGTCGAAGGGCACCTGGCGGTTGAAGCTGTCTGCCCGGTCATAGAGCCCGTAGTAAGTCGTCTTGTAGGGCGCCTTGGTCCCGTTCATGGGGAAGCCCTCAACCGCACCGTAGGAGATGCGTGGAGTAAACGTCGCGTCGGGGTAGGTGTCATGCCCGTAAACGAGAAACCGGGCCCTGCCGAGCTTTTCGCCGGCCGCATCCGCGCTCGCTGAGTCGGCATCGGCCTCCTTGATCTGCCTCCGCAGCAACGGATCAAGCTGCCGCGCCAGGACCACCATCGTGTCTGTGGAAGCGGCAAGCGCGGGCTGTCCGCCGTCCAGCAGCTGCTTGCGAACGCCAGCATCCTGCAGATGCGTGCCCGCAAACAGGCGATCAGCAGCGGCTTCAGGCGTGCCACCCTGTAAAACCAGCTTTACGAATTCGTCATTCGGTCCCAGCTTTTCAAGCGCCTGCTGCATGCCCCCGATAAAGCGCGCGCGGTCCAGATCGAGATAGACAGGCGCGGGTGAGGCGAGCCGAAACTTCACTGATTCAATCTGCGATTCGTGATATCCAGGCAGCCGCTCTCCGTCAGGCTTTTTGATCTCGTCGGTATAGCGCAGCAGGCCCAGCGCCGTGCGAAGCAGCTGCGAGTTCGCATTCGAGTAAACCTGCTGTGTAAACTTCGGCCTCACGCGTTCGACTGACGCCTGGATCACATCCCAGCTGCCGCCGTACTCTTTCTTCCACTCCGGGTTGGCGTTGACCTTGGCGCGAAAGTCGTCCTCCTCGGCCTGCTTCTTGGCGATGACTGCCTTGTCGAGAAGCGCTTCGTAGCGGCCCTCGTAGGCTTTGCGCCCATTTTCCAGGCCGAAGACTTCGGACGCGACCTGCCGCGCCTGCTCCGGGCCCTTGGCTCCGTAGGCGTTCAGCACAGCCACCCGCTGCTTGATCAGGGCGATCACGGCCGGCTCAACCGTGTCACGCTCTTCAAGCAGCTGGGCCATGGTGTCATTGCGCTGGGTGGAGCCCGGATTCCCGGAGACAAAGACCAGATCATGCTCAGCCGCGCCTGCCGGATTGATCTTGAGGTAATTGTCCGTGTGCAGCGGCTTGCCATTGTCGTAGACGCGAAAGATCGCCATGTCCAGGTCGTAGCGCGGGTAAGTGAAGTTGTCCGGATCGCCGCCAAAGAACGCTGCCTGCTGCTCAGGCGCAAATACGATGCGCACGTCAGTGTATTTCTTGTAGCGGTAGAGCCAGTATTCGCCGCCGTTATAGAGCGGCACAACATCGGAGCGCAGCCCGGTCTTATCCGTACTCTCCTTCTCGATTGCCGCTATGGCAGCGCGGCGCGCCGTTAGCGCCTTGGCATCATCGGTGATTCCCTTGGTTGCCGCTGCCACCTTCGCGGTCACGTCTTCTGTCGACTCGAGGACATTGATCTCAAGGTCCGGCGACTTGATCTCCTGATCCGGGGTCGCCGCGTAGAAGCCGTCCTTGATGTAGTCCTTCTGCGGAGTGGAGTTCTTCTGCAGCTGGCCTCGCGCCACGTGGTGGTTGGTCAGCAACAGTCCATTGTTCGAGATGAAGGACCCGGACCCGCCGTCGTTCAACCGCACGCTGGAGAGCCGCAAGTGGTCGAGCCAGGCCTTGGTGAAGGTGAAATGATAGCGATCCTGCACCAGCTTGGCGGGAGGATTATCAAAGGTCCACATGCCCTCGTCCGCGTACGCACCGGTAAGCAGAAGCGACGAAAGGGTGAGGGTGGCACAGAGCAAGGCAGGACGCATCAAGTGTCTCCGGAGCAACTTAGACCCAGAAATAAGGCGTAACCGAGGATACAGCGAAGCTCTATGATCCCGCGAGGCGAAATCGCCCGCGCGGCGCCGGCGACAGAGTATCGTTGCCGATAGAGGAGAGTGCATGGGCAGAGTTACGGGACTGGGTGGAGCGTTTTTGCGCGTCGAAGATCCTAAGGCGCTATACCAGTGGTACGAGGAGAACCTTGGGATTCCGACGGGCCGCGGTTTCATGAAATTTCCGCACGAGACGCAGCGCGCCTCCATCGCGGTCTCGTTTTTCCCGGTAAGCTCGGAGTATTTCCCGGTGCAGCAGCCGGCGATGCTGAATTTTCAGGTGGATGACCTGGATGAATTGCTGGACGCGCTGCTTGCGAAAGGCGTACCCGTCGACGCGAAGCGAGAAGACTACGGTGCCTTAGGGCGATTTGGCTGGTTTACGGACCCGGCGGGGAACCGCGTAGAGCTGTGGCAGCCCCCGGCAGAAGAGCAGCCCCGCTCCTGACTCAGGCGCGGGCATGCCGCCCGGCCGCCAGTGCGGCGGCGCGCGCGGCCAGGATGAAGGCGCGCACCTTCACCGGGTCCTTGACGCCGGGAGATTGTTCGACACCGGAAGCGACGTCCACACCCCAGGGCTCAAGCGTGTGGATGGCTTCAGTGACATTGTCCGGATTCAGTCCGCCGGCAGCGATCAGCCGCAGGTGCGGCGCCAGGGCCAGGAAGCTGGTGCTCGCCGCCGCCCAGTCATAGCGCAAGCCGGTACCGCCGGCTGCGCTCGCTGTGCGAGAGTCGATGAGCACTGCGTCGACGGCGTGGTCGCGGCGCAGGCTTTCGAGCTGCGTCGCGAGGTCGGCGTCATAGTGCAGGACGCGCAGAATACCGACTCGGGTCCTGCTGTGACGGGAGAAGTGCTCCCGCAGGCGCAGCGCCAGGCCAGGGTCCGGCGTCGAGTGCAGCTGGATGCCGGTCAGCTGCGCGTCGGCAACGGCCGTGATCACCTCGTCAAAGGTGGGATCGACAAAAACGCCGTACTTCTCGACCGAGCGCGGCAGGCGGGCGGTGATGGCCCGGGCTTCAGCCGGAGTTATGCGCCGCGGGCTGGGAGCGAAGATGAAGCCCACCGCATTCGCGCCGCACTGGGCAGCGTGAAGGGCATCTTCAAAGCTCGTGTTTGCACAGATCTTGATCCAGCAGTGGCGGACTGCTCGGGGCTTCTGCACGGGCTCTTTCTCTTCTGGTTGCTCGCGCAGGTGAGCTCGCTTCATGACCGTTTAGACGATCGACGCCGCAGTTCGGCCCAGCGAGCACTGCGTGAGCAGCGCCTCGAGAGCGGCTCCGGGCTGCGGCTCCCGCATCAGCGACTCGCCGATCAGGAACGCGTGGAACCCGGCCGCCTGCAGCACCAGGATGTCCTCCGCCGTCCGCAGCCCGCTCTCTGCAACATGGACTGCTTTCGGCGGCAGACTCGCCGCCAGCGCCAGCGAGGTCTCAAGACGCACCTCGAAAGTTGAAAGATCACGGTTGTTCACTCCGTATGCATCAGCGTCCAGGTTCTGGACTCGTGCGAGCTCGTCCGCGGTGTGGACCTCGCATAAAACATCAAGCTCGAGGGCGTGAGCGGCAGCCGTGAGGTCCGCGAGTTCGCGGTCGCTCAGGGCCGCCGCGATCAGCAGGATGGCGTCTGCGTGATGCGCACGCGCTTCGATAATCTGCCACGGATCAAGGATGAAGTCCTTGCGCAGACAAGGTAGGTTCGTCGCTGCCGACGCTTGTTCGAGGAAGGCGAGCGAGCCCTGAAAGAAGGGCTCGTCGGTTAGGACTGAGAGCGCGGCCGCGCCGCCGTGTTCAAGCGCCTCGGCAAGCGCGGACGGGTCGAAATCCGGGCGGATCAGTCCCTTGGATGGCGACGCTTTCTTGATCTCCGCCAGGATGGCCGGTGCTCCCGTGGCCGCCCTCTCCCGCAGCGCCTGCGCGAAGCCGCGCGGCTGGTGCGCGGCCGCCCGCCGTTCCAGGTCCGCGATCGGCGTCGCCCGCTTGCGCAGGGCAAGGGTGCGGCGGGTCTCGGAGAGTATGCGATCCAGATGCATAGGGCGTAGTCGAAAGTATATCGTCCGAGGCACGCGCAGCCTCTCTGAGCTTTGATTTACCATTCCGTTCGACATGCGAATGCTTCGAAGGCCTTCATGGACCCTGTGCGCCATGTTGTTGGCGGCAGGCACCGGCGCCCTGACCGCACAAACGGGTACGGCAAACGCTCCCAGCGCACCTGCGGGCACGGTCAACATCGACCAGTACATGCAGTACATGCACCAGGCCTGGGGAACCCTGTCCCGCTCGATGAGTGAATGCTCTTCCCTCGTTGACACCAAGCTGACCACCGCCCCGGTGCTTTACCTGCCCGCCGAGCTGCCGACGCCGGCCGAAGTTGCCGCGCTCAAGACAGCCTGCGGCGTGCGCGTCGAACACCTGCCCAAACGCATCACGCATCCCGGCGACCTGAATCCTTCGGACCTGAAGGTGCCCGGCCTGCTCTATCTGCCGAACAAGTACGTGGTTCCGGGCGGTCGGTTCAACGAGATGTACGGCTGGGACAGCTACTTCATCGTGCTCGGGCTGCTTGAAGATGAGCGCCTGGAGCTGGCGCGCGGCATGGTTGAGAACTTCTTCTTTGAGATCGAGCACTACGGCAACATCCTCAACGCCAACCGGACCTACTACTTCACCCGCTCGCAACCGCCGCTGCTTTCGTCCATGATCCGCGCCGTGTATGAGGCCGACATCCCCACCACTCCGCAAGGCTACAAGGCTGCCAACGCATGGCTCGGCCACGCTTACAGCTTCGCGACGACCGATCACGATCTATGGCTGACGCCGCCGCATCGCGCCGGCTCGACCGGTCTGGCCCGCTACCACGACCTGGGCGTGGGTCCGGTGCCGGAGATGGAGGACGCGAGCGACTACTATCCGGACATCCTCCACTGGCTGCTTGCGCACCCCGAGGTCAAAACCAGCTACCTGGTCGATGGCCCGGCGACGCTTGAAGGCGCAAATGATGCGACCTTGGCAAAACTGAGCCAGGACAGCTGCGATCCGCGCATCTCGAAGGTCTGTGCCCGATCGCATGTGGGCACGCACTGGCTCTCGGCCGGGTTCTACCAGGGTGACCGCGCAGACCGCGAATCCGGCTTTGATCCGACCTTCCGCTTTGGTCCGTATGCGGGCTCGACCGAGGACTATGCGCCGGTATGCCTGAACGCGCTGCTCTACAAGTACGAAATGGACCTGGCATGGATGGCCACCAAGCTGGGCAAGGCAAGTGAGGCGGCAACCTGGAAGAAACAGGCCGCGGCTCGCAAGCAGGCGATCGATAAGTACCTGTGGGACCAGGCCGATGGACTTTACTTCGACTATGACTTCACCACCGGGAAGCAGTCGCGCTACGAGTACATCACCACCTTTTACCCGCTGTGGGCCGGCGCCAGCAGCGCGGAGCAGGCGAGCGCCGTGCAGAAGCACGTAGGCGACATGCTGAAGCCCGGCGGCCTCGCGATGAGCACCACCGTCAGCGGGCTGCAGTGGGATCTGCCTTTTGGCTGGGCTCCGACCACGTGGTTTGCCGACTCCGGCCTGGCGCAGACCGGGGACCTGGCCGATGCACGGGAAATTGCCAGGCGATTTATGCACACGGTTGAAGCGAACTACGGGGACGACCATACCGTGCGCGAGAAATACAACGTGGTCGACAGCTCAGCCAATGTGAAAGTGGCGACCGGGTACAAGATGAACGTGGTCGGCTTTGGCTGGACGAACGGCGTGTACCTGAAGATGAAGCATCTGCTCTCGGTGCCCGAAGCAGAGGTTGCGAGCGCGGCCCGATGAATGGCGAAAACCGCAATCTCGCCATCGTCGGGCTGGGCGAGCTCCTGTGGGACATGCTGCCGGGGGGCCGACAGCTTGGAGGCGCGCCCGCAAACTTCTCCGTGATGGCCTCGCGCCTGGGCGCCCATGGCATCGTAGCCAGCCGCGCCGGTACGGACGAGCCGGGAGTAGCGGCGCGCGCGACGCTCGCCAGGCTGCCTGTCGACACCCGCTTCCTGCAGACAGACCCGGAGCACAAGACCGGCACAGTCACCGTCACCTTAACCGACGGGCAGCCGGAGTATGTGATCCATCGCCCGGTCGCGTGGGACTTCCTGGAACTGACGCCCGAGTGGGCTGAGCTGGCCGCGCGCGTTGATGCCGTCTGCTTTGGATCGGTGGCGCAACGGCATGAGGTGTCACGGGCGGCGATCCATGGCTTTCTCGCGGCCACTCGGTCCGAATGTGTGAGGATCTTCGACGTAAACCTGCGTAGACCGCATCCGGCAGCGGCCGTGGTTCAGGATTCTATGCGCCTGGCCACCATCCTCAAGCTCAACGAGGTCGAGCTTCCGGAAGTGCTCACATTGCTGGGACTGGCGTCGGTTTCTCTACCCGCCCCCGGCGCTCCGGGCTTTGATGACGCGCTCATCAGCGGCGCACGAGCCATCCTCGCGGCCTACCCGGTCAAACTGATCGTCCTGACCCTGGGCTCGATGGGCAGCCTGCTGGTGACCCCTGACGCGACGGCCCGGCACCCGGGTGTGCCCTGCATCGTCGCGGATGCGGTCGGCGCCGGAGATGCCTTCACCGCGGCATTGGTGACCTACTACCTGCGAGGCGCCTCGCTCGCAACCCTCGGAGAAGCCGGCAATCGCTGGGGCGCCTGGGTCGCCTCGCAGGCCGGCGCCATGCCCGAGCTGCCTGCGCAGGTGCTCGCCGACATCACCGCGCAAATCGCCGCCCTGCCGAATTGAAGTGTGAACTTACGATGAATTTACGCTGTATCGTAGTGTATGCAAGTTTCTGAGATGCAGAACTCCTCCGACCTCATAAACTCTGCCGGGCCGGTCGTAATCCAGCCGCAGCACCGTATGACACCTGAGGAACGGCGCGCCTTTGGCGCTGCCCGGCGCAAGCAGCTGCGCCGCCAGGCACACGCGCAGTGGTTCGCAGAAGATCGCCGCACCGATCCGATCGCGTTACTCGAAGAGTCATCGCGAGGCCGGGTTCCGGAGCTGGTCAAGCTGAAGTACCAGCTCATGGCAGAGTCGCCATTCACGTTTTTTCGCGGCGCCGTGCCGGTCATGGCGGCCGACCTGGCAACCATCCCCAACACCGGACTGGTGAACCAGATCTGCGGGGATGCGCATGTGCGAAATCTCGGTGCGTATGCTGCACCCGATGGACGACTGGTCTTCGACATCAACGACTTCGACGAGACCACCCGCGCGCCCTTCGAATGGGATCTGAAGCGCCTGGCAACCAGCCTGGTGCTGGCCGGTCGCGAAAGCGGTTCAAAACGCAGCGAGTGCAACGCCGCCGTGGCTGCCTTGGTAATCGCCTACGCGCAGCAGATCGAGTGCTTCGCCGGCATGCCGGTACTCGATGCCGCCCGCTGCCAGATCCACGGAGCCAAGGCCGATGTTCCCATCGCAAAGGTGTTGCTCAAGGCGCAGCGCTCGACCCCCCTGCACACGCTCGAGTCACTGACTGTCCCCATCACTTCGACAAACAACGGCGCCAAGAAAGCGTCTCAGGCTCCGCGCGTCTTCAAGGAACAGAAGCCGATGCTGACCAAGGTCTCCGCAGACCAGGCGCGTATGGTGCTCGCGGCGCTCAAGCCATATCGAGAGACTTTGCTGCCGGAGCGGCGCCACTTCCTGGATCAGTACACCCCGATCGATGTCGCCTTCAAGGTCGTCGGGACGGGTTCCGTCGGCCTGCGTGACTACGTGGTCTACCTTGAAGGCAATGGTCCCGGCGACCCGTTGTTTCTGCAGATCAAGGAAGAGGCACCCTCCGGCTGGGCGCCCTATGTCGATCACCCGGGCGAGGCCGCGCACCAGGGTGAGCGGGTGGCCGAAGGACAGCGAGCCATGCAGTTCGCATCGGACATCTTTCTGGGCTGGACGACCATCGCCGATCGCGAGTACTTGGTCCGCCAACTCAACGATCACAAGGCCTCGATCGATGTTGCCGACCTCGCCGGACCCGGGCTGGCCGAGTACGCGAGCATGTGCGGTAAGCTGCTCGCCCGCGGTCACGCGCGCTCCGGCGATGCCTGCGTGCTGGCCGGTTACATCGGCCGCGGACGTGCCCTGGCAGAGGCGCTGGTAGATTTTGCGCACAGCTACGCCGCGCAGACGGAGAAGGACTGGAAGACGCTGCTAGCCTCGGGTCTGGTGCCCAAACCGGCGGCGAGCGAGACAGTGTCTGCCAAGCAGGAGAAGCGACAGGCGGGGTAAGAAAAGCGGCATCGCTAAAATAAGTGCATGCTGCAATTGATAGACGCCGGCAAGCGCTACGGAGCAAAGCTCCTCTTCGAGCACGCGAACTGGCTGATCACCCCGAATGAGAAGACCGCGCTGGTGGGCGCGAACGGCACCGGCAAGTCGACCATCCTCAAGGTTCTCGGGGGCATGGAGTCGCTCGACTACGGCTCGGTCCAGTTGACGCGGGGCATGAGCATCGGCTACCTGCCGCAGGATGGGCTCGCGCTCTCAGGACGCACGGTGTTCGACGAGTGCCTCTCCGTCTTCGACGAGCTGCGCAACATGGAGACGGAGCTTGAGGAGCTCTCGGACTCGCTGTCGACCCTTGATCCGGCCAGCGCCGAGTACGAGGCCGTAGCCGAGCGCTACTCACGCGTCAGCTCTCACTTTCACGCGAATGACGGCTACGCGCTCGATGCCCAGGTAGGCGCGGTGCTCGGCGGCCTCGGCTTCTCGAAGGAAGACTGGACGCGCAGGACCGAGGAGTTTTCAGGCGGATGGCAGATGCGTATCGCTCTCGCCAAGCTCTTACTCGCGAAACCTGACCTGTTGTTACTGGACGAGCCGACCAATCACCTCGACCTGGAGACGCGAACCTGGCTTGAGGATTATCTGCGCGGCTATCCGAATGGATTTATTTTGATTTCGCACGACCGCTATTTTCTCGATAGCACGGTCGGCAAGATTGTCGAAGTGTGGAATAAGTCGCTGCATTTCTATACCGGCAACTATGCCAAGTATGAACAGCAGCGTTCGGAGCGGCGCAGGATCCTTGAGGCAGCCTACAAAAATCAGCGCGACCAGATCGAGCATCTTGAAACCTTCATCAATCGTTTTCGCGCGCAAGCCACCAAGGCCAAGCAGGTGCAGAGCAGGATCAAGGAACTCGAAAAAATTGTCCGCATCGAGATCCCGCTGGAAGAAGAAGCGATCCACTTTACCTTTCCTCAGCCTCCTGCGTCCGGGCGCACAGTGGCGGAAGTCTCCGGGCTGCGCAAGGACTACGGCGCGAAGCATGTTCTGGGCGACGTAAGCTTCACCATCGAGCGCGGCGACAGGATCGCGCTGGTGGGCGCAAATGGCGCCGGCAAGTCGACGCTGGTCAAGCTGCTGTGCGGCGAAGAGCCGCCGACCGCGGGCACGCTCAAGCTCGGGCACAACGTCGTCGCTGAGTATTTTGCGCAGGACCAGTACAAGGTGCTTGACCCGGCAGTGCGCATGCTGGACGACATCAGCCGAACCGCGCCTAAAGTTCCGGACGCCGATCTGCGCGGACTGCTGGGCTGCTTTCTCTTCTCCGGAGACGATGTCTTCAAGCCGCTCGGCGTGCTGTCGGGCGGCGAACGCAACCGCTATGCCCTCGCGCGCATACTAGTCAGTCCGGCGAATTTCCTGCTACTCGATGAGCCGACGAACCATCTGGACTTACGTGCGAAAGATGTACTGCTCGATGCGGTCAAAAAGTTTTCCGGAACCGTGATCTTTGTCTCGCACGATCGGTACTTTATCGACGGAGCCGCGACGCGTGTTTTTGAAGTAGAGAACGGGCACGTCCACGTTTATCCCGGTAACTATGAGGATTACTTGTACCGTAAGGCCTCTGTAGCAGCGGCTGCAGCAAATCCTGCGATCGTGCCGGCTGTCCCCGTACCGACCGCGACCATCGTTCCCATCGACGCGCCGCGTGGGCGCAAGGTCAACCCCATCAAGCTGCGCCAGATGGAAGACCGGCTTAAGTTCGTCGAGTCTGAAATACCCCGCCTGGAGGCTGCCATCACGGTGACCGAGGGCCAGATGGTCGAGTTCACCAGCGCCGAAGAGACACAGCGTCTCGCCGGACACCTCAGCGGGCTGCGAGCCGATCACGAAAGGCTTTCCGGCGAGTGGGAAGACCTGGTAGCGCAGGTTGAAGAGCAGACCGCGGGCTAATTGTGCGAGATATTAAGCATGACAGCGTTGAAGTCGCGCAAGATGTGTCCTGCCGCATCTATGACAAGGTTACTTCGCTGGCCAAATTCCCTGGCACTGGCAGGATCGGCAAGCATCGACATACGCGCGAACTGGTCATTCCATCTCTCTGTAGATCGTCATTAACCAGGTAATGGTGACGCTTCGGAAGTGATGTGCATCCTGCAGGGTGCGCAGCGCCGGCCCTGAGCTCACCCGCATCTCAGGCATACTGAGTGCATGGACACGCCGTTGTGGAAGCCTGCTGCCTGGTCCGAGCGCCTGGCTGAACTCGAAGCCCGTACGGGCGACCTGAAAGAGGCGCCTTTGCGACGCGACGTGCGCTCGCTCGGCATGCTGCTGGGCGAGGTGCTGCGCGACCAGGCCGGAGACAGCATCTTCGACAAGGTTGAACAGCTGCGGCAGTCTGCGATTCGCCGCCGCGAGGCCCTTGGTGAAGGGCAGCTGCATGAGGCCGACCAGCTGATGCAGGCCGCGGTGCTCACGATCGATCAGCTGCCGCTTGAGCAGGCATACCAGCTGAGCCGCGCCTTCGCTCTCTACTTCGAGCTGGCGAACATGGCAGAGACCAACCACCGCAAGCGTCGGCGGCTCTCTGTCCAGATCAGTGGTGATGTTGCCATTCAGCGGGGATCGTTCCGCGGCACCCTGCGCGAAATGAAGCGGGTCGGCATCACGGCCGAAGAGGCCGTGGGATGGCTCACAAGCATCTTTATCGTGCCGGTATTTACCGCGCACCCGACCGAGGTCGCGCGCCGGTCGGTGCTGTTCAAGCGGCGGCGCATGGGCGACTTCCTGGCCTGCCTGGATGAGATCCCGGTTCCTGACGAAGAACTGGCCCGCCTCCAGGATCTGCTCGCGGCCGAGATCACCTCGCTCTGGCAGACCGATGAGGTGCGCAGCCGTCGACCCACCGTCGGCGACGAAGTCAAGATGGGTCTTGACTACTACGACGTGTCGATCTTCGCGACCCTGCCGCTACTCTACGAAGAGATTGCCGGCGCGCTCCGAAGCGAGTACGGCATTGAGACAGACGCAGCCGAGCTCCCTCTGCTGCTGGGTTTTGGATCGTGGATCGGCGGCGACCGTGACGGCAACCCTTTTGTAACGCCTGCGGTTACACTTGCGGCCATCGCCAGCGCCCGGGCCCGCCTGCTGACCTACTACCGCGCAAAGGTGCAGAGCATCATTGACGTGCTGACGACGTCGGCGCAGCAAGTGCCTGTCTCCGATGAGTTGCGCTCGCGTCTGGACGGCTATCTCGCGCTTCTGGAGGCGCCAGACTCGTTCGGCCCGCACTTTGAGTTTGAGCTTTACCGGCGCTATCTCGCCTGCATTAAGGCGCGACTGGAGAAGACGGCCGGGTTCGACCCCAGCGCTGTGGGCGATGAGCAGGGCGGGCTGGATCTGCCCTCCTATTGCAGTTCCGAGGATCTGCTTGA
This sequence comes from uncultured Acidobacteriaceae bacterium, assembly GCA_964252445.1. GTDB lineage: Bacteria > Acidobacteriota > Terriglobia > Terriglobales > Acidobacteriaceae > EB88. The sequence continues at coordinate 50,735 of CAXUND010000004.1, read as the reverse complement.
GGACTTGCGCGTGATCCGGCGCAGCCTGCAGGAAAACCGCGGGCAGCGCCTGGCGGCCACGCTGATCGATCCCCTGCTGCTGCTGGTGCGCACCTTCGGCCTGCACCTGCATACCCTGGACGTGCGCCAGCACGCGCGCCTGCACAAGAAGGCGCTTGAAGAGACCTCCGGCTGGGGCACAGACACGGCGCTCTCCGTCCCCGCAGCACTCAGCCCGGAGACGCTGGATATTCTCGACACCTTCCGCACCATCGCCGAGGTGAAGCAGGGCTGCAGCCCGGAGGCGATCCGCCAGTACGTGATCTCGGGCGCCGCCACGATCGAGGACATCCTGGGCGTGCTGTGGCTGGCGCGCTACGGCGGCGTCAATCCTGCAGGCAGCGGACGCGATCCCGGATTGATGCCGGTGCCGCTCTTCGAATCGATCGAAGACCTGCGCAATGCGCCCGATGTATGCCGGCGGCTGTGGACGATGCCCGAGTACCGGACGCTGCTCGCCTCCTGGGGCAACGTGCAGGAGGTAATGCTGGGCTACTCCGACTCGAACAAGGATGGAGGCATGCTGACCAGCACCTGGGAGGTGTTTCGCGCACACCGGGCGCTGCACGAGGTGGCGCACGAGTGCGGCCTTGAGCTCCGGCTCTTCCACGGCCGCGGCGGGACGGTAGGACGAGGCGGAGGCCCGACGCATCGCGCCATTTATGCGCAACCGGTGGGCGCCTTTGATGGCCAGATCCGGATCACGGAGCAGGGAGAAGTGCTGAACTGGAAGTATGGCGACGTGGTCCTGGCCGAACGCAACCTGGAGTTGATGATCGCAGCTTCGCTCGACGCCCTGGCTCGTCCGAACGCGCGCGACCCGCAGGGACACTACTCCGGGCTGCTGCTGCCGGAGTGGGAAGCTGCGTTCGACGAGTTGTCGGCGACCGCCTTCGCGTTCTACAGGGGGAGCATTATCGACGACCCCGAAGTGTTTCAATATTTTGAAGCCGGCACACCGATGGCCGAGTTGGAGCACGCGAAGATCGGCTCGCGTCCGTCACGGCGCGCCGGCAAGCGCACCTTTGAGAGCCTGCGCGCCATTCCCTGGGTGTTTGGCTGGACACAGAGCCGTCTGCTCATTCCCGGGTGGTTTGGAGTGGGGCGGGCGCTTGAGGCGTACTCGGAACGGGCAGGCGGCCTGGGACTGCTGCGCGAGATGTTCGCCGACTTTCCGCTGTTTATCGACCTGATGCGCAATGTGGAACTCGCGCTCGCGAAGGCCGACCTTGGCATCGCGTCGCTTTATGCATCGCTGGTGCCGGACCCGGGGCTGCGCGGCCGCATCTTCTCGAAAATAGAGGCGGAGTATCACCGTACGTTGAAGCAGCTGCTTGCCGTGACTGAGCAGACCGCGTTGCTCGAGTCCAACCAGGTGCTAGCGCGCTCCATCAAGCTGCGCAACCCGTACGTGGACCCTATTTCGCTGATCCAGGTCGACCTGCTGCGGCGCAAGCGCGCCGGCGAAGATACGCCGGAGGTCAACCGCGCCATCTCCGGCACCATCAACGGCATCTCCGCGGGCCTCAGGAACACGGGTTGATGAGGCGACCCGGCGGTAGTTCCGAGGGCCGGAAGACGGTATAAGCAGATATGTCCGAGGGTTCCCGAGGTAGCACCGCGGCGTTTCGTTCCCGCGATTTTCGTCTTTACCAAAGCGCGCGACTGGCGGTGGTCATCGGCGCCGAGGCGCAGGCACTCGCTGTCGCCTGGCAGGTGTACTCGATCACCCACCGCGCGATCGATCTCGGTTATACCGGGCTGGCGCTCTTCTTCCCCGGACTGCTCTTCCTGCTGCCCGCCGGTCACATCGCTGATCGCTTCGACCGCCGTCTCGTGGTGCTGGTGTGCTACTCGCTGCAGGCGCTGGCGACCATGGCGCTGTTCGCCTTCGCTTTCAACCGGATCGCCCGCGTGTGGCCCATCTACCTGGTGCTCTTCGTCATCGGCTCCGGGAGAGCCTTCAGCGGGCCTGCGAGTTCCGCACTCATCCCGCAGCTGGTGCCGAAGGATGATTTTGTGAACGCTGTCACCTGGGGCGCGACCATCTTTCAGATCGCGACGATCACGGGTCCCACAATCGGCGGGTTCCTGTTCACGATGCATCTCGGTGCCGTAGCTTTCAGCCAAAATGGAGAGACCACGGGCATGCTGCAGGGCGGCGCCATCGTCTACCTCTTCACGCTCCTGACGCTCCTCTTCTACATCGCGCTGATCACACTGCTCTCTGTTCGGCCGGGCCGGCAGGAGCACAAAGCCGTTTCCGCAGACGTGATCCTGGCCGGGATTCGCTACGTTTTCGATACACCGATCCTGCTCGGCTCCATCTCGCTCGACTTGTTCGCGGTGCTGCTTGGCGGCGCAGTCGCGCTCTTGCCTATCTTCGCCAACGACATCCTGCATGCGGGGCCGCGCGGCCTGGGTCTGCTGCGGGCCGCGCCCGGCATCGGAGCCCTGTCAGTCTCGCTGTGGCTTACCGTTCACCCGATCCGCCGCCGCGCCGGCATCCGCATGCTGCTCTGTGTCGCGCTGTTCGGCATGGCGACGGTGCTCTTTGGCGTCTCGCGCAATCTGGCGCTCTCCATGGTTGCGTTGCTGGTTGTAGGCGCCTCGGACATGGTCTCGGTAGTGATACGGTCCTCGATCCTGCAATTGGCTACGCCCCAGGAAATGCGTGGTCGGGTCAGCGCGGTCAACTCGCTGTTTCTGGGCGCCTCGAATGAATTCGGGGAATTTGAAAGCGGCCTGACGGCGCAGTGGTGGGGGCCCATTCGCGCGGTAGTGGCTGGGGGTATCGGCTCGCTGATCGTCACCGGTCTATGGAGCAGGTTCTTCCCGGCTCTGCGACAGATCGGGTCGCTCTCGCAGGAGGCGCTGCTACAGGTGACCTTGAACGAGTCACACGCAGATGTGCAGGAAGAGCAAAGATAGTCAGTATTTAATCTAGAATAACCCCAGTTTAGACAAAATGGTTGATATATTAACCACATGAACGCACTTGCAGACATTGCAACTGCACTAACAGCTTCTCGAAAGCGCAAGAAGCTTACCCAGCTTCAGCTGGCAAGGGCCGCGCATGTAAGCCTTTCGACACTGAAGGCCCTCGAGAATCACCGCGGAGATGAGATTGGCTTCACCAAGCTCACCCGCCTGCTGGCCGTGCTCGGTCTTGAACTCCAGCTGCAGGAAATAGCCCCCAGGCGGCCCACGCTTGAAGAGCTTCTTGCGGAAGAAGAAGCCGAGGCCGCCCGGCATGGGGGCGCCTAACCATGATCCAGATCTGGACCGACCTCGCCGTCGCCGGTATGCTGGATCGCCCGCGCATCCAAGGCAGCCGCGGCACCACCTTCGCGTACCTGCCGCTGGCTGACCCTGCCCGGGCAGTCTCCGTCACCATGCCGGTGCGGCTTGCCTCCTGGGATACGCCGTTCGGCCTGGCGCCCATCTTCGAAATGGCATTGCCTGAAGGGGCGTTGCGCGAGCGGCTCAGACTGGCTTTCTCAAAATCCACCGGTACCTTTGACGACTTCGACCTGCTCGCCGTCACCGGGCGCTCGCAGATCGGGCGGCTGCGCTTTACCGGCACCGGAGATGCCCTGGATGAGACGGTTCCCTTTCAATCCGTCGACGAGGTCCTGGCAAGTCGACGCGGCGGCGAGCTCTTCCGCTACCTGCTGGAGCGCTTCGCGGTCTACTCCGGGATCAGCGGCGTACAGCCAAAGGTACTAGTGCGGGACCAGCTCAACGCCCTACAGCAGGAGCCGCTGCCCAACGCCTCCGCCCGCGATTCGCTGCGCGGCGCCACCCACATCGTCAAGTTCTGGGAGGCAGACTACCCGCAGCTGGCCGCCAATGAGCACTTCTGCCTGCGAGTGGCCGAGCGTTGCGGGCTTGAGGTGCCGCGCCATCGCCTCTCCGATGACGGCCTGGCGCTGGTCATCGATCGCTTCGACCTGCGCCCGGACGGGACCTACCGGGGCTTTGAAGATTTCTGCGTCCTGAACGCGCGGCGGACGGACGAAAAATACCGCGGCAGCTACGAGACGGCCATCTTAAAGCGCTTCAGCCAGTTCGCCGGATCTGAGCACCTGCACGCCGATCTTGAGCAGCTCTTTACCCTGATCGCGCTTAACTGCGCTATTCGCAACGGTGATGCGCACCTCAAGAACTTCGGCATCCTCTACGACGAAGTGCTAGGCCCCGCACGGCTCGCGCCGGCGTATGATCTGGTCACTACGACCGCCTACATCCCGCAGGACCGCATGGCGCTGACGCTCAACGGGTCGACCGAGTGGCCTGCCGCAAAAGCGTTGCTGCAGCTGGGACAGGTCCGCGCGGCGCTCGCGCCTGCTCGCGTGCGCGCGATCTTTGAGCGCATCGCCGAAGCAATCGCGCAGACGGCGCCCGAGGTTGAGGGCTACGCGCGCGAGCACCCGGCCTTCGCCGAGATCGGGCCGCGCATGCTCGCCGAGTGGGAGCTCGGGAAAACACTCAGCCTTGGGCTCTCCCCATAGTCCTGTCCGATTCCGGACTGTGCCGTTACGATTTCGGACATCATGGGTCGGGGCAGCCGCTCACGCTGATGGTCGGAGAGGACGTTTGCTGTCGAGTTCCTGGCTCTAGGCGGCACGGCCTGACAAACGGAGTGGCCCCTGGCATGCTCTCCTCCGGTAAACTGCTCCACGCCGGGGGCTCTCATGCACTCACTTCTTCAGGACATACGCTACGCTCTGCGCCAACTGATCAAGAGCCGTGGCTTCACGCTCACGGCTGTCCTCTCGCTGGCCTGTGGCATTTCGGCAACCACGGCCGTCTTTAGCGTGGTGTGGGCGGTGGTGGTCAACCCCTATCCTTACGCTGCGCCCGATCGCATGGTGCATTTCTCGATCACGGCGGTGAACAGCAACGGCTACGGTGGATTACCGATCACCGCGACCCAGTGGCAGCAGTTGCGGCAGGCTCCGGCGATCGAGGATTCAATCCTGATCCACCAGCGGCGCATGACCATCTCCGGCGACGAGCTTCCTGAAGATCTTCACGGCGACGAACTGTCAGCCAACGCATTCAACTTTTTCGGTGTTCCCGCGTTTCTCGGCCGCGGACTGCTGCCGTCGGACGCTCCAGCTGGGCATGATCCGCAGCTGGTCGCCGTCCTCAGCTATAAATTCTGGCAGCGCCGCTTTAACGGCGACCGTGGCATCGTCGGCAAGATCATCCAATTGGAGCACCAGCCGTACCAGGTCGTCGGCATCGCCGCCAAGCGCTTTACCTGGAACGATGCCGACGTCTACCTGCCGCTCAAGACCACCGCCGACCCCTCTGTCTCCTACGAAGTGGAAGCGCGCCTCAAGCCCGGGATCAGCCACCAGCTGGCCGCACAACAGCTTCAGCCCTTGGCGACCCAGTTCGAGAAGGAGTCGCCGCGCAGCTTCCCGCCCAACCCCGGGCCTCTCACAATCATTGGCCTGAACGAGCAGTTCCTGCAGGCGATCGGCCCCACGCTCGCCATGCTCTTCGGCGCGGTGCTGCTGCTGTTGGCGGTCGGATGCGGCAATGTGTCGATCCTGCTACTGGCGCGCGGCGCCTCGCGCGAACATGAGTTTGCGGTTCGCGCAGCCATCGGCGCCTCCCGCCGCCGGATAGTGCGGCAGCTGCTCACTGAGGCGCTCCTGCTCTCCGTCGCGGGTGCGGCGCTGGGGGTGCTGCTCGCGTACAAACTGCTTGCCGTCATCGTGGCGCTCCTGCCGGAGTATTCCTTCCCGCACGAGGCGGCCATAGAGATCAACCTGCCGGTACTGGCGTTTTCCGTCTCCGTGGCCCTGCTTACCGGCATCCTCTTCGGCCTGTGGCCGGCCCTTCGGCTCTCCCGGCCGGACGTGCGTGAAGCCATGCAGTCTGGAACCCACAAGATTGCCGGTAGTTCCCGCGGGCGCGCGCTGCACGGGGTGCTCATCGGCGGCCAGGTCGCGCTGACACTCCTGCTGCTGTCGACCGCGGGCGCGGCGATTGAAAGCTTTCTGAGCCTCGCGCAAACTCATCTTGGCTACGATCCGCACAACGTAAATGTTCTCGGCATTCCCATCCGCGTGGCCGCGCACAGCAGCCTTGCCGCGCGCGTGGCTTACGCCGAGGCCTTGCGCAATAAGGTGGCCGCGACGCCGGGCGTCCAGATGGCCGCCTACGGCAACACGGCTGTGCCACCCAGCAATGGCATCGATACGCCCATCGATCTTCTCGGCTCACCTTCGTCCGAGGCGCACACGGCGCGAATGAGTTTCGTCAGTGAGGAATACTTCCCTCTGATGCGCATCCCGGTGCTGAAAGGCGGGCTTTGGACCGAAGCTCAGAATCACAACGCCGCCAAGGTCGTCGTGGTGAACGAGACCCTTGCCCGGCGGTTCTTCAAGGGGGACGCAGTCGGCCACTCGCTTGCGATCGGCATCCTTAAGGCGCCGCCACCGTTTGTCACCACGGCGCCGGGGGCAGATGGCTGGCTCCAGATCGTGGGAGTCGTCGCCGACAAAGTCAACGACGGACTCAGCAGCCCGGTGCGGCCGGAGTTCTACATCCCCTACACCCTCGGCATGTGGGACTACGCTGCGCTCCTCGTCCGCACCGATGGACCACCAGCGTCCATGCTGCACACGCTTGCCAAACAGGTTGCCTCGATCGACCACGACCAGCAGCTCAGCTCCGACGAGCGCGACCTTGAAGAGATCATCAGCATCCAGCCCGAGTATGCGCGAGGGCAGCTGCTCTCCTATCTCTTTGGAGCATTCGCCGCCCTCGCGCTCCTGCTCGCCGCGGTTGGTTTGTACAGCGTGGTTGCCTATACCGTGGCGCAGCGTACCAACGAGTTCGGCATCCGGCTCGCGCTCGGCGCATCACGCGGGAACGTGTTGGAGCTGGTGTTGCGCTCGACGGCCGTCAGCGTCGGAGGCGGCGTCGCGGCCGGGCTGCTGCTGGCGCTGGTGCTTCATCGGGCGCTGGTGCACTGGGAGTCGGCAACTGGTCCAGGCTGGAGTGCACTGGTCACCTCGGTTGCGGTTCTCGGGGTTGTGGCGCTGGTAGCAAGCGGCATCCCGGCGCGCCGCGCCGCAAACATCGAGCCCGTGGAAGCGCTGCGCTACGAGTAGGTGGTCGCGACATGATCCTATGAGCACCCCGGTCAGGTAGCGCGAGTTAAAAGCACGTGGGCGGATGGATCCCATGAGACTTATCGTTAGTCACGAGCCAGGCCGGGCCACGCCCTGGTCGCGGCGCCGTGTCGATGTTGGATTTGGGGCGGTCGCGGGCGCTCCCTGCCAACACCGAAGCAACTAAGCCATCGCGGGCCGCGCCTGCGCCTGATCAACCATCTTCGGTGTAGGCAGGAGCGCTGCTCTGTTCTCAACAGCAGGCGCTGCAGGCAGTTGCCTTGATATGCCCTGGAGGAGGGCCTCAAAACAAGCGCCATCGAGCCGGCGGGGGATGTCTTGGCCCATAATCCGGCGGATTTCGTCGAGGTCGAGCCCGGCACGGTAAGGTCGTTCCTCTGAAAGCGCGCCGTACATGTCGGCGACTTCAAGGATGCGCGACTCAAGCGACAGCTGTTCGCCGCTGAGATGGTTCGGGTAACCGGTTCCATCCAGCCTTTCGTGGTGATCCCCGGCGATGACAGCCAGCTCCCCGAAGACGCTCACACGCTCGAGAATTTTTCGCGTCAGCCCGGGGTGCTCCTGCACCACGGTGAACTCATCCTTGGTCAGGGGGCCCGGCTTGTCCAGGATCGAGTTGGGAACCCGCAGCTTGCCGACATCGTGCAGCAGGGCGGCGCGATGAACCACCTTGATACGGTCCGTCGGCAGTCCAAGGGTGCGGGCGATGGATCGGGCGGCATCGGCAACGCCCAGAGAATGCCGGTAGGTGAAGGGGCTCTTAGCGTCGACGACATCGGCGAAAGCTTCGCAGATGCGGTCGATTTGAGGATCATCGAGAACCATGCGGCTGCCGGGTTCGAGGTCGAGTACCGCCTTGCGGCTTTCTGGCGCGCCGGGGAGGCAGTGGTGCCACAGGCGCTGCTCGTGGTTGAGACTGACGGCGATCCTGACCAGTTCGGGATCAAACCACTGCCCGCTGCGCTGTTCGAGCACGTGGATGGCGTTTCCAGTACCTTTTTCGCAGGCAAAGACGTCCAGGTGCTGGGCGATGGCGGCAATGCGGGAGAAGAGCGGGATGGCGGGGCCGCGCAGGCGAGCCGGGTATCCGGAGCCATTCCAATGCTCGTCGAGTGAGCGGACGCAGGCCGCCGTTGCTTCGGGCAGACCGATCTTGCGGATGATGCCTGCGCCGCTATCGCAGCGAAGGGTGATCATCTCCTCATTATTGCGGTGCTGCGTGAGCGCAATGCTGGCGATCCTCGATACCTTGGCGATCGCGCCGGCGCCGGGCAGAACCTGCTCCCAGAAGAGCTTGAGCACGGTCAAATCTGGCCTATGTGGCTTGGTCCAGTCCAGCAGCTTGACGCCCGCCTTGACCGCGCGATCATCGCCGCCGACGATCTGGCACATACGCGCCGCATTCGAGCTGCAGCCAATATCCTTGAGCAGTAAGGCGTAGTAAAGCTCGTGCAGGTCGGTTGGCGGAAGTCCCGCGCGTTCGGCAATGCGCATACCGAGCAGGCAGCTGCGGACAGCGTGACCGGCCACCGCGCCCTCCGTCAGATCAAGCGCAAAGGAAAGTGCGGAGATGATTTCCGAGAGGTGGAGAGTGTGCTTCTGCACTGGATTCACACTCTGGCCGACCCAAGGGCGTGACATAAGCTTGTCATCCTGAACGAGAGTAGGAGCAATGGCGCAACAGCTGACATCCTGCTTATCGGCGAAGCTGCCTCACCTGTGTAGCCGGGTAAGAGCAAAAAATAGGACCAGAGTTACAACTTTGGAGTTAGGCCGAAAGCGACAGGCGGGAAAGCGGGTAAGCTGGTGCTATGCTCGCAGCGCGAAGCACCTTTGGCGCAAGCACTCACTCGGGGAATGAGGTCCTGAGACTGTTTGACTCGGTTCATGCCGAGTCGGGAAAGAGTTTGCGCTCTCTGGTTGACTCCTCCCCGGTGCTGCTGGTATTTCTGCGCCACTTCGGATGCTCTTTCTGTCGTCAGTCTCTGGCCAAGGTCTCAGAGTTACGCGCGGAACTGGAAGCGCGCGGCGTACGGCCGGTCTTTGTGCATGTAGGAACGCCGGAGCGCGCGAAGCCTTACTTTGACTATTACAAGCTCAGCGATGTCGAGCGTGTCAGCGATCCTGAAGCAGCTATTTACCAGCATCCGCTCTTCGGCCTGGGACGTACCAGCCCCTTTGTGCATTTCTTCATTCCGAAGGTAATCGCCGGCTGGCTCAAGGGCGCGATCTTTACCCATGGCATCGGCATGATCCAGGAAGACGCGCACCAGATGCCGGGCGTGTTTTTCCTGAAGGACCGCGCAATCGTGCGAGGCTTCCGATACAAGACCATCGCCGACGAGCCTGACTATCTCAAGCTGGTCAGCTGAGGCTCGCACAGCAACCGTTGACTACCCTTTCCTCGGTGAAGATGCAGCTGCGGGAGGCGAGTGCGCGACTCGAGTCGGCTTCGCGCGAGCCGCAGCGGGATGCCGCGCTGCTGCTCTGCCGTGTTCTGGGAGAAGATCGCGCATGGCTCTGGACCCATCCCGATGTGCCGCTGACTCCCGCGCAGGCGCTGCGCTACCGGACCCTGGTCGAGCGCCGGGCAATGTCTGAGCCGATGCAGTACATCCTGGGCGAGCAGGAGTTCTACGGGCTCGCCTTCACGGTCTCCCCCGCGGTGCTGATTCCGCGGCCGGAAACAGAGCTGCTGGTCGATTCAGTCCTGGCGCGAGTGGACCGGGACCAGCCGCTGCAGATCGTGGACGTGGGCACCGGCTCGGGTATTATTGCCGTTGCCCTGGCGCAGATGCTGCCCAAGTCCTCGATCACGGCCGTCGATCTGTCACCGCAGGCCTTGGTGATCGCGCGGGGAAATGCTGCTCGTCACCGCGTGACTGAGCAGGTGCGATTCCTTGAATCTGACCTGCTGCGCGCGGTAGAAGACGAGCGCTTCGACGTTGTTGTGTCGAATCCCCCCTATGTGGCGACGGGAGAGGTACTTGAGCGGCAGGTGCAGGAGTACGAACCGGCCGAAGCCCTCTTTGCGGGCCCCTGCGGGCTCGAAATTTACGAGCGCCTGATCCCACAGGCAGAGGCTGCTCTCAATCCGGGCGGGTGGCTGCTGCTTGAAATCGGCTTAGGACAGCGGCAGGCGGTTGCATCCATGCTCACCGGCTGGCAAGACCTGGACGTGGAAAAGGACCTGCAAGGTATCGAGCGCGTGATCTCGGCTCGTCGCTGGAGTGACAGCCCGGCTTAGTGCCAGTCGAAGGCGCCGCGAAACAGCTCGTACTGCGCTGTCCGGCGTCGACTCTCAGCACTGGTACCCGGCAGCATGTCTTCAAAGTAGATCGACAGTACATCAAAGCGCGAGACCGTGCTTTCAGGCATGTGGCGCATGTACTGGCCGGCGAGCCGTCGCAGTGTTTTCTGCTTGTGCTCGTCAACTGCTGCTTCAGCCGACGCGACTGTCCGTGTGCTGCGGGTCTTCACCTCTACGAAGCAGACGGTGTCCCCTTCCCAGGCGATCAGGTCGATGTCCCCGGGCACACCGCCTGAGCGCCAGCCTCGCGCGACCACGGTAAAGTCAAGCTTGCGCAGGTAGAAGAAGGCTGCCAGTTCGCCTTCGCGGCCTGTATCGAGGTGAGCGGCCTGCGGTCTCGGCTGCGAGGGCAGCTGATCGAGAGCGCCTACGACGGACTGAACGAGTTGCTGGCGGGCGGCACGCAGGGTCGACATGCGACGAGTCTACGCACGTGCTGGCTGTGCATCGAGCAGGATTCCCGAGGCTTGATTACCAAGGTGATTGAGGCGGCGAACTGGGCCAAAGCAGTGCCCGCCGCATCGCTCGCGGCGAGCCCTCCTTAGGTCGTCGGGCGCGGCCGCACTGCGAGGAACTGCGGCGGCACCGGCGTCCCATTGGCATCCTGCAGCTGCGGATTGATCTGGTGAGTATCGGTCAGCTTGGTCGTATCCACCAGGTGGACGAGGTTGTCTCCTGTGGTGCTGACAAAGAAGGTAGAGGCGTCCGGCGAAAAGATTCCAGCGATGGGTGCTCCTGCCCCGCCGGCCAACTGGATGTTTGTGAGCGTTCCGGGCGCCCCTGCAGTTGTTGACGGCGTGTACAGCGGAAGCAGGCCGCTCGCCGCCGCAGCCTGGTAGGTGACGAACGCTTCGCTCGAGTTCGGCGAAGGCAGCACCTGGTCGATCTGCGTAGGAGTGAGCCCGGTAAACGGGAGCTGGTTAAAGGTTGTGGTCAGGGCCAGCGGCGGGCTGGTGACGGCAGGGCAGGTGCCGATAGGGACGGTGCGCGCGGAGCCGTTTACCTGCGGGTTTGGAGTGTTGAACTGGATGTCGGTGAAGTCTGCCACCGTGGCGCCCAGCACGTGGAAGCCGTCATTGGTAGTGGCCAGGTGGTCGGTGGCGGCGGTGATGGTCGCTGCCTGCGGGTAGTAGGGTGGTAGAGCGGTCTCCGTGGCGTAGGTGGTGTTCGGGCAGAAGCTGCGAGCAGTGGTCTGCGGGCCGGAGATGAAGGGTGCGACCGCAGGCACGCTGAGCGCGATGTCCGGGGAGCAGAACGGGTTCACATTCGCATTATTGAGGTTGTTTTGAACCGTGCAGCTTGACCCGAGTTCACCGGCCGGCAGCGGGTACACGCTCCAGCCGGTCGAGTTGTTGTGCACGTAAAGGCTGGTCGGCCCGACGATGTATACGTTCTTTCCGTCGCGCGAGTAGACCGCGCGTGTGGCCAAGCCGCCGATGCTGATGTTGCCGCCGGATGCAGGCGAGTACAGGTAGATCACCTGGCGCAGCTGATCGTTGATCACGACCGTCGAATCATCGGGGGCCGCGGCCAGCACGACACCCGGAACGGATGTGTCCTGCTTGGAAATAGTATTGGTCCCGGCGGAGTAAATCATCAGTTCGTAGTTGTTGCCGAAGTAGAGGTTCGCACCCGTGGGATCAAGAATCATGGAGTTCGGCGGATACGGCAGCCGGATGGGCGTCCCCGTGTAGCCGAGGCTCAGGTCGACCGGGGTGAACACCTGCGAGTCTGGCGAGGCGAGCCACAGCAGCGTGCTGCTGACGCCGGGCGAGGTGATCGAGAGAGGATTGCTGACGACCGGCAGACCGGTGCCGAAAACCCCAATCTTCTCGAGCGGCGCGGGGTTGCAGGTGCCGGGCTGGCAGATGGCGGAGACGGTTGCCGTCGCAGCGTAGGCGGCTGTTATGCTTCCCCCCGTAGTCACAGAGATCTGCAGCGGCTGGGTCGAGGTGTAGTCGAGATTGGCGCCGGTGATCAGATTGCCCGCCGTGTCGGTAACCACCGAGGTTATGCTTTGCGGGTTGCCATTCGTCACGGTTCCGGTGGTGGCACCGTTGATAGACGTGGCAATGCTGGCCGGAGGGCAGGTGAAGAAGTATCCTGCGGCCGAGCTGACGAGTGAGACCGAGGCGGTGATCACGGTCGCGCCGGGCTGGTTTGCGGTCGCCGCGCCATTTGGCAGGGGGCTCGTGCCGGTGGTGGTGGTACTGCTCACACTGGTGTTGTTGATGGTGACGATTGAAGGTGTCACTGGGGTATAAGTGATATTGCCGACGTAAGCCGGATTAATCATGCCGCCATCGCTTGCATACACCATCGTGCCTGCGGTAAGCGGAAGCAGATTGCCGTTGGCATCGTCGAGGGTGTGGTTATAGGAGACGCAGGCAGTCTGGGTCGGGATGGTGATGGCAGCAATCGGCCGGTGCACGTAGATGGTGATGGGATTGCTCGCAACGCCGCCGGTGCTTGCGGTAACCTGAGCGGTTCCCTCCTGCGTTGACGGCGTGCAGATGCTGAAATCCGGAATGCCGCCAGGGCTGAGACGATTCCAAGTGCCGGCGCACAGGCTGCCGGTGGCGGGATTGATGTCGGCTAACTGGATGTTCGTCGAGCCGTAGGTGTAGGTCGAGGGCGACAGCGACGTGCCCTTGCAATTGAAAGCGTGCGGCGATCCAATCTGGTTGATTTGCCCGTAAGCAAGCGAGATGCCTGTGTTCGCGGGGCTCAGCGTAACGTTGTTGATGGCCGTGAGCTTGGGTCCGTAACCAGCGTTGTTACAGTACTGATCAACATTGGTGGTGCAGCCTGAAATGGAGAGTCCTACAGGAAGCGCGATCAGGAACAGGGACAGAAGGGTAAGAAACCGCCGCATGAAACCTCCCCGCCTGCCTGAAAATGGTGCGCAGACGGTCGCAGGCGCCCAAGGCCGCCCGCAAAGAGAAGTTTACAACAGCAGCCAAAGAACAAGACCCCCGGCGCGGGAGGCGCCCACCTCCGGTGGGGATGGATCGCCCTTCGGGCAAGAGCATCTGCCCCCAAGCATTACCGGGGACAGATGCTTTTGTGCGCCGCAGGGGCGTTCTACGACCCACGAAGTGGGCGCCTCCCGCGCAGGGGGTCTTGTTCTTTACCGGCCGGTGGAACCGGCCTGGTCGGCGTTGAGGTGGGTGTCGAACCAGCTGATGGCCCGCTCCAGAACATCCACCCGGTGCGCTTCGCTCTGGAAGCCGTGGCCCTCGTCCGGGTAGACGACCAGGCGGGTCTCGACGCCCTGGGCTTTGAGCGCGTGCCAGAACTCGAAGGATTGCGGCGCCGGGCACTCGCCGTCGCGGTCGCCGACGACAATCAGGGTGGGTGTCTTGACCTGCTTGATGTAGTTGATGGCTGAGCTCTTCGCGTAAACCGCCGGATCGTCGTAAACGCTGGTCCCGAAGAACGGCGTCATCCACTGGTCGATCGAGTTTTCGCCGTAGTAGCTGAGCCAGTCGGAGATGCCGGCGCCGGCAACCGCGGCGCGGAAGCGCCGGGTCTGGGTGACGCCGAACATGGTCATGAATCCGCCGTAGCTCCAACCGGTGAGGCCAAGCCGATGGTCGTCGATGGCCGGGATCTGCTTCTCGACTGCATCCACGCCGGCGAGGATGTCGCGCAGATCGCCGTACCCGAAATCCTTGCGATTGGCCTGGGTGAAGGCCTCGCCTTCGCCGTAGCTGCCGCGCGGGTTCGGCTCAAGAACAAAGTAGCCTGCGGCGGAGAACGGTGCCGCGCCGAAGCCCGCGCGCGGCCAACGCGGGATCACGGCCGATGACGGGCCGCCGTGCACCATGACGATCAGCGGGTATTTCTTCGAGGCGTCGTAGTTGTCGGGATAGAAGAGCCAGCCCTGGATGCTGAATCCGTCGTTGGTCCAGGTGACCGATTCAGTCTTGCCCCAGGAGGGCTTCAAGGCATCGTTGATGTGGGTGATCTGCTTGAGCTGGTAGCAATCCTTCGAACATTCGGCATTGACGCTCTTCGCCATCCATACCTCGGGTGCCGCCTGGTAGGAGCTCTTGATGAAGGCATAGTCGTCCGAGGCTTCGGACAGACTCATCTCCAGCCGGCCATCGCCGATATTTGCGGAGAGCTCGAAGTCGAGAACGGATTTCGGGCGGTCATTGCCGTGGGCGAAGACCAGCGTTCGCGCCTGGCTTAAGCCACCGGCAATCGCGCTATAAACAAGCTGGCCTGAGGCGCTGTTCCAGGAACCAAGCCAGGTCGCGGAGGCATGCTGATCAGGCGTTTGATCGACAGGCAGTCCGCCCTCAGAAACGACTGTGTAGACATCGCCGCCGGTCGCCCCCTGGTCCGACATCAGGCCGCCGATGAACGCGATCTGCTTGCCGTCTGAAGACCAGCGGGGCACGGCGATCTGCAGGCCGTGCAGCGGGCCTCCGACGGTGACGGGATCGAGGATTGCCTTCGGGTCAGAAAGGCCGGCGCCGATGGACTGCGTGTACAGCTTCGCCACCCACCAGTTGTTCTCGCCCGGCGGGGGCGCGGCCACGTAGGCGAGCCTGGCCGAGTCGGGCGACCAATCGAACTCATACACGTGGAGCCCGGCAGGAGTGGCCTCGGTCAGCTTGCCGGAGGCGGCGTCGACCATCGCCACGCGCTGGATTTCAAGGCCCTCCACGCCGATGACGCCGGAAGGCGGCTTCATCGCTGCCAGTGCCCCGGCTGCCCGCGTCGCGCCCTCGACATAGAGCAGCCCGATGGTGCGGCCGTCCGGCGACCAGGCGAGCTGGTGCGCGAAGCCGTGCAGGGCGGTGAGCTTGTGCGCCTTGCCTCCGGCGACCAGGTAGATCCCCAGCTCATCTCCGCAGGTCGCAAGCACCGCGAGCTTCGCACTGTCGGGCGACCAGGCGGGCGAATCCACGCTGTTCAGCTTCGCCGAACTCTTTCCCGTCCCGCACAGCGCGGGCATCTTCCCGGAGGCGGGGTTCGCCGTCGGGCCGAGCATCAGCGCACCGTCCGCTATGACCGCCAGCTGCCGGCCGTCCGGTGAAAGCGCCGTGGCCGAGATCGGCTTGACCGCGGAGAGCGACTTGACGATGGCGGCGATACGCGGATTCTTGTCAGCAGCAGTGTCGTCGCCGGCAGCGAACGCCGCTGCGTTCAAGAGAAAAGTCGCAACCACCACCATGCAGGTCCGAAGAAGACTCATATCTCGCGATCCTAACAAAGCGCCGTTCGCGGTCCTGCTGGAGATGCGTCGATGGTACGCTGGGGCAGTTAAACGTAGGAGCCTATGAAGAAAGCTTGTTGTCTCGCCGTCATCGTCGCACTTGCGGGTGTTTCCACCGTCACCAGAGCCTCCGCGCAGCAGGAGAAGTTGCCGGCAGACGAGCTGGCGCAGAACTTCAAGGCGCCCACAATCAGCAGCGATTATGACAAGCGCGTCGTCATGGTTCCCATGCGGGACGGGGTCAAGCTGTACACCGTCATCGTGGTGCCAAAAGGAGCGAAAGACGCGCCGATCGTCCTGACGCGGACTCCCTACAACGCCGCCATGCGGGCCGCACGCTCGAAGAGCGCGCGCATGGTCGAGGCACTGCCGCTGAGCGATGAAAACTTTGTCGAGGCCGGCTACATCCGCGTGTACCAGGACGTGCGCGGGAAGTATGGCTCAGAAGGCGTGTACCTGATGACCCCGCCGCCGGTCGCTTCCGGCTTCAATCCGTCAGGCGCGGACGACACCATGGACGCCTATGACACTATCGACTGGCTGGTGAAGAACGTGCCCGAGTCGAACGGGCGCGTGGGCATGATCGGCTCGAGCTACGAGGGATTCACAGTGGTGATGGCGCTGCTGAATCCTCATCCGGCGCTCAAGGTCGCTGCGCCCGAGAGCCCGATGGTCGACGGATGGATGGGCGACGACTGGTTCCACTATGGCGCCTTCCGGCAGCCCAATATCGACTATGTCCTGGGCCAGACCTCGCAGCGCGGCGAGGGCACGCACGTGCCGCATGAGGGCCGGGACGACTACACGAACTTCCTCCGCGCGGGGTCTGCCGACGCCTTCGCCAGGTCCGAAGGGGTGGACCAGCTGCCCTTCTGGCACGTCATGGTCGAGCATCCGGCGTACGACGGCTTCTGGCAAAGCCAGGCGCTTGATCATCTGATCGCGCAGAAGCCGCTCACCGTGCCCACCATGTGGGAGCAGGGCCTCTGGGACCAGGAAGATATGTGGGGCGGCATCCACAGCTATCGCGCGCTCAAGGCCAAGGGCACCCCGGACACCATGAACATGCTGGTGATGGGGCCGTGGTTCCACAGCCAGGTCAACCGCGAAGGCCGCTCGCTCGGCACCCTGACCTGGGCCACCGACACTACCGCGCAGTGGCGCCGCGAAGTGCTGTTGCCGTTCTTCAACCAGTATCTGAAGCCGGGTGCACCGGTCGCGGCAACGCCCGCGATCTACATCTACAACACCGGCGAAGACCACTGGGAGCGGCCGGCGGTCTATCCCGCGGCCTGCGAGAAAGGCTGCCCGACGGAGTCGAAGCCGCTCTACCTCGGGGCGAGTGGCGGTTTGTCGTTTGATCGTCCGGCCAAAGGCGAAAGCAAGTTCGACGAGTATGTCTCGGACCCGATGAAGCCGGTGCCCTACCGTCCGCGGCCGGTCGATGAGGCCGATGCCATGGGCTGGCGCACCTGGCTGGTGACCGACCAGCGCTTCGTCGACGGGCGTCCCGATGTATTGACCTATGAAACGGAGCCGCTGAAGGAGCCCATCAAGCTCTCCGGCGAGCCGGTCGTTCATCTCCTCGCCTCCACCAGCGGAACTGATTCTGACTGGGTGGTCAAGCTGATCGATGTGCAGCCGGACCGAGTTGCTCCGCCGGTAGACATGAGCGGCTACGAGTTGCCGATCTCGACCGACATCTTTCGCGGACGCTATCGCACCAGCTTTGAGCACCCGGAGGCGATCAAACCGAACGAGCCGCTCGCCTACGTCTTCGGACTGCCGATGGTGAACCATACGTTCCTGCCTGGCCACCGGATCATGGTGCAGGTGCAGTCCACGCTGTTCCCGCTCTACGATCGCAATCCGCAGCGCTTCGTTCCCAACATCTTTGAGGCCAGGCAGGGCGACTACCAGAAAGCGACACAGCGCATCTGGCATGACCCGCAGGCGGCCAGCTTTATCAGTCTGCCGGTGGTCGCGCTGACCGCCGCCGAGAAGCCTTGAATAGACCGGAGAGGCGTGAGCGCCTCGATTGAGCAGGTATGCAGCCGCACCATCGAGAGCTTCAACAGGGAGATCAACCTCCGGGGGCACCGCCCTCCTGACGAGTGCGAGCATCGGGATTGCTGTCTCCCCCGTGGATGGCGCCAGCCAGGAAGAGCTGTACAAGGCAGCTGACCTGGCCCTCTATGAAGCCAAGCGGAAGGGTCGCAACAACTCACAGCGTTATCCTCCACTGCTCGCTCACGCCCACTCTGGCAAAGCGGAGCTGGTGGCAACCGCTCGCTGATGCACCCGGAGCAGGGTTGATGCTCAGGGCAGCGGACCGGTGGTGAAAACCTGGCTTGCGCCTGCCGCCGTTACCCTGTAGATGGCGTACTGGCGATCCGGACCGTGCGAGGCGGGGGCGGCTGCGGGCGCTCCGATCAGCTCGAAGATCAACTCTGCCTGATGGTCATTGTCGGTGTCCACGGCGTCGACGAGCTGCATGCGCGGGGTCTGGTCCAGCGTGGAGGCGGTACTTACCTGGCGAAAGAGCACGCGCGGCTGATTGTAGAAGTCGGGCTGCGCGATGAGGGTCACGTAGCGGTCCCCGGCTGCACCGCCTTGCGCACTCAAGACCAGGGTCGGGCCGCTTGAATAAGCGAGTTCGTAGGAATCAAAGTGTTCATCGATCAACGTGGGGGCGTTTGCTTTTGACTTGAACGCCTTGCTTGCGGGACCAAAGCTGCCTGGCGAACGGCCGGCGAGCGCCTGAGCGGCGAGCACCTCCATTGCAGTCCGCATCTTTGCCTCGTCCTCAGGGCTGTTCCAGTGGTAGGCATACGGATGCGGCTCAGAGTGCTTGACGTCGGAGACCGCGACCATCTGCCGGATGGGCTGCCCGGACGACTCCAGCTTGGTCGGCGTCAGCGCTGTGTCCAGCTGCTCCGGCTTGCCGCGGCGCAGCATAGGGCGATCCGGGTCCGCGGAAGCGGCGGCTGTCACCACCCCCGGAGCAGAGCCGACATCGCTACCCGCCGCCTCCGGGGGCGCCGTCTTGTGCAAGGTCGGACGATCCGGATCGACGTCGGGTGCATTCTCCCCCGTTTCGCTGGCTCGCCGGTGCAGGGTAGGCCGATCGGGGTCGTCACTGTCCGAGGTGGAAGCCGACGCGTCCCCGTCCGACTTTTTGTGCAAGGTGGGTCTGTCCGGGTCTGTGCTCGCGCCGGCTGTGGTCGTCGAAGATGCAGGATCGGCATCTGCCCGCCGGTGCAGCGTTGGCTTATCAGGATCATCAACAGGCGTCGGGGCAGTTGACTTGCTCGGATCGGATGCTCCCGCCGGGGCGGATGAGCTAGATGAAGCAGAGTCGTCCGTCCGGCGATGCAGTGTCGGCTTGTCGGGATCGTCAGCAGGCGCGGGGTTCGACTTGCCCGTGCCGGAGGTGGAAGCCGGCGCGGAATCGTCCGTCTTGCGGTGCAGCGAGGGTCGATCCCCGGCATCACTGCTTGCGGTCGTCGGCGTCGGGGCGGGCAATTTCTTTGAAACCTTCAGCTTTGGCGGAGGTGCGGGCGGGGGCACAGGCTGATACCGGCCGACGCCGACCCAGGCTCCCTCTCCCAGCGTCGCTGCGCCGCGCACGTTGAAAAGTCCTGCCGGCTCGCCGCCCTTCTCAAGCTCGTACTGGGTTCCGCTGAGCAGAGCCAGCGGAGCCGGCTGCGCCAGGTAAAGGCCGCCGGGCTGGTACCTCTCGCCATCCCATACTGCAATGGGGATGAGCCGGCTGGAGGATGGCTTGGCCAGGTCGCCGGTCCACTCGAGCACCGCCACTGACCGCAGGGTGGGCTTGTCCGGCGCCTTCTCGACGTGCGTGGTGTACTGCGCCCCGGCCGAGGCGATCAGCGTCAGCAAACATCCAGCGGGCAAACACGCCCTTCGGCATACGAGTGACATAAACTCCTGGGTACGCCACAATCACAGCTGGACCGTAATCGGCTGAGACGCGCCCGAGTGTTGGACGCTCGAAACCGCTGCTTTGGCGCGAACCGAATCACGAGGACAACATGGAATTGCATGGCAAGGTAGCCGACTTCACCCTGCAGGATGAGCAGAACACCACCGTTCACCTCTCCGATTACGCAGGAAAGCCAGTGGTGCTCTTCTTCTACCCCAAGGCAGACACTCCCGGTTGTACCATCGAGGCCTGCGGCTTCCGCGACACGTTCGTGAAGCTTGAGAAGGCAGGCGCCGTGGTGCTCGGCATCTCGCGCGATACCCCGAAGGCGCAAAAGAAGTTCAAGGAGAAGTACGACCTGCCGTACTCGCTGCTCGCGGACGTGGATGAGGTCGTGTGCAAGCAATTCGACGTCATCAAGGAAAAGAACATGTACGGCAAAAAGGTCAAGGGAATCGAGCGCACCACCTTCGTGATCGGCCCCGACCAGACGCTGCTCAAGATCTACCCGAAGGTCACGCCGGAGGGCCATGCGGAAGAGGTTCTCGCTGATCTGAAGGCGGCTGCGAAGGCTCCGGCCAAGTAGTCTTGGTCGTCCTGGCGCGCGACTTCTTCCTGGACGCGCCGGATACCGTTGCGCGGGCGCTGCTCGGCAAGCTGGTGGTGCGCCGCTTTGAAAGCGAGCAACTGGTCGGCCGCATCGTCGAGACCGAAGCCTACTTCGAGCACGACGATCCAGCGGCGCACTCGGCAGCCGGACGCACCGCGCGCACTGAGGTCCTCTACGGTCCTCCTGGACACGCCTACGTGTACTTCATCTACGGCATGCACTTCTGCCTCAATCTTTCCTGCGAGCCGGAAGGCCGGGCCGGGTGCGTGCTGGTGCGCGCGCTCGAGCCGGTTGCCGGGCTCGCGACCATGGCGCGGCTGCGCGGATTGCGCGAAGGTGCAAAGCCGGAGCTGCTGACTTCCGGACCCGGCCGTCTCTGCCAGGCGCTCGGCATCACCCGCGCACTCGTCAATGGCGCGGACGTGACCAGCGATGCGGGCGCGCTTTGGGTGGCCGACGACGGCTATACTCCAGCGGGTGTGGTGGTTACGCCTAGAGTCGGCATCCGCAAGGCAGTCGAGCGGCCGGCCCGCTTCTATGTTGAGGGCAGCCGGTTTGTGTCGGGCTCATGATCGTACTCTCAGTCGAGGGCGTGCAGATCGTTCGCCGGCATCGCTCCACGTTTACCGGATGCCGATCAGCAGGCCGGCAGACATGCCTATCGACTGCTGATGACCACCGGCAAAGCTGTAATCATAGGCCGGCTCCAGGTACCAGCCGAACCGGTGCTTTTCTCCCGGCCAGAACATGAAGTCTCCGGCCAACTCTGCGGCGAAGGAATTCGTCGTTTTGCCACCTTGCTTCAAGTGAGTCCACTGAGGCCCCACGCCGAGCATGAACTCGGCCTTCCTTGAGAGAGTCCACGGCTTCTTGAACAGAAAATCCGTGTCCCACTCCGTCGACTTGCGAGTGTAAAAGGGCGACACACCCGCCTCCAGTTCGAGCCGGTTCTCGATAGGGGTACACTCTGCCGCAAGGTTTGGCGCGAACGTGGCAGCGCCTCCGCTGAAGTTCCAATTGGCGGCCGCTCCAAGCTCCAGAATGGCGACGGGCTCGTCGCTCTCCGTCGAGACTTCTACCGGGTGGCCCGAGAAATCATGCTGAGCCGTCTGCCCGAAGGCGATAGGACAGCCTAGGAGAGACAAGTACACTGCGGCAACCGTGAACGGGTACATAGGCATAGGACGTCTCCAGATTCGATGCTGCCGGACACGCCAGACCACCTCGCCATCAGCGGCCTCAAGGCCGCGGCGGGATCAGGACGTTGTCAATCAGGCGAGTCGCCCCGATCCAGGCTGCGACCGCCAGCAGACCGCCACGACTCAGGTCCGCTACATGCTCGAGGGTGTCCGGGTCGACCAGTGCGAGATAGTCCAGCCGAACTGCGCTGACCTCCGCGAGTACCGCACCGGCAGCCGCCAAGGGGTCAGAGGCGGCACCCGCCGCCAGCAGCGCCCGGTAGAGCACCACGGCATGGGCGCGCTCCGGCGGCGAGAGATAGCGGTTGCGGGAGCTCATGGCCAGGCCGTCGGGTTCGCGGACCGTGGGGCAGACGATCATCTTCAGCGGGAAGTTCAAGTCGCGGACCATTTGCCGCAGCACCGCAACCTGCGCTGCATCCTTCTGGCCGAAGTAGGCGCGCTCGGGCTCGAGAATGTGAAAGAGCTTGGCCACGACCGTAGCGACACCGCGAAAGTGCCCGGGGCGCGAGGCGCCGTCTAGGCGGTCACCGATTGCATCGACCTCAACGAACGTGGTGGCTCCGGGTGGATACATCTCGGGCGCATCGGGCGCGAAGAGCAGGTCAACGCCCTCTGCTTCAAGCAGGGCGCGATCAGCCTCAAATGTCCGTGGATAGCGGCTGAAGTCCTCACCCGGCGCGAACTGGGTCGGGTTCACAAAGATGGTCGCAGCGACATGGGTGCACTCCCGACGCGCCGCGCGGACCAGGGATAGATGCCCCGCATGGAGCGCCCCCATGGTCGGGACCACGCCCAGGGCGCGGCGAGGACCCATGATCTGCACTGCCTCGCGCGCAGCGGCTATGGTCTCGGCAACGATCATGAGCGGGTGGCGAGAAACATCACGCGCGCTTCAGCCCTCTGAAGACGGCGAGGGTCTCGGCGCTCAGGTGATAGCTCTCTGCCTCTGACGGAAAGCTGCCCGCCCGAACATCAGCCGCGTAGGCTCCGACCGCAGAGCGAATCGCCTCGGCGGCATCGCCGTACTGGCGGACGAACTTGGCCGGCTTTGAGAAGCTCAGATTGACCAGGTCGTGCAGAACGAGAATCTGCCCGTCGCAGCCCGGCCCGGCCCCGATGCCGATCGTCGGTACGCTCAGCCCGGCGGTGACGCGCGCCGCAACCTCGCGCGGCACGCCTTCAAGCACCACGGCCACGGCGCCCGCCTCCTCAAGCGCCAGCGCATCGGCCACCAGCGCATCGGCGGCGGACAGCGTCCTGGCCTGCACCCGGTAGCCGCTCATCTTGTGAACGGATTGCGGCGTGAGCCCAAGGTGCCCGACTACGGGAACTTCAGCGTCGGTGAGCCTGCGGGTCAACGCCGCGCGCGGTCCCTCGATCTTCACCGCCTCGACCCCGGCTTCCTTCAGGAAGCGAACAGCATTGTTCACGGCATCGTCCGGGGAGGAGTGATAGCTGCCGTAGGGCATGTCAGCGATCAACAGCGCCCGCTTGACACCCCGGCGCACGGCGCGCGCATGATGCAACATCTCGTCGACCGTAATTTCAAGAGTCGACTCGTGCCCGAGGACCACCATGGCAAGTGAATCGCCAACCAGCACCAGGTCGACGCCGGCTTCATCAACCAGGCGGCCGGTGGGGTAGTCATAGGCGGTGAGGGCGACGATTGGTTGAAGCGCCCGCTTCTTTTCGAGCAGGCTCTGCCAGGTGGCCTTGGGCAGCGCAGAAGACCCTGCGGGATGCTGGGAGGTGGTGATGCTCATGGACTCGTCTCCAGTGCCGCTCCCCTCGGGGATGCGGCCCGTCTCAGTGATCTTACTCTGAGCTGCGGAGAGATCGCTTGCCGCTCGCCTGTCAGCGGCCTTCGCGCAGCCGCGAAGCCAGCCGGTCCGGGAGCCCGGCGCGGGTGATCTGCTCCTGCGCGGAGCGCAGATCGTAAGGCATCCGGTAAAATGTAACGACCTTGGTTACAGTATCGTGCAGGGCAAAGGCCGCACGCCAGTCACCGTCTCGCGGCTGCCCGACCGACCCGGGATTGAGCATGTACCGGCCGCCGCTGGACAGCTTCAGTTCAAACTCCTCGGCAGCATCATGCGTTGAGTAGTCCGGAGTCAGTCGAAACCAGTCCTCCCCATCAGTGGCAAAGCCGCCCTGCAGGTGCGTGTGGCCGAAAAAGTTGAGCGCGTTGCCTGCTTCGGCAAGCGAGTTCCATGCCTCCCGCGCGGAGAGCACATACTCGTCCTCATCCAGAATGGAGCCGTGCATGCAGCTGACCCCTTCGGTGTCGGGGGGCTCCACCGGGCCGGACTGCATCGCGCGCAGCCAGGTCATGTGATCGGCGGAGAGCACACACTGCGTCCACAGGGCGGCTCGGCTGGCGACCGGGTTGAAGTCCTCGATATCGGACAGTCCGCAGCAGGCGCGATCATGGTTGCCACGCACAAAGACGGTCCCGAGATCGCGCACCCGGTCGATGACCTCGTTGGGACTCGCGCCGTAGCCGACCACGTCGCCAAGGTTCCAGACAACGTCGTGGGGCGGGGCGGCCTCAAGCACCGCGGTGAGCGCGGGCAGGTTCGCGTGAATGTCGGAGAGGATGAGCGCGCGCATGATCTTCTGACGATCTTAGGATCGGGGAGTGCAATCCACTGTACCTTTCCCGACCGCGGTTCACAAACCGCGGACCCAATGTGCGGGTGCGGCTTGCCGCAGTGTGCCTTGGCGCCAGGTGGGATCCCCCGCTACGGTCGAGAGCGGCTGATCGAGCGGCGTCCCCAGCGTAGGAATGGCGCCGAGTAGCGCACGGGTGTAGGGATGGCGCGGATCGCGAAAAAGGTCGGCACACGGACCCTGCTCCAGCAGCATCCCGCCGCGCATGACCGCCACCCTGTCGGCCACCTGCGAGACCACCGCGAGGTCATGCGAGATAAAGAGCATGCTCAGCGAGAAGCGGGTGCGCAGGTCGGCCAGCAGTTCCAGAATCTGGGCCTGCACGGTAACGTCAAGCGCGGTGGTGGGCTCGTCCGCAATCAACAGGCGCGGGTGATTGACCAGGGCCACGGCGATCAGGATCCTCTGCCGCTGGCCGCCGGAGAACTGGTGTGGATAGTCGGCATAGCGGCGCGCAGGGTCAGGGAGCGCCACCGCCTGCATCGCTTCAAGCGTGCGTTCGCGAACCTGCCGGCGGCTGAGCGCGGGCTCGTGCGCACGCAGAGCTTCCGCGATCTGCTCGCCCACCGGCATCACCGGGTTGAGCGCGGTCATCGGCTCCTGAAAGATCATGGCGATCTCGCGGCCGCGCAGCCGACGCATAGGTTCAGCGGCAAGAGTGAGCAGGTTTACATCATTGAAGCGGATTGAGCCTGAGACGGAGGCCGCAGAGCCGAGGAGACGCAGGATGGCGAGCGCGGTCACCGACTTGCCGGAGCCCGATTCGCCGACCAGCCCCAGCGACTCGCCCGGCTCAATCGAAAGAGACAGCCGGTCGACGGCGAGCGTGCTGCCAAAGCAAACGCTGAGGTCTTCGATCGCAAGCAGGGGCATAGGGGAACGATACATGCTGCGCGTCCGGCGGACTGCCGCGTCTACGACTTTGCAGGCGGAGCGGGCGGCTCAGGCAGAGCGGCCGGCTTGGGCGGATGCTTGCTGCGATGCGTCCTGAGATAGGCAACCAGGTCGGCCACATCGTCGGGAGACAGGATGTCTGCGTAGGCCGGCATGTTGCCCTTAGCCGGGTCGGCCATGCCGGTTCTCGCCGCGCCGCCGCCGAGTTTGATCTGGCGCTCGATCTCGAGCGGCCTCAGCGCTCGACCCACGCCGCTGAGATCAGGCCCCAGACCGCCGCCTATCCCGCCGACGCCGTGGCAGTGCTCGCAGCCGCTTGAGTGAAAGAGCTCCGCGCCATGGGTGGCCGAGGGGCTGGCGGCGCCCGCCGGCTGCAGCGCGAGCAGGCAGACAGTGGCGCCGAAAACCATGCTAAGCGGCGACGGGGGCATAGTCTCAAGAATAACCTTCTGGTACACAGGATGGGAGGGAGATGACCTTGGCAGATCCTGAGTTCCAGTACCTTCGCTGGCAGGATGTTGCGGTGGAGCCGATGAGCTCGACCATCGGCCGCCAGTTTGTGCATACGGAAACGACCATGCTGGCGCGCGTACTGCTCGCGAAGGGCGCGCATGTGCCGCTGCACAGCCACCCGAACGAGCAGCTGACCTACGTGCTTGAGGGCGCTCTGCTGTTTCGTCTTGGAGGCCGCGAGGTAACTGTCGGCGCGGGCGAAGTGCTGACCATCCCTCCGAACATGCCGCATGAGGCCTTTGCGCTTGAAGATACAGTGGATCTGGACATCTTTAACCCACCGCGGCAGGACTGGATTGACCGCGACGACGCCTACCTGCGCACGGAAGTCTCGACGAAATAGAGGATGACAGCAGAGTGGACCTGGGAATCAAGGGTAAATCCGTCATCGTCGCGGCATCGAGCGAAGGCATCGGGCGCGCGGCTGCGGAGCTGTTTGCTGCCGAAGGCGCGCGCGTGGCCATGTGCTCACGCGACGCGGGCAAATTAGGTGCCGCAGCAGAGAGTATCCGTTCAGCGCACGCCGCGGAGGTCTTGGCGGAGGCCGTCGATGTGACCGACCAGGCCGCGGTCAGCCGCTTTGTATCAAGGGTGGCCGAGCGGTACGGCGGCGTGGACGTGTGTGTCACCAACGCCGGAGGTCCACCGGCGAAGATGTTTCTCGAGACTACGCCCGAGGAATGGCAGCGCGCGTTCGAGCTGAACCTGATGAGCACCATCAGCTTCGCCCACGCGGTCATCCCGTGGATGCAGAAGCGCCGCTGGGGACGCCTGATCACCATCACCTCGGTCTCGACCCGCCAGCCGGTACCGGACCTGGTCTACTCGAACACCATCCGCGCAGGTGTGCTGGGTCTGGTCAAGAGCCTCTCGAACCAGTTCGGCAGAGACGGCATCACGGTGAACAACGTGGCGCCCGGGTATACGCTCACGGCACGCATGCAGGATTTGATCGCGAAGCGCGCCGCGGCGGCCGGGATCAGCGAGGAGGCCTGTCTCGGTCAGATTGTCACGCAAGTGCCGCTCAATCGCGCCGGACGCGCCGACGAAGTCGCGGACGCCATCGTCTGGCTGGCGTCCGAGCGCGCGTCCTATATCACCGGGCAAACGCTCGTGGTCGACGGCGGCGCGTACAAGGGCCTCTAGAGTTGGCCGTGCGCCGTCTCGCGCATCATGGCCAGGCCGCCCAGCGTCACCACTGCAGAAGCCGCGAGATAGTACCCGACGAACGGCAGCCCGTAGTCGCGCGCCAGCGCGGTAGCGATGTAGGGCGTAAGTGATGCCCCGGCAATGCCGCCGAGGCTGAAGGCGAGCGAGCTGCCGCTGTAGCGGACCGCGGTTGGGAACAGCTCCGACAAGATGGTGCCCAGCGGCGAGTAGACCATGCCCATCAGGAACAGCCCGACGGCCAACATCACCGTAGCGCCGACGGTGCCTGAGGAGAATAGCGGCGCCAGCACCAGCCCGAAAAGAAAGACGGCCACGCTGCTCCACGCCATCACTCCGCGGCGGCTGCGCTCGGCTAATCGTGCCGACACAGGAATGCCTGCGGCGAAGAAGCAGATTCCGAAAAGCTGCATCAGCAGGAACTTGCCGCGGCTGTAGCCGAGGGCGCTGGTACCCCAGGAGAGCGCGAAGACGGTCATCAGGTAAAAGACCACAAAGGCCGTGTAGCAGACCAGTACGCCGGTGAGGACGGCTCGCCAGTGGCGGCGCAGGACCATGAGCATCGGTAGCTCGACCTGCTCGCCGCGCTCAAGTACCGCTTCAAACAGCGGAGTCTCCGTGAGCGTGAGACGCACGTAGAGGCCGAGCAGCACCAGCACAGCGCTTGCCAGAAAGGGCAGGCGCCAGCCATAGGCGAAGAACTGCCGGTCCGAGAGCGTGCGCGACAGCAGCAGAAAAGTGCTGCCCGAAAGAAAGAACCCAAGCGGCGCGCCGAGTTGAGGGAACATGCCGTACCAGGCGCGCTTGCCAGGCGGCGCATTCTCAACCGCAAGCAGCACGGCGCCGCCCCATTCGCCGCCCAGTCCGATGCCTTGGCCAAAGCGGCAGAGGGCCAGCAGCAGGGGCGCGGCAAAACCGATCTCCGCATAGGTCGGCAGCGCGCCGATGGCCACGGTCGAAAGCCCCATGGTCGAGAGCGCGAGCACCAGCGTCGTCTTGCGGCCGATGCGGTCGCCAAAGTGTCCGAACAGTGTCGAACCGAGGGGGCGCGCCAGAAACGCGATTCCGAAAGTTGCAAAGGACGCCAGGGTCGCAGCCGCGGGGTTAGTCGCCGGAAAGAAGAGCCGGGGAAAGACCAGCACTGCGGCCGTCGCGTAGATGTAGAAGTCGAAAAACTCGATTGTTGTCCCGATCAGGCTGGCAAATAAGACCTGGCGGGGTGTGTTTGTGACCATCCTGTCTCCCGGTGGCTTCCGACCCTTTTATACATGTGGGCTGTCCTCAGGCTGGACAGGGCGATTCTGTCATAGCCGGTGACGCGCGATCCTGTGGCTGGCGGCGCCGCTCACCAGACTGTTGATCCAGCCCATCATCGGCAATGCCGGCGGCCATACCTGGACCGCTCGGCCGGCGGCGGCCTCACTTTCTTGCCGGAGCCCTCCTGAGCTCGCTGATGCTGGTGCTGATGCCCAATTGCTCAAGCCTGTGGCTGGCCGCGGGGCATGCTCTGGACCCTTGATGCATCGATCAACGTCAGCATGGAGCCATTTCGCGCGTTTGTGGCGGATATCCTGCCCGAAGGCCAGCGAACCCGCGGCTTTGCCATGCAACGAGTGACGATCCGCGCACGTTGAGTGTTGAGGACGCGTAACTCCTGCTCCTTGCCTCGCCGACTTGCAAGGCCGCCAGGCTCCCGCAGGATCAAGGAGCGAGCCGGTCAGAATGGTACAATCGAGGTTTGTATGGCGGCTATAGTTCAGTGGCAGAACGCCGGTCTGTGGATCCGGATGTCGTGGGTTCAATCCCCACTAGCCGCCCCAAAGCGACCTGATCCTCAGTGACTCCGGGCCGTGTGTACATCGGCTGTTCGGGCTGGGCCTACCCCAGCTGGCGCCCTGACTTTTATCCGGCAAAGACTCCCGCCAAGAAGCTCCTTGAAGCTTATGCTTCGCGCCTCAACTCGGTTGAGGTGAACTACACCTTTCGCTCGCTGCCGACCCTGCCCATCGCTGCAGGCTGGCTGGCCTCGGTTGCGCACGCACCCGGCTTTTGCTTCTCCTTCAAAGCGCCTCAGCGCATCACCCATATGTTGAAGCTGCGGGATCCGGCTGCACCACTGCAGGCGTTCGTCGCGAGCCTGAAGCCAGTGGTGGATGCCGGGCGCTTCGGAGCGATCCTCTTCCAGCTGCCGCCGCAGTTTAAGGCAGATTCGGGCCGGCTGGCGTCGTTTCTCGGCACCTTCCGCGCACAGCAGCCCGCACTTCGCTGCGCATTCGAGTTTCGCCATGATTCCTGGTTTACTGAGCAGACATTCTCGATCCTGCGCGACCACCGGGCGGCGGTCTGCGTCGCCGAAAGCGACGAACTGGCAACCCCCGATGAAGTGACGGCGGACTTCGCCTGTTATCGGCTTCGGCGAAGCGACTACTCACCCGAGCAGCTGACTGCTCTCGGCGAGTTACTCACCGCTCGGGCAAAGAGCGGCGATGTCTACGCCTACTTCAAGCATGAAGACGAGCCGCATGGTCCGCTGCGTGCCTCGGCTGTGCTCGATAGCCTGCGCGGATGAGCGAGTCACACCCGTGGCTCTCAAGTTTTGTCCCCAGGCGCGGACTGCGCCGCGGGCATCTGCAAACGATCGTCGGCAACTATCTTCGCCGCACATATGTGCTGCCGCCGGTTGAGAACCTGCTGGTTGAGGTCGAGCCGGCCCTGCCTGGAGTTGGCGCCGAATACGGCCCTACGCGTGTGCTCTGCCACTGCCACATGCAGTCCGCTGAGGTCCGCCGCGACCGGCTCACGGTCCTGCTCGTCCACGGCCTCGAAGGCTCTTCCAGTTCGCGCTACATTCTCTCGAACACCGCGCGCGCCTGGGCCGCGGGCTTTAACGTGGTGCGGATGAACATGCGCTCCTGCGGCGGCACGGATGCGCTTGCTCCGACGATTTACCACTCCGGCCGCTCAGGCGATGTGCGAGCGGTGGTTGAAGCACTCAGAAGCAAGGGTCTGGAACGACTCGCCGTCATTGGCTACTCGATGGGCGGAAACCTTGTCCTGAAGTTCGCGGGAGAGCAGGCGCTGGCCGCCCGCGAGTTGCAACCGCTGGCGGTAGTGGGCATCTCTCCGCTAATGGATCTTGCGGTCTCTTCAGCTGCCCTCCACGAGCCTGCCAATCGCCTCTACGAGTGGAAGTTTCTGCGGGCGATGCTGGGTCGCATCCGCCGAAAAGCCCTGCTCTTTCCCAAACTCTACTCGGTCCTGGAGCGCGAGGGTGTGCCCGGGCGTATCCACTCGCTCCGCGACTTTGATCACCAGATTGTGGCGCGCTTCGGCGGCTTTCGCGACGCCGATGACTACTATCAAACAGTTCGAAGCTCGCACTTTGCTTCTGCTTTCCGGACACCCACCTTGATCCTGCACTCGCTGGATGATCCGTTCATCCGCATGCTCCCCTCAACGCGCGAAGCACTTTCAGGCAACGCCAACGTGACTTTCATTGAGACCATGCACGGCGGCCATTGTGCCTTCCTGGCAGAGCCGACCGCCAGTCGTGATACGTTCTGGGCGGAACACACGCTGCTCGGCTTCCTGCTCGCAGTAGACCGTGGTGAGCGCTGATGGAAGCCGACTGGTCGGTCGAGCTCGGCGCAGGGCTGCCGACGATCGACGTCCCCTGGAGCGGCTTTGCGGATCTGTCTCTGTTAGCGCCCGAAGAGATCGCCTCCCGGGTGAGCGAAGCGGCCGCGTCTGCGCCTCTGGCCGAGGCACTCGCCCGGCTGAACGCAGCCGGCTCGCCGGTACTCACCTCGAAGTGCGACATATGGCATCTCGATCCGGCGGAGATCGATCGACACGACTTCGACGCTGCGCCGGATAGAGCGGCATGCGGGGAGGCATCCTATGTCGACATTCTCGCTCGCGATCCGCAGGTCTTTGGCTCGTTCACACTGCACGAGCTTTGGGTGCGGAACTTGGCACGCGCGCTCTCGCCGCTATCGGTCACCCAGGCTCGCGCCGAAGTGGTGGTGCGAGCAGCAAGGCTCGATCGCCGAGCCGGCTTTGCGATCACCCTCTATGCGTTTGGCTGCGGAGCCGACGCCACGGACGCCCGCCGCTCCTGGATCGGGGCACTCGAAGCAGCCACAGCAGCTACAATAGACACACTCCCGATGCCGGAGCGCAAGCTGGGCGAGTAGCTCAATCGGATAGAGCACCGGCCTTCTAAGCCGGGGGTTACAGGTTCGATCCCTGTCTCGCCTACCACTGGATACATCGTGTCCGGGTTTGCCAGTTGCTGCAGTCTTCACCCGCTTGTAAGTGGTTATTTCCGTGAACAACTCGAAGGTGAGCTGTGAACGGATGATTCCCCGACATATTGGTTGAAATCCGAGGCTAAGATTACGACTCTTGACTAAGGATCCTAATACTCACTAGTCACTGTCCCCGGGATGGCCCTTAAGAAACATTGGAAGGGACGTTCACGCAGTGTCGGAGGGAGCGAGTTCACTCGCGATGACGCCGATCGTACTCACCCTCGGCTCACGCTGCAGCTTAGAAAAGGTTCCCGGCGACCTGCTCGGCAATCAACGTGATTCGGTCCCGTTGTTTTTCCGCGTCAGGTACGGTCGAATCTTTTCGTTCGGCAGTGAGAACGATGGTGAAGTAAGTGCCTCGAACCCGGCTTAGTACTAACTGCTTGTCGGCCCGCGCCGGAGAAGCCAGGTGACAGATCACAGCCTGGTTGCCGATCGCCGCCAGACTCGGGCTGGCAGCCGGGCAGCTCAGTTCGGATGAACTCGATGGCTGCATGCGAACAACAATGTCCAGCGTCGACCTCACAGCTTCGTTCTCGAAGGTGAAGCTGCACGAGCCTTGCTGCGGCAAATCGAGCTTCAGAGTCAGCTCGGGAGTTCCGCCAAGAGCAGTGGCCGCAGTCCCGGGCGTAAGCCAGGGGCAGGCGCCCGGCCCTTGCGCGTGGGCGCAGCAGAGGACGCTCATAAGACCGGTCAGAAGAGCAAGCGACTTTGTCATGTTGTCTTCGCTGCGGGCTTCAGCGGGCCGGACTTCAGGATTTTGCCGCCCTCCTGGATGACATAGAGCTGGTTGACCTCCAGGCTCTTCAGCTGGTCGACCTGACCGCTGAGCCAGCGGATTTCGACCAGATCGACTAGCTTCGCCTGGTTGAGGCCGAAGTGGAGGCGCATATCATTTTGGGAGAAATAGCTGCCCCCCGATCGCAGCTCGTCTATCTGCTTGAGCGGCCTGGCGGATGGTGAAGGCGTCGAGGTCACACTGACACGGCTGCCGATGCCCGACCGGTTCGACTTGGTGCCCACTAACTTAACCTTGATCCAGTTGCGGTTCAGCGTGGAGTCGCATCGCAGCAGCTGCGGCACGGAGTTGATGCAGTTGACGACAACATCGATGTCGCCATCATTATCAAAGTCGCCGAAGGCGCAGCCGCGCGCCGGCGCATTCTCAAGGATGCCGGGACCGCCTTGCTGAGTTACATCCTCAAAGCGGCCATTTTGTAAGTTGCGGTACAGGTACTTATGCTCGGCATATTTGAGATCGGCTTTCGACTTATCCACTTCCGGATAAACGTGCCCGTTCGACATCAGAATATCCGGCCAGCCGTCGTTGTCCATATCAAAGAAGCCGACCCCCCAACCCAGCAGACGCGTGTTTTCTCCTAGGCCGCCGGGATAAGTGTGATCCTCAAACACGCCTTCGCCCAGATTGGTGTAGAGCGAATCCGTGTCCCCGGCAAAGTTGGTCTTGACCACGTCCATGGTGCCGTCGCGGTTGTAGTCGCCGATGGAAACGCCCATGCCCGCCTGCGGCTTGGCCTCTGCTGAGAGCGCGGCGCCGGCCTCGATGGCCACATCGCGAAAGGTTCCGTCTTTCTGGTTTAGATAAAGCGTCGCCGGCGCCGAATCATTGGCCACATAAATATCGGGCCAGCCATCGTTGTCTAAGTCGGACGCAGCAACGCTAAGACCGTAGGTACCCACGGCAGTCCACATCCCCGACTTCTCGCTCACATCGGTAAAGGTGCCGTCGCCATGGTTCTGGTAGAGGATGTTCCGGCCGCCGGGCAGCCCGGGCGGGCCGCAGGCGACCAGCATGCCCTTGTAAGTACAGGGGCCATCCTCGGGCAGTGGCGCCGTCTTAAGATCAAAGTCGACATAATTCGCGACGAATAAATCGAGGTGCCCGTCACGATTGTAGTCAACAAAGGTGCACCCTGTATTCCAGCGGGTTTTTGGTCCAGGCTGGGTAAGGCCGGCCTTCTCTGTCACGTCAGTAAAAGTACCGTTGCCGTTGTTGCGGTAGAGTACATTCTGGCCGTAATAGGTGACGAATAAATCATCATTTCCGTCGTTGTTGTAATCACCCACGCAGCAGGCCTGGCCCCAGCCGGTCTTGTGCTCCAGCCCCGAGCCGACCGTCACATCGGTAAAGGTTCCGTCGCGGTTGTTTTTGAACAGGTGGCAGCGGGGCTCCTGCCCGGCGGGAAAGCCCTCAAGCCGCCAGCCGTTGACAAGAAACAGGTCGAGCCATCCATCGTTGTCGTAGTCGTAAAAGGCGAGGCCGCATCCGGTTGTTTCAAGCAGATATTTGTTGACGAAGCGGCCGCCGTACGTCGTCTCCAGCGTGAGGCCCGCGGTCTTCGCCACATCCACAAACGTCAAGCCCAGCGGTGTTCCTTCAAGCGGCGACTTCGGGCCTGCGGGCGGCGGCGCGGGCTTCGCGTTATAGGTTCGCTCCTGCGGGCCGATCGGCTTGGCCGGCGCCTGCTGGGCGAGAGCCACAAGGTCGGCGAAGGGAAGCACCAGGGCGGTACGGCTGAGGGAACGAAGAAAACTGCGCCGATCAAGAGAATTCATTGCTGCCCTGATCCGGCGGCTGCAGCGTGCACGGACTCAGCGGCGCGCGCCGTCTCTGTATGGATATGCCAGGGAACGCTTTCGTTTGATATCTCGGGGTGCGCGCGCAGGTAGGAGAGCGAGTATGTCGGTGCGCCGGGATCGACCCGCTTCATTGCGTACTGCGCGGCCTCGCGGCTGGCTTCCTGCTTCATGCCCAGCCTGCGATAGAGGATGGCGAGGTTATAGTGCGCAGCAAGATCGTCGGGATCAATCGCCTGCAGCGCCTTGAACTGTGCGATCGAGTCGTCGACGCGGTGCTGCTGGTAATAGGAGATGCCGAGCTCGCGCCGCGCATCCCTCGATTGCGGGAACTGCGTGACCACCTCCTGGAGATCAGCGATCTCCGCTTCCGAGTGTCTCTGCCGCCGCTCGACCAGCGCCAGATAGTAAAGCGCGCGAGCATCGTTCGGATGCAGCGTAAGTGCCTTCTCAAGCGGAGCGCGGGCCTCCGCATACTTCTCCCACTCGATATAGTTCACGCCCTCGTTAATGTATCCGTCCTTGTAGTCCGGCCGCAGCTTGATCACCTGCTCAAACGCCTGGCGCGCGTCTTCATACTGCTGCTGGTCGATATAGCCGATGCCAAGATTATTCCAGCGCATCCAATCGGCGTTCTGCGTGGCCGGCGCCGGGGTGGGCGCGTTGTCGCCGATCGAGATGGTCCGGGCGGTTGAGGCGATCTCGATCACCGGATAGGCTGGATGGTCGGGGCCAAAAACATTGTTCAGAAAGCTCTGGCGGAGGTGGCGATACTCAACCGCCGCCTTGATGGTGAAGGGACCGACCGCTTCCGCAGGCAGCGAGAACTCATAGCGCACCAGCGTCGAACGGCCGGACTGGATGCTGTTGTCATAGGCGACCGAGTGGATCGTCCACACCTTGTGGTTGTCCACGAAATTTCCGGTTGCATCGACCGGGCGATTCGTAAAGCTGTGCGCTCCTGAGTCCAGCATGCCGTCCGGTTTGAGATAGCCGCTCTGGTAGATCTCGCGCCCGGTGGCGTCACTTACTTTGAATTGCATCCAGGCTTCGTAAAGGTCGCGCACTTCCGGGATGAGCGAGTGCCCGATATTTTTATTCTGCACCACCACATACGCGGTCAACTTATCTGCCGGCGCCACCTTGAAGGGAACCGACCCCAAAGGCGCGGCCATCGCCTTGGTGCTGCTCGATCGAAGCGCAAAGATATCTACGTTGAGAAAGTTGCCTGCCTTGAGGAACTCGACTGTCTTCGCCATCTGGTCATCGAAGCCATAGTAAAAGGGCACCGCAGTATTGCCCGCGGGCCAGCGATGCGAGGCCAGCATACCCTGCTTGGCGCCGGGGTCGGGCAAGGTCGTTGCCTCGCGCTTCATGTGGCACCCCTGGCACGGAGTGTAGTCGGCGTTATAGAAGGTCAGCGGGTTATCCTGCGAGAACTTCGACTGCTGCCACTCGTCGTACGCAGTAAACGCGCGCAGCCACTTATAGCTGTTGAGCGATGGCGGAAAGTTCGCCTTGTGGCAAGCCGAGCACAGTTGCGGGGTCCTGTAGAAGTCCTGCATGACGGCTTTCGAGTGACGGTCCAGGTGTTTCAGGATCTCTGCGTCCGGCACCGTACCCGGAATGCGCTTGCCGTTCTCGTCAACCAGCACCGCCGGCACCGCCATGGTGTAGCTGCCGTTGCCGAGCTTGGTCTCCGCCGTCTGCACGGAATGGCAGGTCATGCAGGTCAGCCCATCCCGATCAAAACTGCGGTCGCCGGTCGCACGCGCATCCAGGCCGCCCGAGAGGACGGCAATGGGATTGTGGCAACTGTCACAGTGACGCGCGAACTGGATCCCCTTGGTGCGAATCAGGATATTGACACTGGTGCGGTAGAACGGAGTCCGGAAGGAGTTTGAATGCAGCGACTGCCGCCACTCCTTGTAGGCCTCCTTGTGGCAGCGCCCGCAGTAGGCCGCGTCCGGGAAGGCCCCGGGCTGGATGAAGTCATTGCCCTCGACAGCGGCGTTGCCGGGCTGAGCGATGTGGTCCGGATCAAACGGGAAACTATAGCTCTCGCGAATCTTGTCCGCAAACTCCTTGCGGCTGGCGCTGTCTGCTGTTTGCGTGTACGTTGCGCCTGGGTGCGAAGCTGCCGGCGCGTATGCCGCCTTCGCTTGCGGAGCATAGCCTTCCTGCTGGGCAGCCTGGATCGGCGCGCGGAGGAACAGGCACGCGGCGGCACATGTCACCAGACCCAGTATCGTGCCGCGTGCGATTGCGTTCATAGATTGGCGTTCTGCGGACCGGAACTCAGGTCAGGCACGATGGCGCCCCGAAAGGGTCCGAACCACCAAAGTATATCGGCGGCACTTGAGAGATGTATACCGGTCAAAGCTCGCAGCAAAGGTTACTTTGACGCCGCGGCGGCGCGCTCCGCGGCGGCCTCAACAGTCTTTCCCTGCGCCTCCAGCAGCTTCGCCAGGCCGAGATGGGCCTCGCTGTAGGTCGCATCGTAGGAGATGGCATCGCGGAAGCGCTCCGCCGCTCCGGCCAGGTCGCCGCTTTTCAGCAGCCCATTGCCGGCGTTGGTGGCAACCTCGGCGCGCTGCCGATTCATGTTCACGCGCATCAGTTCCGCAGCCTTCTTTCGTTCCAGCACCGCCTCTTGCGGGTGGCCCTGCTTGGCCAGCACAGCGGCGAGGGTGAGGTGGGGATCGGCCTGGTCGGGAAGTTGCCGCGTAGCCTCCTCAAGCGCCGCAGCCGCTTCGGGCAAGCGATCAAGCTTGCTGTAAACGCTGCCGAGCGTCGCCCAGCCTTCGCCGTTGGCAGGCCGGAGGTCGAGCGAGCGCTTGATCTCGCGCGCAGCGTCTTCGTAGCGCGCCTTCTGCATGTAGAGCGTTCCCAGGGCGTAGGGAGCCTCCGGGCTGCCAGGATCAATCCGCTCGGCGGCCGCGAACTGCGGGATCGCGCCGTCCGCATCATCCTGCATCTTGAGAGCAAGGCCCAGGTCGTAATGCAGCTGCGAGGAGTCGGGCGCTAGCTTAAGCGCGGCGCGCAGCTCGCGGACCGCGTCATCCAGCTGGTTGAGCTGAACGTAGGCCGAAGCCAGGTCCTGACGCGCGACGGGGGCGTCAGGCTTGAGGGTGATGGCGTGCTCGAGCACGGTCACGGCCTCCTTGTTTTGCTGGGCCTGGCTCAACGCCATGCCCAGGTTGATGAGCGCGTCCGCGTTCGCCGGCTCGGCCGCCGCTACCCTGCGCAGCAGCTCGGTCGCTTCCTGCACATGGCTGGTGCGCTGCAGGGCCAGCGCCAGCTCGTACATCGCAGCCGTGTCCTCCGGGCGGAGCGCGAGCACCCGCTGAAACTGCGCAATCGCCTGTTCATCGCGGCCGGCGAGAGCCAGAGCCTTGCCTGTTTCAAGGGCGATGGTCGGGTCATTAGGGGCAAGTTGTGCCGCCTGTTCGAATTCCGCCGAGCCGTCGAGCCCCTGGGCATCGAGCGCAGCGCCAAGGTGCAGATGCGCGCGGGCGAGCGCCGGATCAAGCTCCAGAGCCCTGGTAAACTGCTGCGCAGCCTCGGACCAGTTCTTCTGCTGCGCGAGCACGGAGCCAAGGTCGTCGTGCAATCCTGCATCCTGCGGCTGCGCGTCCGATGCTGCTCTCATCTTCGACGCGGCCGGCTTCAGCTCGCCCGTAGACGCAAGCGCGCGGGCGTAGGCCGCCAGCAGCCCGGGCGGGAGCGGCCGGTGCTGCGCGCGAGCGTTCGCGTCCAAGGCAGCGAACAGCGGGAGAGCCTTGGCCGGGGAGCCGACCTGCTGGTAGGCAATGGCAAGATTCATCTGAGCTGCGGTGTCCGTCTTCTGAATGGCGAGCGCCTTCACCAGCAGCGGGATCGCGTCTTTGGTCCGGCCGCGAGCCATCAGAACCGCGCCCAGAGAGCTGTAGCCCTGCTCCAGTGCGGGAGCGAGGCGAGTTACCTGTTCAAAATCGGCCTGGGCTGCGTCGAGGTTCTTTTCGGACAACGCCGCCTGTCCCGCCCGGTACGCCGCGTCTGCCTGCTTCAGGGCCGAGGAGACTTCCTGGGCCCGGGCAGCAGCGACGGATGCCGACACAATCCCGAGGGCCAAGAGCCTCAGTGTCACGGAGAAAAGACGAATCACGCGGGGAGGAACCACATCTCACCTGCGATTACCGCTGCGCCCGTTCAAGCACCAGCGTGACCTGCGGCGGTCCGTTCATAGCCGGCACGTCAAAGGATGGGTCGGAGCCGTCTGGTGCGGGGCCGATCGCGGGTTTGTCATCAGTCGCCTCCTTGGGGTGAGCCATCAGCCCGGCGAGAAAACCTAGATCGATCGTCTTCACCAATTCGATGCGATCTCCCTTGATCATGCCCGAGTACGTGGTTCTCCCTGACTTGAAGGAAACCTGGTCGCCCTGCACCTTTCCTTCGACAATGGGCAGGGGCGCATCGGTTCCTCCCAGGAAGTTGTTGCTGCTGCCTTCCACGGTTCCGGAAAGCACGCTGCCGCTCTGCTCAAGCGTGAACACCGCCACCCCGTTGCCCAGCAAAAATGCCATGACTCCCGTGAGCGGGGGAGTCGGGGCCGGACGCCACAGCCCGGTGATCCCGGAACCGACCGGCACGGGCCGCTCCCAAACGGCTACCTGGGGCCGAAGCTGGACGGCGTCCGCGGAAATGACTGCTTTGGCCGAAGTGAGGCCAGGAGAGGTCACATCTACGGTGATGCTGCCGGCTTTTTTCCCCGCCTGCACCAGGCCCATGCAATAGCCGGCGAACGCCTTGCGAGAGGAGCCCTTATCCGGCTGCTGGTTGGTCGGATCGCCATTGCCGGTACCCACCAGCTTGCCGGCACCGGAGACAGCGAAGGTAACCTGGTTCTCGGTGATGGGCACCACGCGCCCCCGGGCATCCTGCACCTCGACGGCAACCATCGCCACATCCTCGCCGTCGGCTTGGATCGAGGCGCGATCCGCCTTTACCACCAGCCGTGCCGGGGCCCCGGTCGTCTCGCGCTTTGTGGTCATCGCGACGCTGCTTCCCTTGTAGCCGCGCGCCTCGATCACCCCGGCGGCGTACTCAACATTCCAGGCCACGTGCCCGTCGCGCTTCACATCCTTGCTGCCGAGGCTCTTTCCGTTGACCAGCAGCTCCACGCGATCGAGGTTCGAGTAGACCCACACGGCGATCTTCTTGCCCTCCATCCCCGGCCAGTTCCAGTGCGGGAACAGGTGCAGGACAGGCTTGTCCGTCCACCACGACTGGTAGTAGAAGAACGAGTCCTTGGGGAAGCCGCAGGTGTCGATGATGCCGTACTGCGAGCTGATATTCGGCCAGTCATTGGGTGAGGGCTCGCCGCGATAATCAAAGCCTGTCCACACAAAGCCGCCGGCGAGCCAGGGCTGCGCGTTGCAGAAACTCCACCAGCCCTCTGCCGATGCGCGGCCGGTGGTTGTGTACGGGTCGTAGGAAGAAACAAAGCCCTTGGATTTGTCCGTGACATAGATTCCGCGCGTGCCCACGGCGCTCACCGTCTCAGTGCCCATCACCGGACGATCCGGATGGGCCTGGTGGTACGCCGCTGCCTGCGGATCCTGGTAGTTGTAGCCGATGACATCGCAGACTGCGAGACCTCCGGTACCGATGGCGCCGGTCGGAGCAATCGAGACCGGCCGCGTCCCATCGAGCTCGTTTGCCAGCGCCTTCATGGCTGACAGAATGCCCACTCCACGCTCCGTGTTCGCCTGCCCCTCCTCGTTCCCCATCGACCACATGAAGACGCTGGGCCGGTTCCGGTCTCGCCGCACCAGGTGTCCAAACTGGCTCATTCCCTCAGGGTTTGAAGACATCATGCGTGTTTCATCAAAGACCAGCATGCCCAGCTCATCGCACGCGTCGAGCAGTTCGGGCGTCGGCGGATTGTGCGACGTCCGAAGCGAGTTGCAGCCCATCTCCTGCAGCTTGCGCACACGGTAGTACTGCACCGCGTCCGGGAGCGCGACACCGAGGCCCGCATGGTCCTGGTGGTTGCAGGTGCCGCGCAGCTTGACCGGCTTGCCATTCAGCAAGAAGCCTTTTTGCGGGTCAAAGTGCGTCGTCCGGATCCCGAAGCGCGTCTCGTAGCGGTCGACAACCGCTCCTCCTGTCTGCACCTCGGTTACCAGGCGATAAAGGTGCCGTTCTTCAAGCGACCACAGCCTTGGCGCGCTGACGACGATGGTCTGCGCGCAGGTCCCCTCGCCGCCAGGCTCGATGGCAACCGCCTCAGATAGGGAGTTCTTCACTTCCCGCCCTTCGGGATCGAGGATCCTCGATTGCACGCGTACTGTGCGCGCGGCCAGCTCCCGATTTTCGAGCTCCGTCCGGATCGACAGAGTGGCGGAGTCGTTCTCCACCTTGGCGGCGACAAACGTGCCCCATTGCTTCACATGCACCGGGTGCGTCTTGACCAGCCACACGTGCCGGTACACGCCGGCGCCCTCGTAGAACCATCCATCGCTTGAGGTGGCATCGACCCGCACCAGCAGGACGTTGCGTCCGCCGGGGTTGGCGAAGGCGGTGACATCAAAGGAGAAGGGGTCATACCCGCCGCTGTGGGTGCCGACGTAAAAGTCGTTGAAGACCACCATGGTTTCGCGGTACGCGCCATCAAACTCGATCGTCAGGCGTTTGCCGGCATCCTCCGCCGGCAGCTCAAAGATCCGCCGGTACCAACCCACGCTGGTCTCCGGGTACTTCCTGCCCAGGGGATAGAACCCCTTGCTCTGGAGCGAAGGATCGTTGGTAAAAGGCAGCTCGACCGCCCAGTCGTGGGGAAGGTCTACCGCGTGCCAGGCGTTGTCGTCGAAGGCTCCCAGGCCCGCCGGCAGAAAGTTGCCGGTCTTCTGAAAATTTCCCTCTTCCCCACTGCCGAAGCCGAAGTCCTTGGCCGGATCATCGGCGTTGCCCAAGTGAAAACGCCAGCCGAAATCCAGCAGCAGGCGCTCCCGTCCTGCCTTCGCTGCCAGTGAGTCAGAGCTTGCTGCTTCAGCGGCACGGGACTCGAGAGCCGAGGCGCCCGCACTTCGCAGGGGTCCCATCCCGTCGGCAACAGCCATGGCCGGCACCATAAGTCCGGTCTTCAACAAATCCCGTCGTGAGAAGCCCTTCACCTTGCCCCCGAATCACTGGAATCACACTGAAGTTCCTCACGATATCAGATAGGGGATGTCGCTGGCTTCTTGAGGTCGGAGGCGATGAACCTACCGGAAGCATGCTGAAGCTGCGCTGTTTCCGTGAATCCTGATAACGGTTTTTCCAGTAAGTGCGAGAGACGGGATATTCTCACCGTGATAGCCGACAGGTGGCATGGCGGAGCGCAAGGTGGAAGTTTACTTGATCGATGGCACCTATGAGCTTTTCCGGCACTACCATGCGCTGCCTTCGATGCGCGACAGCACCGGCCAGGAAGTAGCTGCGGTTCGCGGCGTGCTGACGTCCATTCTGGGGATGATCGAGAAAGGAGCGACCCATCTCGGAGTCGCGACTGACCACGTGATCGAGTCATTCCGGAACAGGCTCTGGGCGGAATACAAGACCGGGGAGGGCGTCGAAGCCGAACTTCTGGCGCAGTTTCCTCTCCTTGAAGAGGCGCTATCCGCGCTCGGAGTCGTCGTGTGGCCGATGGTCGAATTCGAGGCTGACGATGCTTTGGCCGCAGCGGCCTTCGCTGTCGAGAAAGACCCCGCGGTTGACCGGGTGCTCATCTGCACCCCCGATAAGGACCTCTCCCAGTGCGTTCGCGGAACGCGGGTCGTCCAGCTTGACCGTCGCAAGAACGTTATCCGTGACCAGAGCGGCGTGATAGCGAAGTTCGGCGTCGAGCCTCTGTCGATCCCGGACTATCTGGCGCTCGTCGGTGATGCTGCCGACGGCTATCCCGGGCTACCGGGATGGGGAGCGAAGTCTACCGCAAGAGTGCTTGCCCGCTACCGCCACATCGAGTTCATCCCAGACAATTGGCGGGACTGGGGAGTGGATGTAGTGAGCCCTCTGGCCCTGGCGGAGATGCTGCGCCACAACCGCGAACGCGCTCTTCTATTCCGCGACCTGGCGACGCTACGGGTCGATATACCGCTCTTCGAGTCGGTGGAAGAGCTACGCTGGGCCGGCGCGACCGCCGCCTTCCCGCCGCTGGCTGCTCGCCTGGACGCGGCCCTGATGAGCAAGAAGCATGTGGCCCGGGCTTGATTCCCGGCTGACACAGGTGCAACCAGCCGGAGGCGTCGAATGAAAACTCTAAAGTGGACCGCCAACGACCTGCTTCTCAAAAGAAGCCTTTTGCGACTGCAACTCCTTGCCGTCCTGCTGCTCGCGATTCATGCTCATGCGCAGAAAACAGAGGCGGATCGGTGGGCTCTTCATGCGCAATCCACGAACATTCTCCGCGACGACTGGGGCATCGCGCACGTGCATGGCAAGACCGATGCCGATGCTGTATTTGGCATGATCTATGCGCAGTGCGAGGACGACTTCAACCGTGTGGAGACGAACTACCTGGTGTCGCTGGGCCGCTTGTCGGAGGCCGAAGGCGAAGCCAGGCTGTGGCAGGACCTGCGTCAGCGCTTGTTTGTCGATCCCGCTGATCTGCAGACGCAGTATGCGGCCAGCCCCGATTGGCTGAAGGCGTTGATGGAAGCCTGGGCGGCTGGCCTGAACTTCTACCTGGCGCGCCACTCGGAGGTAAAGCCGCGCGTCATCAAACACTTTGAGCCATGGATGGCCCTCTCCTTCACCGAGGGCAGCATCGGCGGCGATATCGAGCGTATCTCGCTCGCCGCCCTGCAGCAGCACTATGACAAAGCGAACCAGGGCGGGTCCGAAGAGACAGCATCGCTTCCAGACTCGCGGCCGCCGGTTCGCGGGGATGAGCTTCTGTCGGCCGACCGAGGCCGGGAGGACGCAGACCTTCACGGCGGTTCGAACGGGTTCGCCATCGCCCCCGCAAATACACGCGACCACCATGCACTGCTGCTGATCAACCCGCACACGTCTTTCTTCTTTCGCTCAGAATTGCAGGTCTCGAGTAACGAGGGTCTAAACGCCTACGGTGCAGTCACCTGGGGGCAGATCTTCGTCTACCAGGGCTTCAATGATCGTGCGGGATGGATGCATACTTCGAGCGGCGTCGATGCAGTAGACGAGTACCTGGAGACGGTAGCGGCCAAGGACGGCGGCTACACCTATAAGTTCGGTCCGGAGGAGCGGCGATTCGGAAGCAAGCAGATCACGCTTCGGTACAAAACTCCGGCGGGCATGCGCGAGCGCACCTTCACGACCTGCTTCAACCACCGCGGACCGGTGGTTCGGGAGGATGGCGACCACTGGGTGACCGTCCGCCTGATGAACACTCCGGTTGCCGCACTAGAGCAGAGCTTTCTTCGCACCAAGGCTCGCACCTACTCTGAGTACCGCAAGACCATGGAACTCTACGCCAATGCCTCGAACAACACCCTCTTCGCCGATGCAGACGGAGAGATCGCCTACTGGCACGGCAACTTCATTCCAAGGCGAGACCCGCGCTTCGACTTCACCAGGCCGGTGGACGGAAGTGACCCTGCCACGGACTGGAAAGGTCTGATGACGATTGACGAGATCCCACAGCTGGTGAATCCGAAAAGCGGGTATGTCGAGAACGTGAACAACTGGCCCTGGTCTGGCGCCGGGCAAAGCTCTTTAAGGCGGACCGATTTCCCTGCTTATGTCGAACAGGGCACAGAGACATCCCGCGGGCTGCACGCGGTGCGCGTTCTTGAGGGCCGGCACGACTTCACGCTGGACTCGCTGATGACTGCAGCGTATGACAGCTATCTGCCCTGGTTTGCAAGAACCGTCCCGGCGCTGGTGAAGGCCTGGGACGATCTGCCACAGGGCGCTCCGCAGAAGGCACAGCTGCAGGACCAGGTCGCGGCCTTGCGTGCATGGGATTGCCGATGGGCGGCGGAGTCCGTCCCTACTTCGCTGGCTGTCTACTGGGGCGAAGCAGTAGGAGTTCCGGTCGCTGGCGAGGCCCGGCAACAGGGCATGCTCTGGGAGGATTACGTGGTGACGCATGTATCTCCGGCGGCCATGCTCGCCGGCCTTGAGAAAGCCTCCGCCAGGCTAACCGCAGATTTCGGCAGCTGGCAGACGCCGTGGGGCCGGATCAACCGCTTCCAGCGTGTGAATGACGACATCGCTCCCAGCTTCAGCGATAGCGCGCCGAGCATTCCAGTAGCCTTTACATCTTCGCAGTGGGGTTCGCTCGCCTCGTTTGCCTCAAAGAGCTATCCAGGAACCAGGCGCCGCTACGGCAGCGTGGGAAACAGTTTTGTTGCAGTGGTGGAGTTCGGGCCGAGGGTGCGCGCACGAGCCGTAACCGCAGGCGGCGAAAGTGGTCATCCGGAGTCGAAGCACTTTAATGATGAGGCCGCGCGCTATGCAGCCGGCAACCTGCGCGAGGTCTACTTTTATCCCGAGCAATGGAGGGGACACACCGAGCGCACGTACCACCCTGGCGAGTAGCCGGAGATTTGACCGGGACCTGCGGCTCTGCGAGACTCCGGCACATGGCATATAGCGGCAAACTGGAGTACGCAGATCGGCGCAAACTGCGCGAACGAAATACAGCTCTCTACCGCCTGGCTCACTGGCCTATCTGGATCTGGGTCTTCTTTCTCGCGCCGGGACCGCTGACCTTCTCGTTGTTCGAGCGCGGCTTCAGGCGGGGCCACCTGCTATGGCTGATCGCAGTGCTCGGCGTTACGGGAGCTGCGGCGCTGCAGGGGCAATTGCCAGGAGCCGAACCGCGGCCGTACATTTTGCGCTTTGATGAAGACAAGCCGAACCCGACATATCGCCGGGTTTGTTACACATTCGCCTGGAACGCTGTGCTGAGCTTTGCCCTCTTGAATCTACTAGGGCTTGCGATCGCCGCAGCGAGCGGTAGATGGTACCTGA
Organism: uncultured Acidobacteriaceae bacterium; assembly: GCA_964252445.1. Lineage (GTDB taxonomy): Bacteria > Acidobacteriota > Terriglobia > Terriglobales > Acidobacteriaceae > EB88. The sequence continues at coordinate 6,106 of CAXUND010000004.1, read as the reverse complement.
AGCAGATCTACAGACTTGCCTACTTTCCCCTTTGCGGAACGATCCTGTTGCTCGGTGCAGGCGGAAAGCTGCCGCGTGTCGGACCATCGACGCGAGGTGAGGGAACAGAGCGCCGCTACTTCTATGGATCGGTGTGGGCCGTGACCGCGGCGCAGGCAGCAGGGCTCGTGCTCTGGAAGACTCTGCCGCCGACCCGCACCGGCAACCGGCTCAAGCTGGGCGTGTTTGTCGGGGTGCTCGGGCTGATGGGGCTTGCAGCTCATCGCGGCATGCTGCTGCGGACGCGACCCATCGCCGCACACTCCCTGTCATGCGCATAGCGGCCAACTCCCGCCGACCTGTTTGCTGAGCGTTCGACAGCTCAGCGCACAGCGTCCAACGAAGCGCTCCTGGAGTGAATCGTAGTTCGACTGCAGACTGACTCTATGCTTTGGAGCTGAATTCCGGAAGTGGACGAGTGGTCCAGTACCTTATCTGCTTGCCGCGGCGCCACTGGGTCTCTTGCTTAAGCGTCTGCTCCTTCGAATAAGGAGCGGATGCTTGGCTCTATCGCAGCATCGAGCAGATCCAGATCTTCGGGCGTGGCCACCTTCACGTCGGTGAACAGATTCCATTGCTCGGTAAGCGTCAGCGAATCGCCCGTATCGACAACCCGATGCGGCCCGAGCAGCTCCAGCTCCTGGTACCCACCTTCGGTATAGACCTCCGTGTTGACGCCGTAATCGGGGTAGGCGGCCCGCTCGTCATGCGTAAACCGCTTGACGAAGAGCAGGTCACCGATCAGATGCGCGCACCAGTTCTGCTTGTTGCGCAGCCCCAGCTTCTGCGAGCTCGAGCGGGACGCATCGCCGCGCAGCAAAAGGTACTTCAAGCCCAGGGTGAAGCGCGGGTCCTGTAGGTCAGTAAAGGCGCAGAGAGCGAGGGGCTGCGTCACCGCAACATAGTCGTCGTGCGTCCGGAAAGGAACGCGGGGCACAATCGAGGTGCCAGCTTCAACGACGCTGATAGCCCAGGCGGCGATATCCACCGGCCACAGGTTGTGACTGGTGACTGTCTGCTCAAGCCGTACCGTCGTGCCCTCGGCAGACATCGAGATGCGTATCTGTTTTTCGATCCCCGCCCTGTCCACTGCTTGCCGCAGCACCAGGCCGAGATCACCCTCGGCCTCATGCTCGATGGGATCATTATCCGGTGCGTAGGTTGCCGGGAAGACCTCGGGCCACACCCACAGACGATGACCTCCGTAGGGCTTCCAGGTACCCAGCGCAGTCTCTTTCGAGACGTCCGGGTAGAGTGCGAACACATTGCTGCCGCCCGTTGGCCCGTAGAACAGAAGGCGCGGTCCAACGGCGGTGGAAGCGATCACATCGACGGTACCGTTCGACAACTTGATGCAATCGGGAAAACCCATATAGGGCAGAGTTTCGAGGCTCATTGGAACTGCTCCAGTACCTAAACGGCCGTCCATCCGCCATCGATCAGCAGGGTGTGGCCGGTGATCAGCGAGGCCGCTTGCGAGGCCAGAAACACCACCGCTCCGGCTACTTCAGGTGGCTGCCCGATACGATGCAAGGCGGCGACGTTCTTCACCGTCTCGGCGTAAAATTCCGGCGATGAAAGCGCCGGCTGCGTTCCCGGCGTGTGAATGAAGGTAGGCGCTACGGCGTTAACGTTGATGTTGTAAGGACCCCATTCGACCGCCAGGCACTTGGTCAGATGTGCGATACCTGCCTTGGTCATGCAATAAACAGACTCGGTAGGCAGAGCAACAAAGCCGGCCTGGGAGCTCATGTTGACGATGCGCCCGCCGCCCTGCTCCTTCATCACCTTGGCCGCGGCCTGGCAGGCGAAAAAGGTGCCTTTCAGATTGATGTTCAGCGTGCGATCAAAGTCTTCTTCGCGCACTTCCAACGCCAGGTTCGTCGGGGCCACGCCAGTGTTGTTCACCAGGACGTCGAGCTTGCCCAACTCTACGGAAACTGCGTCGATCGCCTGACGCACCTGGTCAAGATTGCTGACATCCATCTGCAAGGGCAGCGCCTTGCGTCCGAGCGCTTGAATCTCGGCGACCACACCGGCATCCTGCCTGAGGTCCCGCAGGCCAAGAGCAACATCAGCTCCAGCCTCGGCGAGCGCGAGGGCGATAGCGCGGCCGAGGCCACGAGCAGCGCCAGTCACCAGCGCAGTTTGACCTTCAAGACGGAACGATGGCAGCGATCCCATAACCTCTCCTGGAGTGCCGTCAAGCTGCACGATGACAGCATGACTGAACCTTATACCCTTCTAGTTCTAGGGCTCGGCGGGAAACTCCCTGTGAGCGTGAGGTCTGGTTGCCGATTAGCTGAAACTAGTTCTTCGCCAAAGCATGTAACCGGCGCCCGCCAGAGCGAACAAGAGCACGCTGCTCAATGCGGCAAGCCATCCTGTATTTAGCGTGATGGGTGGTGCTGCGGCCTCAATGCCGAGCCAGACGAAGATACCGGTGGCACCAAGAACAATGGCGACATCCCACCAGCGTCGCCGTTGGGTGCGGTCCCCGAACTCCTCGCCACTCTGTGCCGCAAGTACCTCTAGATAGTCCAGCCCGTAGCGCTCGCACTCCCGCTCGAGCGCAGCGTTCTTGGACAGGTGTTCCCGTGATGAAGCGACCGCGGTACTGATTGCAAGGGCGCCGCAGATCATCAGCAAAGACCCTGCAACTACCAGCGCCTTGTGAACAAGATCAGCGTTCGCCAGTTCTCCAAACACCAGCGCCGCCCAGATCAAGCCCCACAGTTGGTTTGTGTTTGAGAGTGGGATACCGCGCCCGATGCCCAAATACTTGGCGGCGAACTGCTGAAACAGATCGCCCACCACCCAAACAAAGCCGCCCAGAAAAAGCCAGAACAAAAGATGCTGGTATTGAGCAACGTGAAAGATTACAGAGCCGCGCCCTCCATCCAGAGCAAACGTTAGCGCCAGCATGGATCCTAACTCCCCGACCGTGAAGGCTGTAACAAACGAGAGGGGATTCATTCCGCTGATGTACGCCTTGCGATAGGGGATATACATGGTTCCCCACATCAGGCTCGCGCCGCCGGCAGCAAGCAGTCCCTGCAAAGCGTGCGGAGCAGCGCGGGCCGAACTCTGGATCGTGCTGTAGCCCAGCAGAATGGCCGCAAGGACGATCAGCACTGCACCGATTGCGACTTTGGCTATATTTTTCGTCCCGGCCCCCTCAAGCTCGCGGAACAGTACACGCCCCCAGACGATGCCAATGAGGGAGTTTGTGTTCCACAGCGGAAAGGCTGTTGCGAGACCAACGTCGCGGATTGCAAAGACGGTGAGCGTGTTTGCCACAGCCCAGAGCGCGCCCGCAAGAAGAGCCCAGACAATCAGATGCCTCTTGCTCCCAAGGTCAGCAAAGACGTAGGAGGTCCCTTTCAGCAGCGTCGGAAAAGTCCATCGTGCTGTAAAAACGCCGGTCACCATGAAGAGCGAGACGGCGAACGGTGAGAGGCCGGCGTTGACCAGCTTGGTAGGCGCCTCTGCAGCACCCAACCACACACCTGCTGCGAGTCCACACACTACTCCTAGTTTGTGCAGCGCCGAGCCGCTACTCACTTCAGCTCTTACCATGCTCAACCCTTCACAGCAGGAGTTCAGTCTCTGAACCGGGACTTTCCTTCACCTGAGAAGGAAGAGCAGAGTGACGCCAATCGCGAGAACTGCCATTGGAACCCAGAACTGGATATCTGAGAGCACTGCCCTCGCCATCGGGAGGTATTTCATGTGGGTAAATGTCCTCGCCTTGAGGGCACGTTCTCGCTGCCGTCGGCCACTCTAACCATCCCCACCTGCACTGTCAAGAACGGGCACCGCTGGCATGATTCACTTCAAACCTGCTGAGCGAAACCTTCGCGGATTTACCCTCATCCGTTTTGTATTGCAGACAGAATAGCGGTTCTGGTAGATGTTGCGATAATGTAGCGGCGTCGGGCACGGGTCCTCCGCTATCCAAGGAGTCGAAATGGGCACCCACACAGCCGCAGTCACCGCAGACGCGCCTCTTGCAGATCTTGAAGAATGGGACGAGTTCCTCGAAGGCCGCTATAAGGAAGGCAAATCGAAAGAGGAGTTCCGCGTCTACGACGCTGCTGCCACCCGCCGGGTTGCGGAGTTCTACCGGCTCAACCACAAACACCAGACCCTTGAGTATGTCCTCGAGAAGGAGAAGACCTACTTCAGTCTGCAGAAGGGGCAGAAGACCATCTGGGAAGCGGCCGAGTTTTTGAACACCCTGGTAGACGACAGCGATCCGGACACTGACCTGACGCAGATTGAGCACCTCCTCCAGACATCTGAGGCCATGCGCCTAGATCATCAACCAAGATGGATGATCTTGACGGGCTTTATCCATGATCTTGGCAAGTGCCTCTGCCTCTACGGAGAGCCGCAGTGGGGCGTCGTCGGCGATACGTTTCCTGTCGGCTGCGCCTGGTCCCCTGACATCGTGTTTCCTGAGTACTTCGCAGAGAATCCTGACCGCCACATACCCGAGCTGCAGACGAAGTACGGCATCTACCAGCCCAATTGCGGTTTGGACAATGTGCACATGTCATTTGGTCACGACGGCTATATCGCCGAGGTAATGAAACCTTACCTGCGAGATGAATCGCTCTATATGCTTCGTTTTCACTCCTTCTACCCATGGCATCGCCATGGCGCTTACGACCATCTGTGCTCAGACAAGGACCGGTCCATGCTGGAGTGGGTGCTCAAGTTCAACCAGTACGACCTCTACTCAAAGGCCGACACGAAACCTGATGTCAAGCAGCTTAAGCCGTATTACGACGACCTGTTTGCAGAATTTCTGCCGCCGACACTCGCCTGGTAGACAAGCCTGCACAAGACCAGGCCGGCTGATTCCCTGGTGTGTTTGCTGAGTCCGAGTGTAAGCAGATGACTGGGGTAGCCGTCGCGCTCGAGCCGTCGGACCACTCCGTGAGTCCAGAGCTCGCGCTGACAATCCATCAGGACCCTTCAGCACCCTTGATGGATGAGAAAGAAGCAGTCCGCTTTGCAGCACTGATGCTTAAGCTTTATGGTAGGCACGACTGGATTCGAACCAGCGACCTCTACCGTGTCAAGGTAGCGCTCTAACCAACTGAGCTACGCGCCTCCGGGGAGGGGACAACCACCTGAGTATAGCAGGGTTGGCGGCGCGGCTTAGCCTGGCTGCCGTGGTGTGATTTGATCGAGATCGGCCGGCGACTCGCCAGCCGCGCCGCTTTTGGCCATACTGGTGTGCATGCGCGCGCACTCCTACATCATTTGGTTTATAGGCTCGGGCGTCTGGTGGCTTGTCGCCGCACTCGCCATTCACCACGGCGAGCGGCAGCGGGCGCTCAGCTCGCTCGCAATCGCGGTCGTGTTCTTCTGCTCCGGAATGTTTTTTCAGCGGAACGCGCCGCGGCTCTGAGCCGCAGCTACTGCGGAGGTGTGGCCGGCTTTGCCGCAGCCGCCGGAGCCGCCGGCGTAGTGGCCGCCGCAGGCGTCGTTGCGGGCGACCGCATCGGCGGCTGCCGGAAGACTGGCGACGTAGCAGTTGTTGGCGCTGCGTCTGAAACATCGACCAGCTCGACATCGAAGATAAGGTCCGACTTCGCCGGGATCCTTGGCGGGCGGCCACTCGCGCCATACGCAAGCGGGTAGGGAATGAACAGGCGGCGCTTGCCGCCCTGCTTCATACCGACAATGCCCTGATCCCACCCGGGTATGACGCGGCCGGCCCCCAATGTGAGCTGGATCGGCTGCTGGTCGGGGTGATCGAAACTGGAGTCGAACTTGGTGCCGTCCGAGGCGAGCCAGCCGGTGTAGTGGAGAGACACGCTCTTGCCCGCGACCGCCTCGGCACCCGTGCCGACGAGCGTGTCCACGTAGCGAAGCGCAAATGTGGTTTGCACCTTCACCGTCCCCACCGCCGGGGGAAGCCCCGGAGGAACTTCGGGCGGCGGCAATGCGGCCGGGCAGGGTGCTGTCTGAGCCAGCGACCGGCGGTGCGGGCTGGCCTTGGCGGCGGACCTGGCGGGCGCTGTCTGCGCAACCAGGGCGGCAGCACCAAAGA